>JBEIDU010000031.1:0-21656 GCA_040383345.1 Chitinophagales bacterium | reverse complement strand
ATATTTCAATTTTATTTTTGAGTCAATTGAAATAAAAATATGCCATGTGGATAATATTATATATAAATTAGAGTTTAATGCTATAAATTTGTCCAGTAATATTATTTTTTGAAGCATAAAGGAGTATTTTTTTTGTATATAATTGGAGATGTCTTAGGCTCTTTGGCCGTTTGGATATTCTTGTTCTACTATAGAAAAACCTTATTTTATGTGCCTTATTCTATTACATTTAATGAGTTTAAGGACGATACTACCTTTTTGTATAGTCTTATAGTTATACCTTTTTATTGGTTGGTCTTGTTTTTTTATTCAGGTTTTTATGAAAATGTATATTTAAAATCTAGATTAAAAGAAATTGTCAAAACCATATTAATATCTATGGTCGGTGTTTCAGTATTAGCATTCTTTTTGTTTTTGGATGATAAATATTCGATGCAAGATTTGTTTCGTGTAGTTATGTTGTATTTTGTAATGCAATTTGCAGTAATTGCTTTATTTAGAGTGTTTTTAGTATCTTTGGGTAAGTTCCAAATGCGAAATGGAAAAAGAATTGTAAATTCAATTATCGTCTTTGATGTTTTTGATAGAATCCTTTTTAATAATATAGCTAAAAATTTGCCGTTGGGACATCAATTGATAGGATATATCAATCATAACAATGAAGATAGAGGTCTGGAATTGCCTTTTTTGGGTTATTTTGAAAATTTATCACAATTAGTTTCTAAATATAAAATTGATGATGTCATAATACAATCTTCAAACAAAGATTTTTTTATTGAATCCATTAATAAATTGGCAACAAATGAAGTATCTATAAAAGCGATAGCCGATATTCCTGATATTATTTCTAGGAGTTTTAAGTATAATAAGGTAGAAGGTCCTGTTTTCCATGAAATTTATCCCGATTTGATGCCATTGTGGGAAAAAAATATCAAACGGACTTTGGATTATGGTATTAGCCTTATTGCTGTAATGATGTTATTACCATTTTATTTATTGATAATATTGGTTTTAAAAATTTCAAATGGGGGAAATGTTTTTTATACCCAAGAGCGTATAGGGAAAAATGGAAAGTCCTTTAGAATTATAAAGTTCAGAACTATGCGATCGGATGCTGAATCAGATACCCCTTTGTTGTCTTCTGAAAATGACCCACGTATTACAAAAGTTGGCAAATTTCTTAGAAAATGGCGAATAGATGAATTTCCACAGTTTTTTAATATTTTGAAAGGGGATATGAGCCTTGTAGGGTATCGCGCCGAAAGACAATATTTCATTGAACAAATTATGAAAGAAGCGCCTTATTACCAGCATTTATATAGAGCTCGTCCGGGAATTACATCTTTGGGAATGGTGAAATATGGCTATGCTGAAAATGTAGCTCAAATGATAGACCGTCTAAAATTTGATATTATTTATATCGAAAATATGAGTTTGATTTTTGATATAAAAATTATGATTCATACCGTGCTCATTATGCTCAAAGGAAAGGGTAGGTAATATTCTTAATTTTTAAATTTATTTTTGAAAAGTATACTGCCATCGCCATAACTCAAAAATCGAAAATCATTTTGTAACGCATAATCGTATATTTTTTTCCAATCCTCGCCTACAACAGCCGCCACGAGAAGGAGAAGTGTAGAACTTGGTTGATGAAAATTAGTGATTAGTGCATCTACAATCTTTAATTCATAAAAGGGAACAATGAGTAATTGTGTTTTGCAAATCAATTTTTCTTTTTGATGCTTGGTTAACCATTCTAATATACTATTGAGTGCGTCCGAAGCAGATACATTTTGATTAAGTTCATAAGCATCCCATTGTTTTACTTCTAATTCTTCAATAGTTGCATCTCTGTTTTGATATGCTTTTACACCCATCCAATACAAGGACTCTATCGTTCGCATAGAAGTGGTGCCTACAGCTATGATATTTTTATTCGGATTGTCCTTATTTACTAGATTCAAAAGGTTGGAAATAGACGTTTTATCTATTTCTATCCATTCGGAGTGCATTTCGTGCCCTTCAAGTGTTTCGCTTTTTACGGGTTTAAAGGTACCTGCACTTACGTGAAGCGTTACAAAATCAATTATTGCATTTTTGGAGCTAAGTTTCTCAAAAATTTCGTTAGTAAAATGAAGACCCGCAGTAGGTGCCGCAACCGAACCTTCGTTTTCGGCATATACCGTTTGATATCTTTTTGTATCTATTTCTTCACTTTTTCTTTTTAAATACGGTGGAATGGGTATTTCGCCTATTTTGGCAATGACTTCTGCAAAGGTATAATCAGCAGGTTGCCAACTAAATCTAATGGTAAAAATATTGCTATTTCGTTTGATGATTTCCGCATCTAAAATAATGTCATTACATTTAATACGAATAGTAGTTTCTTTCCATTTATGAAGTCTCCCTACAAAACAATCCCATAAAACACTTGCTTTTTTATTCATAGCCTGAGAAGGCTCTGGATTTTCTTCATTGGGTTCAAGGCAAAAAATTTCAATAGGATCGTCTTCCGAGTTTTTGAAATTTAAACGCGCTTGAATTACCTTGGAGTTATTAAAAATGAAAATCGATTGTTTCGAAATATAATTGTCAAGATTTATATAGACATCTTCAGATATATTTTGGTTTTGATACACCAATAATTTGCTTTGGTCTCGCTCTTTTAAAGGATATTTAGCGATTCGATCCTCGGGCAAATCATATATAAAATCCTTTATTTCAAAATCCTGAGCGCGCTTTTTTCTATCTAATTCCATCTATTCCTTTACTTAATTTTTTGACAAAAATATTTATAGTTTGTTAATGTCTAAAGAATATTTAATTGATATATGAAGAAGCGTATAATAAAGTCTATTTTAAAAGGACATTTTTTTAGATATCCTTTTTCTTTTTTGATTAAAAAATGTAAAGAAGGATAACTTATATATAATATACAAATTTACACATTTAGTAAACATAAAATATTTTAAAAAAAAACTTAAATTTTATTATTCTATTAGTTTAATCATAAATAAATTATAAATACTTTGTCAAAATACGCCGACAAAAAAGCCTCACAAAAATTGCAAGGCTTTTGAATAATTAGAAGTGTTTATTTTATTGAGAATTTAGCGCCTATGTACATTCGGCGTCCGTCCATCGGTCCCCAAATCATACCGCCGTCAAAGCGTGCATCGTTTGGATTGGCACTCATTAGGATACGATTGTGTTGCATAAAGTTGAAAATATTTTCAGCGCCTATATACATATCAAAGGTCTCGTTGGGGATAAAATTGAACTGATGATGCAGGAGCACATGCCAAGGCGATTGGGATTCCATCAAGCCATTGGTATTGGGAATACGGGCAGGGCCATTGAGGAGAAGCGTGGTGGACATTCTCCATTTTTGATTGTGAGTAGCTACCGTTAGATTTGCCAAAAATTTGTCGTTTTTGAGCAGGGGAATCGCTTTTTGTTCGCCCGAATATATTGCATACGCTTGGTCGTTTTTGTAGGAAAGTTTCAATTGTACTTGTTTTGAAAAATTGAATGTATTTTCTACTTGGAGGCTTTGCGCACGCGATTGGTCTTGTAGGTAAAAAAGTTTTAATTGAGTTGGCGATTCTATATCAAAAAGCATTTGATTTTGGAATAAGGTAAGGAAATAACTCGCTTCAAACACTGATGGAATACCAGCCAATTTGTAATCAAATTTGTATGCGATACCGCTGTTCCACGCTTTTTCGGCTTCGTAGGTGCTAGGAAGTGACAATGTCCTGTTTGAAACCATAAAACCTATGCTTTCGCTAATCATTGCAGGCGTTCTAAATCCTAATCCTGAGCTAATTTTCAACGTATGTTTGGTGCTTGGCGCCCATTTGATATCGATACGTGGCGAAATGAAAACGCCTAACGTTTGATGCCAATCGGCACGGAATCCCGAAATGATTTTGAGGGTTTCGGCATTGTAGGTATGTTCGGCAAAAAGTCCGTTGACTATATCCAATTTTTCAAATTGATTTGAACCAATTTGTTCGTTTAGCTTGTCATAATGAAGACTATAACCCGCTTTGAAGCTGTTTAGATTGTTGAAAATATCGGATTGGTAAATAGCCATCAGATTGCCAAAATATTGCTGACTGTTTAGGGCATTATTGCCTATATTTCCTTTTTGTGCCGTATAATTGAAGCGATAGGTCATAGCAAGGCTGTTGTTTTTGTCGGTTTTAAAATCCCAAGCGGTTTTGAGCATAGCCTGAACTTCCTGCGTGTTTTGGTCTATGGTGTATGGATTGGGAATTTCTTGAAGCAATTGTCCCGCATTGATTTGATTGTATGCGTATTGTATACCTGCATTGACCACCAATCCTTTGTCGCCAATATAGTGCCATTTGTTCATAAAATTGAGATTGAAAAATTGGGGCATATCCACAAATCCATCGTGATTATTGTCAAACTTGGCTCTGGAAAATGAGGTATGGGCAAAGAAATTTGTAGCTATATGGTCATTGAATTTTCGTCCTGTAATGAGGTTGAAATCCGATTTGGCAATTTCGGAAATATAACCGTTTAGAAATAGTTTTTCGGTAGTTCGAGGACGTTTGAAGTCTATGTTTATTTGCCCCGAGATGTTTTCAAATCCATTGGCTACCGAACCTATCCCTTTGTTGATACCAATACGCTCAATCCAAGGGCCTGGAACGAGTTCTAATCCTAATTTTTGGGATAAACCTCTATGATAAGGCAGTCCTTCCCACAATTGCTGCGAATACACGCCATTGAGTCCAAGGAGCTGAATTTCGCGTCCGCCCATAACGCCGTCGGAATAGACTACGTCTACGGTGTTGCTGTTTTCGAAGCTTTCGGCTAGGTTGCAGCACGCTAATTTTCCTAATTCGCATTTGTCTACTATTTCGGTTGAAATGGTATGGATATTGTCTTTTTTCTTATCGGTAATGACGGCACCTTTTGAGATTTTAGATTCTAGTTCTATCAAAATAGGTAAGGTATCTAGTACTTCGTATTCTTGGGGTTCAAAACCCATTTTTTTGAAGATAAGATGATGTTCGCCTTCCTTTTTTTGAATGGAAAATGCGCCTTCTTCGTTGGAATATGTGCTATAGGATTCTAGATTTTCCCAATAAATGCGTACTTTTGATAAGGGGTTTCCATTGTTATCATTTACAAATCCTTGAATTTGTTGACTTTTTGAAGTAAATGAAATACTAAAAAGTAGTATTAATATTATTATGATTTTATTCATTTTTGATTGATTTTATTGAAGAAAAGATAGAGGATAAATAACTAATTTTATACAAAAAAGCTACCAAAACTCCCCATGCTGCGCGAGGGATAGAGGCGATATCCTCCAAAGTGTAACGAAGGAGATAAAGCCGAAAGCCCGGCCGTAGGCGCGCCCAAATATTTTAAATCAATAAAAATGCTAACAGTTCCATACGCACCTGAAATCCCGTTGGGACTGGATACGCGGAAAATTTGATGGGGTTTCAAATAATGGCTCGTGACGGAGCGGAGAGGTGAAATATGATGCAAATGATTGAACCGAAACGAGTTTGTTTTCGGCGAAATGATTCGTTTTTTTTGAGTATGATTCTTGAGTTTGTGCAAAATTTTGGATAGTGAAAAGCTGCTGAGTCGTGCAGCAAGAGGCTATACATGAACTCTCGCAAGAGGATTCGCCCGTACAGCAAGATTCGGATGCTTCCTCCGCATGGCAACAATCTGTAGGCCAAAAAGGATTGTATTTTACCCATTTGAAACCCTCTTTTGACTCGCTGTACGTGAATAGCACCGCGCCACTCAAAAGCTGGAGCAGTAGCACGGGAATCAAAAAGAGATTTTTATTGAATTTCAAACCAAAACTTTTGACAAAAATACGTGAATTATGAAAAAAGTGTGTCTTTTTTTGCGTTTAATGATTACTTTTGTGCTATAAATTTTATATTTTCATGAGTATAGCGCCCCTTTTGACGAGTAAGAATCTTTCGTATGATTTTTCAAAAAAGAAAATAGCCATAGTATGCAGTAGTTATCATGGAAATATAACAGATGTACTACTGAATGGTGCTAAAGAAGTGCTGAAAATCAATGGGGTAGGAGAGGTGTACCAATTTTTAGTGCCGGGAGGTTATGAATTGCTCTATGGTTCGCTCAAATGTATCCGTGATGTAGAAAATTTGGATGGAATCATTACGTTAGGCTGTGTGATAAAAGGTGATACGGAGCATGATGTGTATATCAATCAAGCGGTGGCGGAAGGTTTGGCGGATATCCAAATGAACTATCAAATTCCCATTGGATTTGGATTATTGACGGTAAATACTACGCAACAGGCTTTGGACAGAAGCGGAGGAAAACTAGGCAATAAAGGCGAGGAAGTGGCTATGGCTGTCCTACAATGCATAGCAGAGTCTGTAATTAGAATTTCCTAAAAGAAAATATATTTAATTTTTATATTTTCTTAATATTTCGATAGCTTTTTCAAAATCTTTTGGATAGGGACATTCTATATTTTGTTCCATACCTGTAAAAGGATGAACAAATGCTAAAGAATGAGAATGAAGGGAGAGACGCTGAATAATAGAGCGTTCTTCTCCTATTGTTTGCTTGAATTTAGACTTAAGCTTTGATACATAAATACCATTATATGGATTGTATAGTGAGTCAAATGCTAATGGTGTTCCAATAAATTTTGCGTGTACACGAATTTGATGAGTTCGTCCAGTTCGAATATCAAACCCAATGAGACAATTTTGTTTATAGGTCTCTAAAACTTTGAAAAATGACACAGCTAATTTTCCTTTTTGATTCCCCACTCTATAGGTGCCAGGAAATTGAAGATTTTCTTCTATAAAATTTTCAATCAAGCCTTCATTTTTAACTGGTTTACCTGCTACAATAGCATGATAAATTTTTATAATTTCATGTCGTTCAAATAAGGGGCTAAATGCTTTTTGTGCTTCTTCATTTTTAGCAAAAATGATTAATCCAGAGGTGTCTCTATCCAATCGATGAATGAGACGTAATTCTTCATTATTTTTTTTGAGATAATCAAATAAATTGGGTTCTTTGCCCAATCTATCTTTTATGGTCAACAAGCCAGAAGGTTTACTTACCGCTATTATATAATTATCTTCAAATAAGGTTTGTATTTTTTCTTTCATTCATTTTTTTATGGTAATACAAAAGTAACGCATTCATAGTTTTTGGATAAAAAAAAAGGTAGCTGAGAATCCTCAACTACCTTTATATTTGAAATAGCAATTGTTTAATATCTATAAAAATCAGCTTTATAAGGGCCTTCTACTGGAACGCCTATATAACTTGCTTGGTCTTGAGATAAAACTTCTAATTCTACACCGATTTTTTCTAAGTGTAAAAGTGCCACTTTTTCATCTAAATGTTTAGGTAATACATACACTTGATTTGAATATTTGTCTGTATTGGTCCACAACTCTAATTGAGCCAATGTTTGATTTGTAAATGAATTAGACATTACAAATGAAGGATGTCCCATAGCACAGCCCAAGTTTACCAATCTACCTTCTGCCAAGATGATAACGTCTTTTCCATTTACATTATACATATCTACTTGTGGCTTGATTTCCATTTTTTGATTGCCATAGTTTTTGTTCAACCATGCCATATCTATTTCATTGTCAAAGTGTCCAATATTACAAACAATAGCTTTATCTTTCAATTTCAAGAAATGTTCGCCACGAACGATATCTTTGTTTCCTGTAGCAGTAACTATAATATCGGCGTCGCCAATACAATTTTCTAGTTTTTTAACTGCAAACCCTTCCATTGCAGCTTGTAATGCGCAAATAGGATCAATTTCTGTAACGGTAACACGAACACCCGCTGATTTCAAGCTAGCTGCAGAACCTTTTCCTACGTCTCCATATCCACAAACTACAGCTGTTTTGCCAGCAAGCATAATATCTGTAGCTCTACGAATAGCGTCTACAAGAGATTCGTTACATCCGTATTTGTTGTCAAATTTTGATTTCGTAACACTATCATTGATATTGATAGCTGGAATAGGCAATGTACCTTTTTGTTGTCTTTCATGAAGCCTCAAAACACCAGTAGTAGTTTCTTCAGAAATACCTTTGATGTCTTTTGCTAAATGTGGAAAACGATCTAATACCATATTTGTTAAATCGCCACCATCATCCAAAATCATGTTTAATGATTTTCCACCTTTGAATGCATGCAATGTTTGTTCTATACACCAGTCAAATTCTTTTTCATTCATACCTTTCCAAGCAAAAACGGGAATACCTGCTGCAGCAATAGCTGCTGCTGCGTGATCTTGTGTAGAGAAAATATTACAACTAGACCATGTAACGTCAGCACCTAATTCCACTAAGGTCTCGATTAAAACTGCTGTTTGAATAGTCATATGTAGACAACCTGCAATTCTAGCTCCCGACAATGGTTTGGTAGCGCCATATTCTTTTCTCAATGCCATCAAACCAGGCATTTCGGCTTCCGCCAATGTAATTTCTTTTCTACCCCATTCTGCAAGGGATATATCTTTTACTTTATAGTTCATACTTTGAGTTTGAGTAGACATTATGATTAATTTTAAGGTTAATATTTAAAATACAAAAATAAGCAATTTAATATTACTTGATATACTATTATTAAAAATTATATGTAAATTTAAAGCTTTTATAGTTATTTTTGTAGAAATAATAATCTAAATTAACAAGACTTATGTTGTAGAATAGATATGATTATCAAAAAGTTATTGATTTTATTGTTTTCAATTATGATTTTCATGTGTGCAAAGTCCAATCATTTGTATGGAGGTGAAATGCAATACAAATTAATTGACACATTTAATGGGGTTTATGAGATTCAATTAGTTTTAAATCGCTCATGCAAAGATTATGCATTGCCTGTAACCCAGTTTGTAGAGGTCAAAAACTGTTCAGGTCAATCAATTTCCATACCTTTAAGTTTGTACAAAAAAGAAATTATACCTTCGGTTTGCTTTTCTGGTTCATGTGATAGTAATCAACATATAAATATTGAATCCAATTTTTATAAAGCCAACATTCTGATAGGTAGAAATTGTGGGTGGACTAGTATACATTTCACGGGTCAGAATAGAGCCTATAGTTCCAATCTAAAGAATATTGAGACACCTCTTTTTCTTCAAACATTGATTCAAACAGATTTTATAAATAGTAGTGCTGTCTTTTCATTACAGTCAAATGCAAATCCAACTGTATTGGAACGTTATGATATGAAATATCAAATTGAAGATGAAATAAAGGATTCTGTTTATCTTGAAATTTCTGCACCATATATTTCAAAAGGTAGTTCAATTTTTAATCCACAACTAGCAGAATTAGCTCCTACTTTGATTTCTCAAAAACCAATATTTATTTTAGAGAATCAAATTTTCAAATCGAAAAATACTATAGCATATACGCCTTCTATTGCTCAAAATAGTTGGATTAATTATGTGTTATATGAATATAGAAAGATACAGCGATTGAATAAATTAGATACATTTATTTTGATTTCAAAACGAAATATTGATCGTATTTATTCTATGACAAATATGGCTTCAAATATTTATTTGGATAACGCTAGATCTAATCAATCAATTTTGCATATTGATAGTCACAAAATAGTGTATTGTAATGATTTTCAATCGCCACAAATTGAATATAAATTTTTAGTGCCAAAAAATAGAGCTAAAGAATCCATAAAATGGTTAGGAAATGAAGATTTGGTTTTGTCCGAAACAAAAAATGTTAGAGTAGGAAATGGAGTTTTTGATACCATACTATATCATATAATTTTTAAGCCTTCTTTTACAGATAAAAAAATTGATTTTCAAATAGAAGTGTCTGTTTGTGAATCTAATATTTCAAAAACAAAGCTATTTCAATTCAAAATGGAATGGTTTCAGTATAAAGTTTTTGAAAAAGATACTTTTTTGAATTGTAGTGCTTCATCTGAAGTTCAAATTCCTTTGATGAGTTCAAAAAATATAATCTTTAACTATAAAAAACAAAATATTCTTAAACTAGATACTTTATTGCACATAAAATTTTCAAATCCTAAAGATACTATGATTTATGCGCAATATGTACAAACGAATTCAAATTGTCCAATATTAGATTCAATCTATTTAAATCAAGGGGATTTGATAGAAGATTCTATTATAAAAACATCTACATCTTGTTTTGGATATTCGGATGCAAAAGCTAAAGTCATTGTTTTAAAAGGCAATGCACCATTTCAATATTCATGGATTGGTATGCAAAACAGTTCGGATTCAATAAGTAATTTAAAAAAAGGTAATTATTCGGTAATAATTACGGATAGAGATGGTTGTATAAAAGAACAAAAAATTGAAATAATAGAACCCAATGGAATTCAATATACTTGGGTGCAAGATATGCCTATTTTGTGTTATGGAGGTGCTACTGCTAGTGGTCATTTTGTAATTAATAGCGCAATAAAACCTTCAAGTTATCACTGGATTCATACCTCCACAAAAGATAGTTTTATCCGATCGATGACCGCTGGTAATTTTTCGGGAAGTTTGCATTATACAAATGCTCTTAATAATTGGTGTGTTCAACTTTTTGAAATCAAAATAACACAACCAGATTCTGTAACGTTTGATTATATAAAATTTGATAATTTATGTTATGGCGATTCGCTTGGAAAGATTGCAATAAGTCCAAAAGGTGGGGTAGGATTTTATTTGTATTATATAGATGATATACCCTCAATTCACAGCTTAAAAGATAATTTATCCAACCAAACGTATTCTGTTAAGATTAAAGATTTTAATAATTGTTTTTCTTCTACTAAATTAATTTCGATATCTAGTCCCACTAAACTTGCTTCAAAATACCAAATAGTAAAGCCATCTTGCACAAATTCAAATAACGGCTCTATTCAAATTAGTGAGACGGTTGGTGGATATGGTTTTTATGAATATAGAATAGATTCAAACAATTTTTCAAATATACAAGCATACTATAGTTTACCCTCGAAAGATAGTATGAAAATTTCGATTCGAGATGCTTATGGCTGTAAATTGGATACTTCATTTTCTTTCAATGGTGCATATCAATTGAAAGTCGCATCTTTAAAATCAGATAGTCTCTCATGTTATGATAGTAAAAATGGAAAGGCTGTATTAGAATTGTTTAATGGAAATATTCCATATCGAGTCAATATACAAAATCAAATGTTTTCATTATTTTCAAAGAAGAATATACTTACGAATCTTGAACGTGGAAATAATTATATAGAGGTCATTGATAATAATGGATGTAAATGGGATAGTATTTTTACCGTATTATCTCCTGATAAAATTATTGTATTTGATAGTATTGTCAAACCTTCCTGTTTTGGCTATTCAGATGCTAATCTTTATATAAAATTAACAGGGGGATGTCCACCATATTCAAATTATACTTGGAATACAGTTCCTTTGCAATATTCAAAAGATATAAAGAATATAAAAAGTGGAAACTTTATTTTATCTGTATTTGATAGTAAAAATTGTATCAAAATGGATACTTTTTTTGTGCCAGATGCACAATTATTTAATGTAAAAATAGAAGAATTGACAAAAGCCACGTGTTTTAATTCAATGGATGCTATATTATCATCTCAAGTATTAGGAATTCATTCTCCTTTTACCTATATTTGGAATCAAAATCCTATTCAGAATCAACCTATATTGAAAAATGTAAATCCTGGTATTTTTCATACTTTAAAAGTAATTGATTCAAAGGGTTGTGTTCAAGTAGATTCTTTTTTTGTAACTAATCCAAAAGGGTTTGATTTTTCAAAAATTGATTCAAAAAGTCCTTCATGTCCTGAAAGAAATAATGGTTTTATTGATTTTTCAAAAAATTTAACGGACACTTTTTTATGGAAATATAGTATTGATAGTGGAAAACAATATTTTAATTCATCTATTTTTAATAGTTTGAAAATTGGAACATATGGTCTTTTTGTTAAAAACCAATATAATTGTACTTATGACACAATAATTGAAATTTTACCAGAAAAATCTATTCAGTTTTCAATTCCAATCATATATGATACCTTGATTCCGGGACAAGACGTTTTATTGAATCCTATATTTGAATATTATAATACGCAATTAACAGATATCTCATCCTTCTTATGGACTCCTATCGAAACTTTGAACTGTTCAGATTGTCAAAATCCAATAGCAAAACCATTTAAATCTACAACCTATTCATTAAAAATTACTTATGCTAATGAATGTTATAGTGAAAATAAGGTCAACGTTTCTGTTCGTAAAATTGAAGATCTTTATATCCCAAATATATTTACTCCCAATCAAGATAGTAGAAATGATTGCTGGCGAGTTTATGGTTTGAATATTGACAAAATTGATGTACAAGTTTATGATAAAATAGGACAAAAAGTATTTGCAAGTAATCTAGCTGATTTATGCTGGGATGGAAGTTTTAAAGGTCAATTATGTAAAAATGATATTTACTTTTATAAAATTGTAGTTTTATTCAAAGATGGAAATCAAATGGATTACAAAGGTCAGTTAACTTTGCTGAGATAATTACCTTGATTTAGGGTTTGAAATTGTATTTGTTTTATTCAGGTATTTTTAGTTTATAATTTTTCTCCAAATTAAAAATATGTACATTTGCACTTCATTTTTTTGGGCAAAATTTCATGAAGCTACATACAATTCCCTCATATAAATCTATTTTTGCTATCGCAATGCCTTTAATGCTAGGGGGAATTAGTGAATCTATTTCTGCAGTTGTAGATACAGCATTTATGGGGCATTTGGGGCAGTATGAAATGGATAGTGTGGGTTTTAGTAGCGTAATTTTATTACTGATTTTTATGATAGGCTGGGGAAGTGCTCGTGCGGTACAAGTCATAATTTCTCAACATTTTGGTGCTAAAAAATATAGCAAAATTGGTGAAATATTAGTTCAAGGTATCTATTTTGTCATTCCAGTTTCTATTGCTTTGGCCTTGTTTTTATATTTTTTTAGTTCTATGTTTTTGCAATGGATTATTTCAAATAAGACTATTTATGAAATGTCCATTTGTGTTTTCAAAATTCGTGCAATTGGTATTCCTTTTTTATTATTGGGAATGGTTTTGAATAGTTTATTTATTGGGATAGGGAATACGCGCATTATCTTGATATCTCAATTAGTAGCGGCATTGTCAAATATTGTACTAAATTATATGTTGGTTTTTGGAAAATTTGGTATGGATACTATGGGATTTGAAGGGAGTGCTACTGCTACTGTTTTGTCAGAAATTATTGGGCTTTTAATATTATTTTTTTATTTCATTATCAATAAGCGCTTAAATCATGATTTTGTAATTTTTAAATTGCGTGCTATCAATTTAGGATCTTTAAAGGAAATTATCAAACTAGCTTATCCTATATGGATACAACATATGGTCAGTCTTGGCTCATGGGTTTATTTCTTTGCTTTAATAGAACGAATGGGTACTAAAGCACTCGCTATTTCAATAGTCTTAAAACAACTCTTTTCCATTATGGCTATCCCAGGTTTTTGTTTAGCCAATACGTCCAATTCGCTTGTTGGTCAATTGGTGGGAGCACATGCTATTGATTTAATTCCAAAAACAATTCATAGAATTGCAAGATTGAGTTCAATTTTATTGATTTCTTTTTCAATTTTTGTATATATTCTTCGAGATCCTATATTTACAATTTTTACAAAAGATATTTCTTTGATTCAAGATGCATATTATCCATTGATAATGCTATTGGTATCATTTGTTTTACTTCCATATGCCAATGTGTCTTTTAATAGCATATTAGGTATGGGCAATTCAAAAACAACTTTATTTATTGAATCAATTACTATAGCTATATATTATTTATATATGTATATTACTATTATTTTTCTTAATGGCAGCCTAACAATGGCTTGGACATCAGAAATTTTCTATTGGTTTGTGTTGTTATTGATTAGTTGGGGGTACTTCTATTTATTTGATTGGAGAAAAAGAATCAAATATTATTAAGGAAGTTGATATTAAATTGAGATAATAGATTTTAAGAGATTGTATTTATGTATTAAATAAAAATAATTAACAATTCTTAAAGTCCAGAGAATATCTCATTTACATGATGTTCAAATTCATTTTGAAAAGATATGGCATTATCTTTCACATACCATTCTTGCATTAATTTGAATTGTTCCATTTTATCTGTGCCTTTTGCTTTTAGATTTTGAAGCATAATCTCAGCATTTTCTGTTCTTGGACCCCAAATCCATTTGATTTCATTTTTTCTATCCAAAACTAGTAGTCTTGGAATTGGAGTGTTGATATCATTTAGAATTTTTTGAGTAATGTCGGTATTGTTTTCTCTCAAAAATATCATTAATTGTATTTTCCCTAATCCTGCCATCTCAATACTTTCTAGAGTTCTTATTATATTGGCAGTATCGATACTCCATGGTTCTGTAATCAATACTAATTTTATAGTTTTTGGTTTCTTGAGCAATTGAACCAATGAATCGGTTAATTGAAAATTTATATTACGATCTAGTATTCCTTTAACTAATTCAACAGCCCTCAATCGATTGGTAGTTTTATATACGCTATTTAAGGTTGAATTTTCTTTTAAAATGTCATCCAAGAATTCAAGAAATTCAGAAATTGAAAATGGGTTTTCTATATACTTTGGATTTACTTTTACCGCTGCTTCTGTTAACATAATTTTTATTTTGCGCAAAAATAAGTATTTTTAATTAAAAATGCAACTTTAAATCAGAATTAATGTATTAAACCAACAAATGCTTAGTGAAATTCATGATTACCTCTTTTAATGAATTAAATTTTGCATCAAATTGAATTTCAGAACTTCTAAATTCTTGATTATCAATTAATATTTTAAACATGCCCAGATTTGCTCCAAATTCCATGTCGGTGTAACTATCGCCAATAATTACTGATTTTTTGAAGTCAATTTCAGGAAAATCTTGTTTGGCCCAAATAGCCATTCCCGGATTGGGTTTTCGACATCTTGGATTCCATTTGCTGGGATATGGACAATAATAAATAGCATCAATTTTTCCTTTTTGCGCTTTGACAGAATCTTGAATATAAAAATGAATTTTTTCTAATTCCATTTCGTCTATTTCATTTGAAAAAACACCTTGTTGGTTGGTCACAACGATTATTCTTCCAAAAATTTGACTAGCCTTTACAATTCCTTCAATACTTCCCGCTATAAAATTAAAATCCTTGATTGAACTTATAGTTTTTCCTTTCTCAAAAGAATTGATTACCCCATCTCTATCCAAAAAGAGTGTCCAGCTTTTGTCAATTTGAGGTAAATTGGTCAATAATTTTAATTTAAGACTTGAAAAATAGATTAAAGAGTACAAAAATATTGTTTTTATTCGAAAAATGTATCAAAAAGCCTATTAGCAAAAAGATTTTTTATATTTTTGTAGCTTTTAAAATATCAAAGAATTAGTAATCAAATAAATGGAATCAGCAAGTAGTCATCAATTGAGTGAATTAGAAATTCAAAGAAGAAATAATCTAGCTAAAATTATCGAAGCAGGGATAGACCCTTATCCTGCAGCAGAATTTAAGGTTAATGCCTATTCTGTAGATATTTTGGAACATTTTGATGAAGAAAAAAAGAATTTTCAAGACGTAGTTTTAGCGGGTCGTTTGATGAGTGTTCGCGATATGGGAAAGGCTGCTTTTGCGGAATTACAAGATGGAAAAGGTCGTATTCAGCTTTATATTAATCGTGATGAAATTTGTCCTGGAGAGGATAAAACTTTTTATAATGCGGTATTCAAAAAGTACTTAGACTTAGGTGATTTTATTGGGGTAAAAGGTTATACATTTAAAACCAAAACGGGACATACGAGTATTCACGTGAGTGAATTAACGATTTTGTCTAAAACACTAAGACCACTTCCTGTAGTTAAAACCGATGAAGAAGGCAATGTTCATGATGCTTTCAGCGATATTGAGGCACGATATAGAATGCGATATGTGGATTTGGTAGTGAATAAAGGCGTGAAAGAGACTTTTATACTTCGTTCAAGAATTATTCAATCTATGCGAAACTTTTTTTTGTCAAAAGGATATTTGGAAGTAGATACGCCCGTATTGCAGTCAATTCCAGGTGGTGCGGCAGCGCGTCCATTTATTACGCATCACAATGCCTTGGATATTCCATTATATCTTCGTATAGCTAATGAATTGTATTTGAAAAGATTGATTGTAGGGGGATTTGAAGGCGTTTTTGAATTTTCAAAAAATTTCAGAAATGAAGGGATAGACCGTACGCATAATCCAGAGTTTACGGCTATGGAAATCTATGTGGCATACAAAGACTACAATTGGATGATGACTTTTACAGAGCAAACGCTGGAGCATATCGCCAATGAAGTTTTTGGTAAAACAAAAATTGTTTTTGGCGAAAATGAAATTGAATTTGCGGGTCCATATAGAAGATTGTCTATGTATGATGCTATCAAAGAATATACAGGTGTTGATATTTCTAAAATGAGCGAAGATGAAATTCGCAATGTTTGTAGAGATTTGAAAGTACCTGTGGATAATACGATGGGAAGAGGTAAGTTGATTGATCAAATTTTTGGCGAGAAATGCGAAGAATTTATGATTCAGCCTACATTTATTACCGATTATCCAATAGAAATGTCGCCGTTGTGCAAAAAACATAGAAATGATCCTAATTTGACGGAGCGTTTTGAATTATTTGTAAATGGAAAAGAAGTAGCCAATGCATATAGCGAGCTCAATGATCCTATCGATCAAATGGAGCGCTTTAGAGAACAAATGAAATTGGCTGAAAAAGGTGATGATGAAGCTATGATGATTGATATGGACTTTGTAAGAGCGCTTGAATATGGGATGCCACCTACATCAGGATTGGGAATTGGGATTGATCGTTTGGTGATGTTTTTTACAAATAATGCTAGTATACAAGAGGTATTATTGTTCCCTCAAATGCGTCCAGAAAAAACGAATTAATTCATATTTATCATTTGAATTATAATATATTTGTATCATAAAATTATAATGTTTTGGAGTTATTGGAAAAAGTACGTTCATCATTTAGAAATTTATTAAATCTTGAAATCAATCATTTTGAGTCGATTGAGCATCATATACTTGTTCAACTAAAAATCACAAAAGAGAAATTGATTTCCATGTTAATTTCAATATTATTGATTTGTATTGGATTAAATACGGGTTCTGCTATGGCTGTTATGGGTGGATTAATTTTATTCCCAATGATGATGCCATACTATGGATTAGGTTCAGGAATTGCAAGCCAACATACTCAATTGGTTCAAGCTGCTCTCAAAAATATTATCATACAAATTTTACTATCGATATCTGTCAGTATTATTTATTTTTATTTATCGCCCATTTTTATCGCAAAAACTAATCTAGAAGAGTTTTATCATAGTTCTTTTGCAGAAATTTTCGTGGCTTTAATAGCAGGAATAGCCGGTTTTATTGCTGTATTGAAGAATAATGTGAAATTTGTATTTGTAGCGGTATCTGTAGCTACAGGCACAATGATTCCTCTAGTAATGATTGGTTACAGTCTCGTATATTATGAATTGGATTGGCTCAATATTAGCTTTTATTTTTATTTTAGTTATTTCATTTTTCTTGCTTTTTGGAGCATTATTGATTACTTTTCTTCTTGGAATTAAAAATAATACCGTTGAGAAATTGGGTAAATTTTTAATTACAATATTAGGCTTAGTCATTTTAATTGTTGGGTTTTGGTATACAACACATACATTGCGAAAATCAATTGTAGTGCATAATTTGGATCAATATATTGAAAATGTATTGAATTCTCAATCCATGAATGTAGTTAGTAAAGAGGTGGATTTGAATGAAAAAAAGATTGAAATTTATTATACGGGAGTAAAACCAGAATCTATTCAAGATGTTAGTTTAGTAAAGAAACACAAATTAGGAGGTTATACTTTTAATTACAATGAGATTTAATGAATTATCAACGAAAAATCGCTTTTCATACATTGGGGTGCAAACTCAATTTTTCTGAAACTTCAAGTTTGGCTAATGAAGCTATTGACAGGGGGTTTGTAAAAGTAGATTATTCCGAAAATGCCGACTTTTATGTAATCAATACTTGTAGTGTTACAGAAAATGCCGATAAAGAATGTAAATTTATCGTACGTCAAATCAAACGAAAATCGCCTGATTCAAAAGTTATTATAATAGGTTGTTATGCTCAATTAAAACCTACTGAAATTGCCTCAATTGAAGGGGTTGATTTAGTTTTAGGAGCTTCAGATAAATTCAAATTGGTAGATCATTTGGAAAAAATTGACTCGCATACTGAAAAAGTATTTGCAGAAGATATCAAGGAAATTAATGAATTCGTTCCTACATTTTCTTCGGGCGATAGAACCCGTACTTTTTTGAAAATTCAAGATGGGTGCGACTACTTTTGTACATTTTGTACTATTCCATTGGCCAGAGGTCGAAGTAGAAGTCAATCCGTAGATGCTACTATGAAAATATATAGAAAAGCAGTAGCTACAGGCGTAAAAGAAATTGTTCTCACCGGAGTGAATACTGGTGATTTTGGAAAAAATGAAGATGGTAAAATAAGAACCGAAGAGACTTTTTTAGATTTATTAAATGAAATAGAAAAAGAACAGGATGGTGTGAGAATTCGTGTCTCTTCAATTGAGCCTAATTTACTTACAAATGAAATCATAAATTTGGTAGCCTCGAGTCATAAGTTAATGCCTCATTTTCACATACCTCTCCAAAGTGGCTCTGATAAGGTTTTGAAAGAAATGCATCGAAAATATGATAGTGTTTTTTATAAAGAAAAAATAGCTTATATCCGAGAAAAAATACCACATGCTGGAATTGGGGTAGATGTCATTGTAGGTTTTCCTGATGAAGATGATGAAGCTTTTTTAGAAAGTTATCATTTTGTTAATCAATTGGATGTATCCTATCTTCATGTGTTTACGTATTCCGAAAGAGATAATACTCGTGCCGTAAAATCCGATATTGTAATTCCTATAGAAATTAGACGAGAAAGAAACAAACAGTTTAGAACATTATCTGATAAACATAAACGCAAATTCTACGAAAAACACATAGGAGAAATTGCAAGTGTTCTTTTTGAACATGAAAATGATAATGGATTTATCAATGGATATACACAAAATTATATCAGAGTTCGTATACCTTTTCAGGAATCGCTTAAAAATACTATTCATAAAGTTCGATTAACTCGTGTAGAACCTTTGATGTATATGACAGCAGAACTAGTTTAATATTTTATCTAAACTTTTTTGTATACAAGTCTTTTAAACGATTAATTGTATTTTGATCTATATCAAGTTTTTTATTTTTTTCTATTTTCTCAATCCATGAAAAGAGCACCTCATGATTAAATTTTTTGGGAAATATTTCTATGTATCGCTCCATATAATAAGCCGATGACGGAGGTGAATAGTTCTCTTTTTCTAGAATTTTCTGAGCATATTGTATTGCCTCTTCCATTTTATTTTCATTAATTGAAATTTTTAAATCTTCTTCCCAGAAATATATCCAAGGTTCTGGATTTATCTGTAGTTTTATTAAAATTTCCTTTAATTGAAATATTTGGGTGCGATTGTAGTGCTTTTTTTTATCTAAATCAATACTCTTATAAGCTATTCGACTAAGCGTATTCAGCAAATCTGATTTACTTACATTAAGTTTATTAGACTCTATAGAATCTATTTGATTAAACCAAAATGTAAAAAATCCGTTATCAAATCTATAAATACAGTGTTTTAGTAAAAGATAACTTTTATTGTCAGCTAATTTTTCCTTTGGAAATTTAGTATATAGGTCATTGGCTACTTGATCTAAAAGACTGTCTTTTCTCAGTATCTTCAACCATTGTGAATAGGAATAAAGTTGATTCAGATTCCTATCTCCGCTCTTATATTTTTTTTCTAAATAGCTAAACCGAACCTGACTATCCAAAGCTTTTGATGCTATTTCTTTTAAATTGTCAAATGTAGGTGAAGGTTTTGAATAGTATACAAAATTCATATCTTTATCAAAAAAGAAGAAGTAAGGAATACTTTCTATAAAAAGATTATAGATTTGCATAAATCCCTTGTCTTCATCTTTGAAATTCTTCGTATTCATTTTGTAGGTTACAAAATTTTTGTTGTAGATTTTACCTATTTCTACATCATTAAAAAATGGCTCAAGCTCTTGACAATGCGAGCAATCGGAATTATAAAATTCTACAAAGACCATTTTGTTTTCTTTCTTAGCTTTCTTAAAAGCTTCTTCCAATGTAGGTGTGCTCACAATTTGTGAATACGAATAAAAAGGCACAATTAAACTAAAAAATAGGATAAATCTGAGTCGTTTATTCATTTTTTAATTCTTTAGATTTAATTAGAAAATGTAGTTTAAAAATTAAAGAAATATAGATATCTATTTTAAGAAGAATTGAATAGCTAATGTCAATTTCTCTTTCAATTCTTTTCTATGAACGATAAAGTCCAAAAAGCCATTCTCCATTACAGATTCAGCTGTTTGAAAGCCTAAAGGTAGCTCTTTTTTAATAGTTTCTTTCACCACTCTTGGCCCAGCAAATCCTATCAATGACTTTGGTTCCGCAATATTGATGTCGCCTAGCATAGCATACGATGCTGAAACACCTCCTGTGGTAGGATCTGTCATCAATGAAATATAGGGTAATTTAGCTTCGGCAAGTTGTGTTAATTTGGCAGAAGTTTTAGCCATCTGCATCAAAGAAAACGCACTTTCCATCATACGAGCACCTCCTGATTTGGAGATAATCATAAAAGCCGATTTCGTTTCGATTGCTTTGTCTATGCCTCTAGCAATTCGTTCTCCTACTACCGAACCCATTGACCCCCCAATAAATGAAAAATCCATACAAGCAATAATGAGTTTCTCTCCATTTATTAAACCCTGACCTACTGCTATAGCCTCGGATAGTCCTGTTTTTTTCTTTGCTTTTGCTATTTTATCGGGATATGGACTTTCGTCTACAAATTCTAATTTATCGGTAGGGACTATATTTTCAAATAATAAATCAAATTTATTATCATCAAAAAGCAATTTGAAATATTCTCTTGAAGAAATACGACTATGGTATTCACATTTTTTACATACAAAAAGATTTTCTTCAAAATCCTTTGCTACTTCAGTGTGTCTACATTTTGGACATTTGAACCAAATACCATCGGGTGTTTCAAGTTTTTGAGACGTTTCTGTATTAATGTTTTTCTTCAATCGCTGCCACCAATTCGATTTTGATCGCTCTTCCATTAATTCATAATCCATATTTCACTAATTTTAATGCAAAACTAATTCAAAAAAATTAAATTTGCATTCTTAAATTCCTTCAAGATTTTGTATAATTCTAATAAATCTTTATCGTATTCTTTGTTTAAACTTTGTTTTGAATTTGTTTTTATAACAGTTAAATTATTGTATCTTTTTAAGTTAGAGAAATTGTTTCAAAAAATACTATATTACTTCTTAAAAGATATTATTAAGTATCGAAAAGATGT
>JBEIDU010000030.1:0-22568 GCA_040383345.1 Chitinophagales bacterium | reverse complement strand
CTATGGGCTATGGCGTCATCGCCACCGACACCACAGTCCGTCGGATGATGTATGACGATCAACGAAGCACGGTGGCTCTCGTGCGACGCTCCTTCAACATCGATGCAGGGGGCGAGGATGTTGTGCTGCTGAACCCTTCCGGGTTTGCCGTTGATGTGGCACGATGCGATCCGGCGATGCATATCGACGTACTGGCGGACCGGCGCGGTGTGGCCCTTCAAAGAAGTAGGAAGCTATACAGTAGTAATTGCTCTTACAAAAGAACAATCTGTAGAGTTGCCATTAGAAATATTTGCTGAATAATGCAGGTATTGAAAAAAATTCTTAATTAAAAAAAAGATAAGCCGAACACTTAAACGAAAATGAGTGTTCGGCTTTTTTGTTTAATCTATAAATTATATATAATGAATACCAATTTTGATGAAAATTTAAATGTATGGGTAGCAAAGAAAAGAGAAGCGTTAGAGCTTAGCCATATTTGCTCTACCTTAGAATTTGACAAAAAAACAGATTTAGTGCTTTTTAGAAGAAAACTTTCGGACAAAAGCGTAACCGAAATTATCAATTATCACGAATACGCTATACAGTTCGCCGATATGGCTATTGACACCGCTACAACATTGGCCATTGCAAGAGAAATTGCTCAATTAGATTTGGCACCTTCAAGAATTGACTTGGGTAGATTGGCAAAAGAATGGATACAAGAAGGTAGCAACTATAGTTCTGCCACTGACTTTGTAAACAACAAGTTGCAAAATTTCATTGGAAAAGACAAAAAACAAATCGAACCAAAAGATGTAGTTCTTTTTGGATTTGGAAGAATTGGTAGACTAGTAGCTCGTATGATTAGTGAAGAAAGTGGTTCTCAATTGCGATTGAAAGCCATTGTTATTCGTATGAAAAATGAAGAAGAACTGATCAAAAGAGCTTATTTGCTCAAAAAAGATAGTATTCATGGTCAAATGAAAGGAACTGTAGCCTATGATGTAGAAAAAGGAATTTTGATTACAAATGGCCAACAAATCAAAGTAATTACTGAATCGGATCCTGCTAATATCGACTATACTCAATATGGTATTAACGATGCGCTATTGATTGATAGCACAGGGGTATTCCGTACCGAAGAGCAATTGAGCCAGCATCTAAAATCAAAAGGTATAGCAAAAGTATTATTGACCGCTCCAGGAAAAGGTTCTATGCCTAATATCGTATATGGTGTGAATCACAAAGAATTTGATATTACAAAACATAATGTTTATTCTGCGGCATCTTGTACTACTAACGCAATTGTACCTGTATTGAAAGTTTTGGATGAGACGTATGGCATAGAAAGTGGACATATTGAGACCGTTCATGCTTTTACAAATGACCAAAACTTAGTAGATAATTTCCATAAAAGTTCAAGAAGAGGTCGATCGGCACCAATGAACATGGTTATTACGGAAACAGGGGCTGCAAGTGCTGCCGTAAAAGCACTTCCACAATTGAAAGGAAAATTGACTGCGAATGCGGTTCGTGTTCCTATACCTAATGTTTCGCTGGCTATTTTAGCATTACGATTGAAAAAAGAAACTTCTCTTGAAGATATGAATGCTACTATCAAAAATGCAGCAACTCACGGTGATTTAATTGAACAAATAGATTACTCAGTAAGTACAGAGCTAGTAAGTACCGACGTAATTGGGAACTCTCATGCCCTTGAATATGATAGCAATGCTACTATTATCAGTGAAGACAAAAAAAGTGCTACAATCTACGCATGGTATGACAATGAATTTGGCTACACATGTCAAGTAATTCGTTTGGCAAAATATATTTCAAATGTTATTCGTTTGACTTATTACTAAGATAATACTTTTTTAATTATATCCAAAAAGCCAATCGAGAAAAAATCGGTTGGCTTTTTTTATTAATGAAATTATATTTTATATAAAAATTAAAAATAGGATAAACATAAAATATAGTATTTTTGCAGGATTACATAAATTTTCAAATACATGAAACCTATTTTTTTGTTTATTTTCTTATCAATTCAACTTATCGTTTCTGCACAAGCAAACAAAGAAGTAATGGGAACGTGGCTTTCCGAAAATAAAAAACAAAAGGTAAAAGTATTCTATCTAGAAAGCACAAAAAAATATTATGGAAAAATCACTTGGATGTATGAAGATGACCAAGAGGCAGGTAGAACTATGTTAGATATAAATAATCCCAATCCTGCGCTAAGGAATAGAAGAATGACAGGAACCTTGATGATGATGGATTTTCAACAGGAGGGGAGATATAAATATAGAGGCTATGTATATGATCCTATATCGGGAAAAAAATATCGATGTCTTTTGACTTTGAGACCCGATTTTAAAACTGCTGAAATTCGCGGATATATTTTCCACCCATGGATAGGCAGAACAGAAATTGCTTCAAAAATTGCAGAGTAATTATGTCACAATACACAGCATTTGAAGAAAAACTCAATTTTTTGAGTCATTTGATTGGGTTATTGTTCTTTTTGATTGCCTGCCCATTTATGCTTTTCAAGGCTATTCTTTCACACAATCCATCTAATTTAGCGGGACTTATTATTTATTCTGTGGGATTAATTGCGGTATATGCTACCTCTAGTATGTATCATTACATCAAAAATGCGGAACTAAAACTGAAATTTAGAACCCTTGACCACATGGCTATTTTTTTGCTCATTGGTGGCACATATACCCCTGTTGTCAATAAATTTATTCCTAATCCATTAGCAACAATATTCTTAACTATTTTGTGGATAATTCTCATTTTGGGGATTTTCATGAAGTTCTTTTTTATGGGACGTTTTAAGGCTTTTTCTATAGGATTATATGTATTTCTTGGTTGTATGGTTCTATTTATTATCAAACCCATAGTATCATCTATGCCTCACGACATTTTTATACTTATTTTATTAGGAGGATTATCTTATTTGGTTGGGGTGCTTTTTTATATTCAAAAGCATCGGAAATATACGCATCTTATATGGCATTTGTTTGTACTTACGGCTAGTATTTTTCACTTTGCAGCTATTTACAAGACTACATTTGACCTTTAATACCATTTATAATATTAGTTTTCTTTTGATTATACTATCTTGTTATAAAGGCATTTAATTTGGATTATTTTATAGGTATAAAAAAAGAGCCTCGCAATTGCGAGACCCTTTTGAAAAAATTATAAAGAATTGGAGATTAAAACCAATTAGCCCAAGTAGGTTTAGAAGCACCATTTCCTGCACCTGTTGTTGTTCCTTCAGTAGCTACAGCAGATACATTCGTAGTAGCATTTGCAGTTGAAGTACCTTTAGTTTTTGTTGTTACATCATTAAATTGAACATTGTTTACTTTTAATGAACCTGCAGTTAGATTAGCAATAGTTTCATCGTGTTGAACACCAATACCTACTGCATAACCTTGAACATAAGCATTAGTAATAATAGATTTAACACCTCTTCTCAAGAAGATACCTTCTTTTTGTGAACCTGATGCCGGAACTGTAGTAGCTCCTCTTCCTACAACTGATACATTTTTGATAACAGGATTTGAATAAGGTAAGCTTGTAAAAGCTGTTGGATGATTATCTGCCTCAATACCTCTACTATCTGAAGAAGCGTTTGTATTTGTATTAATACTATACAAATTCTCCAACGTTCCTACAAAACCTAAATCATAGTCAAAATTGTCATCATCGTTATTTTCAGCATATAAGTAGCTACCATTTACAGTACCACCATACCATTCAAAAGCATCATCACCACCATTAAAGATAGCAATATGATGATATGTAGAACCACTTCCTACACTAAAGAAAGACATTCCATTGAATTCTTTGTCACCATTTTTTGCACCAGTATTTCTTATAATACAATAAGTCATAGAACCCGAATTATCAGTAGCATCTGTTCCACCATATTGAGTACCATTGATTTCAGAAGCAGCGTCAACTCCTACGTTATTTGGAGATTTTCCATGAATACAAATTCCTCCCCAGCTTCCAAAAGCAGTTCCTGTAGAAGTAAATGTAACTGGACTAGAAACCGTACCATTAGCATTTAATTTTCCACCTCTTTCTACTGAAATAAATAGATTTGATGCACCAAATGCAGTTTGAGCTTCTACTGTAGCTCCTGCTTCAATAGTCAATGTAGCTCCAGTTTTGATTACTAAGGGACCAATTAATTTGTATTTTAGTCCCGCTTTTAAAACCACCTCACCATCTGCAATATTTCCTTGCAAACTATCTTGAACAAGATTGAATGTAGAAGTGTTTGTTGTTGTTGTTTTTTTACAGCTAGAAACTGTAATAATCGTAGCTAAAACGATTGTGATTGCAATAATTTGTTTTTTCATTTTTTTTGATTTTTGGTTTAATAATTTATTTTTTGGTTATTTTTTTAAAAATTATAATTAAAGCCTAATGAAATATCCATTCCTTTTCTAAATGAAGAAATAGTTACAGGGTCTTTGCCAGAAACTTCCTGATATCTTTCAATTTTAGGGTTTAGGATATTTTTGAAGTTAAATGATATATTAATTTTATCATTCAATGTATGCCTAGATATTAAATCAAGTGAAGGAACTCCTTTTTCGTATACATCTCCAGCTCCTTGAGCACCCAATGAATACAATCTGTCGAAGAAATAATTGCAAACTAATGAATATTGAGGTTGATATTTCTTAAATTTCATTCTCAAAGTAAGGTCAAAATTAAAAATCAATGGAGAAGCTCCTTGTAATCCCGAGCTTGTGTTTGTAAAAATAGCAGAGGTATATCCAGCATTTTCTTTTGAAATTTTATCTTTATTCAAATCTTGTCTGCTATATAGAGCGGACACATTCATACCTCCTGTCAAAGCATATTTAAAAGAGCTATCGCTTCCATTCATCTTGTCAATTAAATTTTTCTTTAACTCCAACTCTGCTCCAAACACCATGGCTAATTCTCCAGAATTTGCAAAAACCATTTGGTCTGCTCCAGCTGAAGCTTCAAAGATTTTGTTTATAGGATTTTGGATAAATTTTCCAAATCCAGCAATTGAGAACAACTCTGTTTGTGATGGGAAGATCTCATACTTTACATCTAAATTGTAATTATCCGACGCATACAAATAAGGATTTCCTCTAGTATTATATGTACTTATATCGTAGTATAAGAATGGTGCTAACTCCTTGAATTGTGGTAATGTATACGTTTTGCTGAATGCTAATTTCAAGTTTTCTTTTTCTGAAATCTCATGCTTTAAGTTTATAAAAGGTAGAATTTTTAAATCTGAATAACCTACGTCACCTTTATTGGGATATGTAGAAGTGATATTCCAATTCACATATTGATTTATAAAATCGATTCGTGTTCCAAAATTAACAGATAATTTATCACTAACTATATAATCGAATCCTAAGCTTGGAGACTGAATACTCAATTCTCCAGAATAATTATTCTGATCTATTTTTCCATTTTTTGGATTCTCATCTTCCATTGTGAAAAATCCATTTGAATAATTACTTTCAGTAAATGCAGCATCAATTGTATTAGGATTAATACCATTATTTAACGCGGCATTAGGTCTATATACAAAATCAGATTGTTCAAAATAACGATCTTTATATCGTAAAGTATAGCCAAGAGCCATTGTCAATTTATCTGTTCCTTTTGCAGAATCCTGAATTAACCTATACTTTCCATTTAAATTTAATGAATAATCTTTGTCAGATAATTTTTGATAATATGAACTATGGTCTCCAGAATTGTTAACCAAAAACTTATAAGCCCCATCCTTTATAGTCAAAGAGGTCGTCAATCGATCGGGTTGATTATTTTCTATCAAATTGGCCGAACTACTTACCAAAAAAGATAACTTATCGCTAGGCTTCCATTCATTGATAGATTGAATTACGTATAATCCACTAATATCTTTTATCATTCTTCTTCTGTATAGACTATCATTTATACCATTATTAAATCCTACATATTCATTTACTTGATTGCTCACAGTTCTAAATCCAAGCAAATTAAGCTTAGACTTAAATTTAGCACTTGTAGACAATGTCATATTCAACATTGCATTTTGATTTACATTGAAAACATAACTCGTTTTATTAAAATTTTGAGCATCTCCCCCTGACGCATAAATTACTTTTGTTAACCCTTCATATTGATAAAATTTATGACTATTTGATGCAGTTCCAAAAAGACTAAACTTTGTTTTTAGTCCAAAATTCTTTGAAAAACCGCCATTTAGGCTAATTTCACCATTCAATCTTGGCATCGTACGCTCTTGGGGTTGCCAGTTTCTTTCTACAAATTTTCCTTCAACCAATGTAGGAAGTTCGGTATTTTCTACTACACCAATAATATTGGTTCCCGATCCATAATTTTTATTTGAAATTGCATTTGAATTAAAGCCTGTTTTAACTTCTAGCGTCAAACTAGGTTTGCCATAAAACTCTTTTGTAGCAATATCGATAGAAGCACCTCCAAAATCGCCTAACAAATTAGAATTATAGGTTTTGCTTACACCAATATTTTGTATCACATCAATTGGAAAATAATCCAAAGATATATTTTTAAACTCAGGATTATCTGATGGTAAAAACATACCATTTAAAGTAGTAGTATTATATCTATCACCCAATCCTCTTACGTATATTTGACTTCCACCACCTTCTTCTTTACTTACTCCAGCCATCTTTGCTACAGCAGCACCTGCATCACTGGCTCCTTTACGGCTCATTTCTTGAGACCCCATTTTTTCTTGAATCACAACTTGCTTTTTCTGATCAAGGAGAGTCGCTTGTTCCGATTCTTTGTTCTTTGAACCTCTAACCAATGCGCCTTTTACTTTTTTAATACTGGTTTTCATCACAAAGGTTTGCATTTCATTTTGTCCTTCTGCAACTACTACGGTTTTTGTCAATGTTTCATAATTCAAATTGCTCAATTCTAAAACATATTCTCCTTTAAAAGGAAAATTAATTCGAAAATTACCATTGGCATCCGTTTTGGCACCTAAGGATTGATCCTTTACCTTTACAAATACAAAACCAATAGGATTGTTGCTCTCGTCTTTTACTACTCCTGTAAAAGAAATTTGGCCATAAAATGATATACAGCTCAATGTCAATAAAATAAATAATTGTAACTTTTTCAAAACTTATACTTTTTAATTTTTTCAAGTGCAAAACTAAAGCGGTTTTGACCTTGATAGAATTAAGCTACAGTTAAGTTTTTTAAGAAATATTAACCCTATTTGAACTAAAGGTTAAGCTAATGTTATGTGATAAATAAAAACGCCCAAATGACGTGCATTTGGGCGATATTCTAATTAAAAATTGTAATAAATTATTTTGCAGTATCTACCGCTAATTTGTCTGATACCATACTGGTTGTATCTATAGCATTCATAGCTGATGAATCCAGTGGTGTAGCATTTACCGTAGGTTGCATTTCGGTTTGATTTACATTGCTCCCTTTATTGAAAAATAAAAACAACAAAATGGCCAATACTAGTGCAAACAATAAGGGCAATAATTTTTTGAACAAACTACTTGTATCTTCTGCTGAATCTACAATGCTTTTATCTCTTACTTCGTCATTTTTTATATTATTCTCTTCCATGATATTTTTTGAATTAATTTTGAGCAAAAATATTCTATTTTTACCATTCATTTAAAAAAATAATTTTGATACTAATAGTCGGCGGTGGTTTAGCGGCATTTTCACTAGGGAAAATCCTCTTTGAAAAAGGAATTCCTTTTCAAATCATAAAAAACGAAAAACCAGCTGCTTCGATGATTTCATCGGGAATTATCAATCCTATTTCAGGTCGAAATTTTGTACTTTCTTGGAAATATTATGATTTTCTCAATACCGCAAAATCTTTTTATCAAATTGAAAAACAATCTTTTATCAATCCAATATTGATAGAAAAATATGTAGAGGATCCCATATCTTATTCCAACCTGCTTCTATCGATAGAATCAAAAAAAGATTGGATAAAAATCATTGAAAATCAAAAAGTTTTAATCAAAAATTCCTATCAAGTATCCGTTCCTCAATTCTTGGAATCGTTATCTTATATTTTTCAAAATAATCAATGTATTTTATATGAAAATTTTGATTACGATCAATTGGACACAACAGCCAATCGCTACAAAGATATTACTTATAATTCTATTATTTTTGCCGAAGGAATAGGTGTTTTGGACAATCCATACTTCAATCACCTTCCCTTTGCGCCCAATCGTGGCGAGGCGTTGGAAATTAAATCACAACATTTTGAATTAAAAAATGTCATTCACAAAGGTAAATTTATCTGCTACTTCAAAGAGCATTTTTGGGTGGGATCTACTTTTGATCGAGTTTCTGTTCAAGAACCTACACACACAGCCAAAGCAAAAAATGATTTATTAGAAAAATGCCATTTCTTATTGAAAGAAAATTCTTTTGAATTGGTAAATCATTTGGCTGCTTTTCGAACAACATCTCACGATCGAAGACCTTTTGTAGATGTTCATCCGTCGTATGCCAATATATATATTTTTAACGGGTTTGGCACCAAAGGCGTATCGCTGATTCCGTATTTTGGTATAGAATTAATAAACAATATATTACACCAAACCCCTATTTCAGAAGAAGTTCAGATTCAGCGAGTTAAAAAAGATAAAAAATATCAAATCATTTAAAAATTAAATTGTATTTTTGCACCTCAAAATTTTTAACTAACTTTTAATTAATTTTTAAGTTTTTATGGCAACTAAAATAAGATTACAAAGACACGGAAGAAGTAAAAGACCATACTACTATGTAGTAGTGGCCGATAGCCGTGCAAGAAGAGATGGAAAATTCATCGACAGAATTGGAGATTACAATCCTTTGACCGTTCCTGCAACGATCAATATTGATTTCGACAAAGCATTTCAATGGGTAATGAGTGGTGCTGAGCCTACTGATACCGTTAAAAAAATCCTTTCTTACAAAGGCGTTATGTACAAAAAACACTTGGCAAGAGGTGTGAGAAAAGGTGCAATGACTGTAGAAGAAATGGAAACTAAAATGCAAGCTTGGCTTGAGTACAAATCAGACAAAATTGCTTCTAGAGTAGAGAAATTGACAGCTGAAAAAGATGCTAAAAAATCTCAAAAATTGGCTGATGAGGTGAAGAAAAGAGAGGCTTATGCTGAGAAATTAGCAGCAGCTGAAACTCCTGCAGAAGAAGCTACTGAAGAAGTAGTAGAAGATGTAGTAACAGAAACTCCAGCTGAAGAAGTAATGGAGGCTCCAGTTGAAGAAACTGCGCCAGAAGCTACTGAAGAAACTGCACCAGAAGCAGAATAATTTCTACAAAAAACATTAAAATTATAAAAGTGAAAATTGTGTAAAAGCAGTTTTCACTTTTTTTGCTTTATATATATGGACAATCAATTTGTAAAAGTCGGTAAAATTTTAAAATCAAAAGGATTTGATGGCACTATGCGCGTGGCTTTTGATTATGAATTGCTTGAAGATACTTTCAAAGCATTTTTTTTAGAAAAAAAAGGGGTTTATTCCCCTTATTTAATTGAAAATTTAGATTTTGATGGAGAATCGGCTCTAGTCAAATTTACAAAAATAAAAAGCAAAGAAGAATCCTCTGGACTCAATCAAATGGAGCTTTTCTTGCCCGAACATATTGCAGAACAATGTTTTGAGATAGTGGACTGGGAAGACTATATGGAGTATATGGTGTATGACAAAAAAACAATGCTGGGACACGTAGTAGAAATTTACGAAACCAAAGCACAAACTACCCTCGAAGTAAAACTCGAAAACTCTGAAAAAACAGTTTTAATCCCTTTTGTAAAAGATTGGATAATAAATGAAGACGAAGATAACCGAATCTTGTATTTTGAACTTCCCGAAGGACTTTTAGATATATAAACCCATGAAAATAGATATAATAAGTGTAATTCCCGAATTGATTGAAAGTTTTTTGACGCATTCCATTGTGAAACGCGCCAAAGACAAAGGACTTCTTGAAATCAATCTCATTTCGCTACGTGAATATGGCATAGGAAAATATCGTCAAGTAGATGATTATCAATATGGAGGTGATGCAGGAATGGTAATCATGTGCGAACCTTTGGCCGCTTGTATTGAAGATTTGAAAAAAAACACAAATTATGATGAAATCATTTTTTTATGCCCCGATGGAAAAACATATAATCAAAAAATAGCCAATTCACTGTCATTAAAAGAAAATATTCTTATGATATGTGGGCATTACAAAGGAATAGATGAGCGAATTAGAGAAAAATATGTAACCCTTGAAATTTCTATTGGAGATTATGTACTTTCTGGCGGCGAATTGCCGGCAGCAGTGCTTGCAGATAGTATTGGGAGACTTATACCTGGTGTATTAAACAACGAAAGTTCAGCACTCAGTGATAGCTTTCAGGACAATCTACTCTCACCGCCTGTGTATTCTCGCCCCGAAGTATGGGAAGGCATGGAAGTACCCGGTATCTTACTTAGTGGTCATCAAAAAAATATTGAACAATGGAAGCTAGACCAGTCTATCGCAAGAACGCAAGAACGCAGACCCGATTTATTGGACTAGAAACTACGCATGATGATACGGAATGCCTTTCATAATCGTATAAGCTCTGTATATTTGCTCCAAAAAAATAGGACGAATGATTTGGTGCGAAAACGTCATATCGGATAAGGACAATTTGCCATCTGCCCTATCATATATTTTTTGTGAAAATCCATACGCGCCCCCAACTAAAATGACAAGGTTTTTTATACTCGTATCTTGCTTATTTTGTAAAAATTGAGCAAACTGTTCACTGGTGTATTTCTTGCCTTTATCGTCTAGAAGAATTACATGGTCCGATTTGTCTATATATTTTTCAAAAGCCTCTCCTTCTAGCTGCTTCATAGTATCTATATGGTCTACGGTTTTTTTCATCACAATTTCTACCCACTCGATAGGAACAAAATGCTTGATTTTATTTATAAAATAATCTATACTTTCTTTTGTGAAATTAGGAAAACTTTTTCCTATAAGTAGCACCTTTATTTTCATAAATTATGCATGATCATGAAAGAAATGGATAAATAAATAAAACAATCCTATAGCTATCATCAATGCGCCACTAAAGATATGCGGATTGAACCAATTACTTATATTGGCTAGCCATTGATTTGCTCTAGCTCGAAACAAAAAAACTGCCATGTAAAGTACCAAAAAAACAGCAACAACTCCTAACATATAAGAAAAAATATAAAAAAATATATTCTTAAAACTATCAGTACTCAACGAAATAAAAATAGGCGACAAGACAGATGGGCAAGGTGTAAGTCCTGCCAAAAAACCTAACCAAATTTTCTCTTTATGGGATTTCTTTTCGTGACTATTTATTTGTGTATCATGACAACTACACCCAAGATAATCATCATTTTTCTTAGATTTTTTTATTAATAAAAACAACCCGTAGCAAATAATCATAACAGAAGATCCCACTTGAAGCCACTCTATATGCTCAAAATTTGGTAATTTGAAAAATAAAATAGATACCACCAAAACTAATGAAAAATGAGTAATTAAGAGACTGGAAAGCATCATCAGTCCATCGGTAAACTTCTTTGACTGCGATGTATGCAAAGCCACAATAGACTTACCATGTCCGGGCTCTAGCGAGTGCAAAGCCCCTAAAACAAACGATGAGGTAAAACTAAGAAGATTTGATATCATTGATAAAACCGTATAATGAATTAGTATAACAAAAAAAAATCGATTTTTGTTTTACCAAATTCAAAAAAAACTATAAAATATGTTTTTCGGCATGATAACTACTTCTCACCATAGGACCACTTTCTACAAACATAAAGCCTTTTTCTAGCGCTACCAGTCTATATTTTTCGAAATCCTCAGGAGTTACATATCGTTGAACTTCCAAGTGCTTTCGTGAAGGCTGAAGGTATTGACCTAGTGTGATTATATCTACATTGGCTTTGCGCAACATATCCATTGCCTCATACAACTCATCCTCCGTTTCGCCCAAACCTAGCATAATGCCCGATTTTGTTCTGCGAATACCCTTTTCTTTCAAATATTTCAAGACAAATAAACTTCTATCAAATTGTGCTTGAATTCGCACTTTGCGGCTCAATCGCTCTACTGTTTCCAAATTATGTGAAACTACTTCCGGAGATACTTCTACTATTTTATCTAAAATAGCCTTATCCCCCTTAAAGTCTGGAATTAATGTCTCCATCGTTACACCTGGAGCTTGCTTTCGAATGGCTCTAACGGTTGCAGCCCAAATTCCTACTCCCCCATCAATAAGATCATCTCTATCTACGCTGGTGATAACGATATGTTTTGCTCCCATTTTTTTAACGGATTGTGCCACTCTAGCTGGCTCAAAAATATCTACATCTTCGGGCTTTCCTGTCTCTACATTACAGAACTGACATGAGCGAGTGCATACATTTCCCAAAATCATGATGGTAGCGGTACCTGCGCCCCAGCATTCTTCTTTATTGGGACAACGCCCACTTTCACAAATAGTATGAAGTCTATTTTCTTGTATATTCTTATTGAGTTCGCTAAAGTTATTTCCAGAAGGCAATTTAATTTTGAGCCAATCTGGTTTTCGTACACGTTCTTTGGTAGGGTTCATAACTGCAAAAATAAACAAAATAGTTTTAACAAAGAATGGATTTATTATTTAATCTGAAATTATAAATCTAAAATAATGATAAAATGAAATGCGAAAATTGAGATATTAATTTAATAAATAAATATGCTACTCCAATAATGAAAAGCAACAAAAACAATAACAAACCTATTATTATTCCTATACCACTGCCTTTGTGTTTTCCTTCAAAATAATGCGCTTCTATGAGCTTGTAGTTTCGTTCATTGGCTTTGATTACAAAATCCCCTAATTGTCCTAATATAGGAATTTCGCCTACCAAAAGATCAATAAAAATATTACGAAGCATAAGAATAATTACCTTTCCTTCTGCGCCTAATTGTAGTGATAATAAAACGAAAATAAAACCCGAAATAAAACCAGCAAAAGAACCTATAAATGGAATTAAACTCAATAAAGGATCTATCCCAAATTTAAAATTAAAAAAAGGTAATGTAAATTGGCCGTCCAAGAGTTTGGCATAGGCTTTTAAGAAACGAAATTTATGTTCTTTTTCAGATGTTTTCATAAGGGAATATTAACTTCCCATGGCACGTTGTAGCTTTACCACTTGGTTTTCCCACCACATTTTTTGATCTTCCATTTCACTGGCATCCGCAAAATCCGTGATGATTAGAACCGTATCGCCACTTATTTCATTCTGTTGAATTGCAAATTCAAAAAATTCGTCATTTTCGCTATTTTCCCATTGATATGCTATCAATTCTTCTTCAATATCATCTATCAATGTCGCATTTTCTTTATAGCCTTTCCACATGAAGGTATATTCATCCCCTTTATTATCACAACGTTCACAAAACCACTGAGAAAGATGGGTTGGCAATTTTACAAAATCATAAAGAATTCTGGGAGATGTTTTAATGATGTAATCTATTTCAAATATTTCCTTTGCCATCTTCTATTTCAATTTATAATTATACAATTTGAAGTGCAAGTATAAACTTTTCTAATTGACTACAATACTTTTTTTTTTTTGATTTAGTGAAAATGTGGATAGAAAGTTAAAAATTAAGGTTTCTTTTTGGTTTCTTCTTCCTTATCGTCATCATTATCTAATCTTCGTATTTTTTCAGGCACCAAAAAAGATGAAGGAAAGTATCTTCCCAATAACTTCAAATCATTTCGTGCACTTTCGGGATTAGGATAATCTCCAACACGCACTTTATAATAGGGTTGCTGGTATATAGTGTAGCATCTAATTGAAGGAAATTTGTTATAAAATTCAGACTTGACCTTCATAGCTTCCTCTCTACTATTTCCATTGAAAATTTGAATACGATACCCTTCTGTAAATGGACTTCTTTTAATGATTTTTTTATGAGAATTGATCAATCCATTGATATTGGAATGATCAATAATTATAGATTCAAACTCATTTAACTTCGACGTGTCATTTGTTTGAGCAAAACTATCAACAATAAAAAAAGAAGCGATAAGCAGTAAGAAATTTTTCATATATTCTTTAAATTTTTAAGGAGCCAATCTTTTAATAATCCATCGATCCACTTCTTTTTTATATACAATTCTGTCGTGTAATCGTCCTGGCTGACCTTGCCAAAATTCTATTTCTAATGGATGTACATAATATCCCCCCCAATTTTCAGGACATTTAGCTGTTGAAGGATTATTGATGATATTTTCTAAATTCTTTACCAATTGCTCCAATTCGATTTCTTGACTTTGAGGCGATGCAATAGCCGAAAACTGACTATTTTCGGGTCTAGAAGAAAAATATATTTCTGCTTTTTCTCTGCTTCCTTTTGTTACCGTTCCTTTTATTCTTACTTGTCTTTGGCATTTTTCCCAATAAAAAAGTAAACTTGCGTGAGGATTTTCTTCCAAATCCATTCCTTTGACACTTGTATAATTAGTATAAAACAAAAATGCATTATCCTCAATTTCTTTAAGCAACACCATACGAGTGTCGGGCATCATATCTTTGCCACATGTAGCTATAGACATAGCATTGGGTTCTTCCACACCTTCTTTATGTGCATCGTCAAACCATTTTTTGAATTGTATAAATGGACAAGACGCTACGGCATCTTCAGATAGTTTATATTTGTCGTATTCTTTTCGCCAATCGGAAAGATTCATGTTAAATCATTTTGATGGTAAGCCACTTTTCTACTCGGCTTCTTTTAGAGGTATAGAGTTCAAATTTGATGCGAATATAGCCATTGATGGGTGGATATTTTGTAAGTGCCAATACGTCTGCTATTGTTTGAACATTATATCTTCTTGAAAATAAATATGTTTTGAAAAATTTTAACGAGTCTTCATTATTTCCAATATTCATAGAATCTACAATATAGTTTACACGAACAGAATCTATTATTGTATCTGTAGTAAAAGTAGCTGCAAAACTTATTGGTGTATTCGTCTTACTTTCAAAAGGATTTTTAGAAGGTGAGGTAATCATGATAGGTGTCAAATAACCCACTTGCTCTCCCTCATCTTTTCCACAAGCGATAATGAGTGCTATGAAAAACAATCCTATAAATTTCATCTTTGAAAATCCTTTCATAATGGCTCAAATTTATTTTTTACAAATTTATATCATTTTTTTAAAAACTTGGGCAAAATTGTTTGCCACTCAAACTTACTTCAGTCTCATCACCAAATATATATCCAAATGACAATTCAAAAGCCCCTTGTGTTTTATTGGTGCTGCTTAATCCTGATACCGTAAAATCATAACTGGCTGTTATTCTATACTTTTGATACTCAATACCCGCTTGAATGATAAAAGCATCTTTAAGCCGATATCGAATTCCTCCAACAACATTTAAATATTCATTTACATTTTTCTTAACTACCGTACTAATATTTGTTTGGGTAGCAGGACCTTGTTTCATATAGACAATAGACGGTGCTATAACTAAGGATTCATCTGCAAAAAATTCTGTCCCCGCATGAACTACGTAGCGCTTATATACACTACTCGAAGAGTTTTCATAGAAAAACTGATTGGGTCTATTGAGATTATATATAGCAAATCCCATTTGATAGCCAAATCCATCATTGACCTTTTGCTGCCAAATCAATCCTATGTTAAAGTTAGCTTGGATTTGCGATCTTCCATCAAGATATGTTTCAAAATTAGGAATTTGAGGATTAAATTCAAACCCTTCTACTTGATTTCCAAAAATTAAATCGTTCGAAAAAATTCTCTTTGAAGTAAATCCTCCTTGAATTCCTGCCGATAAAAAAGAAGATCCATATCGATCCAAAGCCAATTTATATGACGTAGCAAAACTTATATCATGCGTAGAAAGTGTGCCTTCTCCAGCATGATCTCCATTAAATAATAGACCTATTGACCATGTATTGTCACCTGTATTTTCTTTAAAAATTTTAGTATCAAATGAGGCTCCGTAAGAATTGTATACACCCGTCATAGGCGTATTAGCTACCGCAATATTTTGATTCCTAAAAATAGCCATTGCACGACTATTTCCATTAAAATTTCCCGTATGTGCAGGATTATAAAACAATCCAAAATTAGCTATTTGAGAATAATGCGCGTCTTGTGCATTTAATTTGCATGAAATAATGAACATTAAAAAAAGACAAAATTGATAATTTCTCAACATGCATTAAAAATTAAAAAAAATATATAATCCAAGAACTTAAAATATTGATTGAAATTAATAGAACTAGAAGATATAAAGGCATTGTCCCCTGCTAATTTTAAATTATATCTTCTATTAATTAATGACATTTGGGTATAATTGAATTGTTTAACGCAAAAATAGCGCATTTATGATGTTTAATAGAATAATAATTTCGTAAATTTGCATTTTATAGCCTTTATGTCACAAATAAAATCTTATACCATTCAATTTTCTAATAAAACGCAACTTTTATTCGACACAAAATTTGAGGATTTTGTATGCAAACAAAATAAACAGGGCACGAATATTTGTTATTTTATTGACAAAAATGTTTTGGATGCTCATTCATCCAAGTTTATAAATATCGAAAAAAAAATATTGATTGAAGGAAATGAAAATTCAAAAAATTTTGGTAATTTAGAAGTTTATATTGAGCAATTACTTGAGCTCAATGTTGACAAAAGTTACCTTTTGATAGGAGTAGGCGGCGGAATTGTATCCGATATTTTGGGGTTTGTTGGGTCTTGCTATAAGAGAGGAATCCCATTTGGATTTTTTCCTACTACGGTTTTGAGTAGCATAGATGCTTCAATTGGAGGTAAAAATGGCTTAAATTTTGGAGCTATTAAAAATGTGATTGGCACCATTGCACAGCCAGAATTTATTGCATATGATCTATCTTTTTTAAAATCGTTGAAAAAAGAAGACTTTAATGATGGGTTTGCCGAAATTATAAAATATGGATGTATAGCAAATCCAGGAATTTTAGAACTTTTAGAATTTTCTCAATTTGAATATAAGTCGTTTCCGGAAGAAAAATTAATTGCCCTATTCAAAAGCTGTATTGATATAAAATGCTCAATTATAGAACAAGATCCTTTTGACAAAGAGATAAGAAAAATACTCAATTATGGGCATACCTTAGGCCATGCTATTGAGTCGGAGTATAAAATTTCACACGGCAAAGCGGTAGCAATTGGAATGATGTTCGCTTGTTTTGTTTCCGAAAAAAATAATACGTCCATTTCTTCTTTAAAAATCAAATCTCTTTTAAATCAATATTTTCTTCCTACATCTTTTTCATTTGATATAGAAATGATGATGCAGAAAATTACACATGACAAAAAAATGAACTCAAATTTTATAGATTTTATAGTACTTGAAAAATTAGGGAAAGCGAGTATACAGAAACTATCTTTTGAAAATCTCAGGTCCTTACTCATAGAATTTTTAGATGCAAAAAACGATTAAATTTGTAGGGAATATAAATGGAGCACTTCACGTACCTCCTTCCAAGAGTCACTCACAAAGACTTTTGGCGGGCATGTTACTGGCAAAAGGCAAAAGTTTGTTGCACAATTTTGGACATTCTGACGACGAAACAGCAGCATTAAATATTTTAAAAACTTGTGGCGCTACTCTTAATTTTATTTCCGAAAATAGTATCGAAATCATTTCAAATGGCATTCCAGACAAAAAACTTCATATTCATTGCGGCGAAAGTGGACTCAGCTCTAGAATGTTTACGGCCATAATGGCATCAAAACACTCAGAATCAATTATTGAAGGATCGGGCAGTATTTTAAATCGAAACATGATATTTTTTGAAGAAATTTTTCAAAAACTCAGTATTTCTTTTACCTCAAATCACGGAAAATTACCTTTCAAAATAAAAGGTCCATTTCGACCTGTAGATATTGAGATAAATTCTACTGAAAGTTCGCAATATATTTCGGGATTGTTTTATTTATATGCTCTAGCAGCTCACAAAACACCACACACTATTTCATTGAAAAATAATGTTAGCAAACCTTATTTGGACCTAACAATAGAAACTCTTTCTCAATTTGGTATATACGTTCAGGAGAATAATGACACCTATACATTTCCTAAAACTCAAATATTTCGTCCTATTGAAGCAAAAGTAGATGGCGACTGGAGTAGTGCTGCCTATTTTTTAGTAGCAGGAGCATTGTATGGTACTATTACTATGCACGGTCTTAAAATAAATTCCAAACAAGCCGATCGAAAAATAATTGACGTATTGAACCAATGTGGTGCAAATGTTACCTTTTCAGAAAATGCAATTACTATATCAAAGCGTAATTTAAAAAGTTTTGAATTTGATGCTACAAACTGCCCTGATTTATTCCCTATTTTAGCCGTTTTAGCATTGCGATGCGAGGGAATCACTACGTTAAAAGGTGTTAAGAGATTACACAATAAAGAAAGTGATCGTGCAGCTGTTATCTACAATGAAATCAAGAGCTTAGGAGGTGAAATAGAAATTATTGACGACAATATGATGATTAAAGGAGGGCAAAATTTTAACAAAATTTTTTTAAAAAACTATAAAGATCATAGAATTGTTCTTGCATTCTCTATATTTGCGCTTGGAAATCAGGAGGAGACTATTATTGAAGACATCTCTGTAGTCTCAAAATCCTATCCAAACTTTTTTATAGATCTGTATAATTTAGTTAAAATCTAATATGTATGAAGCTGTGCTTGGTTATATATGAAAAAAAATTGGACGCCTTATTGAGAAATATTGATCTAAATATGCTTACCGAAGTACGTCTAGACTTTTCAAACTTTAAAGATCAAGAAATTGCTATTATTTTCAGACATTCCAAAAATCTTATTGCTACTTTTAGAGAAAATAATAGAACTACAAATGAACAACGAATTCAATCCTTAAAAGTAGCTATACAAAATGGCGCAGCTTATGTAGATATTGATCTTGATACTCCAAAAAAAGACAAAGAGGAATTATTGGAATTGGCAAAAAAACACCATTGTAAAACAATTATTTCACACCATAATTATATAGAAACACCTGATATCAAGGAACTTTCAAAAATCTGTAAACAAATTCAGTCTTATTCTCCAGATATCATGAAAATAATCACTAAAACAGATAGCGTTAACGATTTAAAAAACTTAATGGCTCTTTATGCTTTTTTCGATGATATCATTGCATTAGGCATTGGAAATTTAGGAGGCATATCTAGAGTGATTGCATTAGCATACAATGCTCCATTTATCTTCACTTTTTCAAAAACTAAATACAAGCTTGCAAATGGACAAATTTCTCAAAAAATCTTGGAAAAATTAGGCAGAATATTTAAAGGGGTATAGTTATTTTTTTTTTAGTATTGTAATCTTCTAATACTTGATAAAACTCATTTCCAAAGGCTCTTTCTATAGGATCTTTCAGAAATTTATATACAGGCACAGACAAAGACTCGCCCAATGAACATGCATCCGCACAAATACTCCATCTTTCATAGTTTACAGCTTGTAATTCACCTACTCCCGAAACACGAATAGGATACAAATGGCAAGATATAGGCTTACGAAAAGAAGTTTTCCCTTCTAAATAGGCTTTTTCTATACCACAGTATGAAATCCCTTCTTTATAATTAATATATGCGCATGGGCCACCATCTATCAATGGAGTATTGGTAGATTTATCGTCTAAATCTTCATCATAAAAACCCTGTTGTTCTATAGCTTGAATTCCTTCCAACGTCAAATAGGGTTTGTAATTTTCATATTCTTTTTCAAGAATTTCAATCTCATCTTTTTTTAATGGCGCGCCACAATCCCCTTCTATACAACATGCGCCCTTACATTTTTGAAGATCACAAACAAACTTTTTTTCAAAAATTTCTTCACTTACAAGAATATCTCCAATTGCTAACATTTTTATTTATTTCTCACACAAAAATAGTATATTTGCAATCAAAATTGCTTTATAAATGTATAAAAACTATTTCTATTTCATAATTGGCCTTTTTATACTAACCTCTTGCGGTGGGAACTCTTCTGTAACAACGCCTACAAATAACACAAAATTTGAGCTTAAAATCTCACCCAAAGTGGGATCAAAATCACTCGAATTGGGGAAGTACTTCGCTTTATCTTCGAATGATTCTTTGATGGTGAGTCGATTGGATTTTTATGTATCGAATTTGACTTTCTTTGATACGGTATCCAACACCAGTGGTGCTTCTTCACTATATTTATTCAGTCAAAAAACTAACGATACCATCGTATATATAGATAATAGCAAATCATTAAAACAAATTAATAAAATTAATTTTTTGGCTGGATTAAATGATTTTGCCAACAATGCCAATCCTACTTCATTTGCTTTTGATCACCCTCAAAGTAGCTCTAAATCTATGTATTGGAACGAATGGACAAAATATCGTTTTATAATATTTGAAGGAGAGATAAAGAAAAAAACTGGCGAAAAAGTTACCTTTAGTTATCATACAGGGCTTGCATTAAAAAAAGAGATTCAACTTTCTAAAAATATAGCTATTATTCAAGGTACGACAAATCAAATTGAACTCAATTTATCATTGGATAAAATATTCTATCCAGCCAATTCAAGCAATAACTTAGATGTTTTTAATGGGGAAAATTTTGGTCATACCGATCCTTCGGACCTTTTTATTACCAGTAAATTTTTAAATAATTTTGCTATCGCATTTAGTTTTTAGTCTCCTTGTTTTTCTATTTTTATTTGCTGGGTGTAACTTTTTAGACACAAAAATTATACATTTTCCAAGCTATTTTCCTCAGGAAAATCGTATTCAGTTCGACACCATTACAAAAGCTCAGATAGAGCTAGGTAAAAGATTGTTTTTTGACACAAGACTTTCGGCAAATAATACAATTTCATGTGGCAGCTGTCATCTTCCCCATATAGCATTTACAGATGGTAAAAAGATAAGTGAAGGTATTCATGGAAATAAAAGTCGTCATAACTCTTCTACGCTTTTGAACATAGGCTTTAGTCCTACTTTCATGTTTGACAATAGAGCTCAAAATCTAGAAATTCAATCCTTAATTCCATTACATGACACCAATGAAATGGCTGGCAATATCAATTCTATTTCTAAAATTTTTGAAAAAGACGAAGCATTACAAGCCTTATCACAAAAGGCATATAATACACCTCTTGACGGATACGCACTTACCCGAAGCCTTGCCGCTTTTATCAAAAGCTTGATAGCCTCAGATTCAAAATATGATGATTATTTGATGAGCAAAGATGAATCCATTTTTACAAAAGAAGAACAACTTGGGAAGACATTATTTTTTGGGAATAAAGCAAAATGCAATTCTTGTCATACCGCACCTTTATTTACCAATCATCAGCATTATGACATAGGTATAGAAAAAGGAAAAGATATAGGACTCATGGGCGCATCACACAAAAAAGAAGATAGCGCACGATTCAAAACACCCACACTGCGAAATATAGCCATAACCGCCCCTTATTTCCATGATGGCTCTGTAGCTACTTTAGAAAAATTGATGAAAATTAAATGCAGTCAATCCTCGAAAGATTATGTAGCCATTTCATTATCCGAATCTGAACAAAAACAACTCATTGCATTTTTAAAAACGTTGACAGATAAAAAATATATGCAACCTACAAAATAGGTCTCCAAGGCTTATCTGCATGATGAAGCATTTCTATAAAACTCCAAATGGGTGCATAAAAATCGCCTGGACCAAAGGTATCACAAGCTACACGATATATTTTCCCTTCTTTTTTCAAAAAAGTAGTATATCCTGGCATAAAGGAACTTTTTCCCTCTTCATTTAAGGTCTGAAATCCCATATCCATAGAAAAGGTATTTTCTTTTGCGGAAACACATGGAAATGTCCAATTTCTTGAACTCGCAAAGTCTGCTACTTCTTGATGACTATTGGGTGAAACTAATACAAATCCACAACGAGTAGCTATATGCCTGTACATTCCTATAAAACCATCTGCCCATAGCGTACAATACGGACAATTTTTTCCCATATTGTGTATCAAAATCAATTCATCATGAGAACCAAACAACTCTTCTAATACAATTTCGTTGCCTTTAATATCTATAAATGTATAATTTGTAACTTCCTCTAGCCCAAAACTTTTGGAAAATTCAATTTGCTTTTTTCGCAATTCGGCTATTTCATTATATTTTACTTCTATTTGATTTTGAATGTCATGATATTTCATAGAAATCTACTTTTTTACTATAACAAAAATACAATTTTTGGCAATAAACTCATCCTATATTTATTTTTTAAATATAGTGAAAACTTTCGCAGTTCGTTTAATACAAATTAGATATTTTTGTGGGCTAAAACCAAATTATAATGTATCATAAAAATATAAAAGCTCCAATAGGTTCAAAACTAAGCTGTAAAGGGTGGG
>JBEIDU010000029.1:0-22957 GCA_040383345.1 Chitinophagales bacterium | reverse complement strand
GTTAAATTTTTGTGGAGCATAACGGATTCGAACCGTTGACCTCTACACTGCCAGTGTAGCGCTCTAGCCAACTGAGCTAATGCCCCTATAATTATAATTTTTTACCAACTTCCACTGCTTCCGCCTCCACCAAAACTTCCGCCTCCGAAATCGAATCCTCCGCCAGATGAGCTTCCGCCTCCACTTCCAAATCCACCCCCAAAGAATCCTCCTCCTAATCCTCCAAAGAAGTCATCATGTCTATTCCTTCTATAGCCACCTCCTGAAATAGTTTCACTGCCATACTTTTGGCCAAATTTGGAAATGACGTATAAAAATACTACAAAAATAATGAAAAGCATTATAATTGTTTTAGAAGAAATTTCTTGAGTATCATTTTCCAAATTATTTACATACGTACCATTCATAATTTGAAAAATGGCTTCGAGTCCCAGCGCTGTTCCATTATAGTAATTTCCTTGCTTGAACTCAGGCGTCATATAGGTTTTGATAATCTTATTGCACAGCAAGTCGGGCAATTTTTCTTGCATTCCATACCCTGTGCTAATATTTACCTTGCGCTCTTGGGGCGCTATCAATATGACCAATCCATTGTCATTGTCTTTTTGTCCCACGCCCCATTTTTCTCCCAATTCGGTAGCTACTTGCGATATTTCATAGCCTTCTAAGCTTGGCGAAGTCACTACTACAATTTGCGTAGAAGTGCTATCAAAATAGGCCTTGAGCATTTGCTCTAATTGCATATTTTCATTTGCTGAATAGAGTTTTGCAAAATCATTGACAAATCGAGCCGGATTTGGCTTTTCGGGAATAGGCTGTGCCATTGCATTCGTATAGCTGCAAATACTCAAAAGTAAAAAAATATAATTCTTAATCTTCAAAGTCATCGGCTATGCTTAATTCGTTGCTCAATTCATTTTTATTATCATCGGTACTAGGAAAAAATTCTTGTAATTTTCTACCTACTTCTTTGATACCATATTCCAAAGCGCTTAAGTTGTTCCCTTTTTTTAAATAAGATATAATTCCGTCTAATGTAGCATCCCAAAATTTATCTGGAACAACCTTGTGAATTCCTTCATCTCCAATTATAGCTATTTTATGATCTTTTGCAGCAACATAAATTAAAACACCAATTCTATTTTTTGTTTTATACAATTCTAATTTTTGAAACATTTCAAAAGCACGAAGATTGACTGTCCCATTGCATGTTTCTTCTATATGAATTTTAATTTCACCTTCGGTCAACATTTCTGTCTCCGAAATGCAAGTTACAAGCGCTTTTTTTTCTTCCTTTGTTAGAAACTTGGCCATGTATTCTGATTATTAAAATTGAACTTTTGGCGCTTTTGCTGCTTCTTTATCGCTTTGGAAATAAGGTTTTTCGGTAAATCCAAAACTTCCCGCAAAGAATGATTGAGGAATCGATTTGATATAAGAATTGTAGTCGCCTACCATTTCGTTGTATCTATTTCTTTCGGTATTAATTCTATTTTCAGTACCTTCCAATTGTATTCTTAAATCTTGGAAAGCAGAATTGGCCTTTAGATTTGGATAGTTTTCGGATATACTTAATAATCTTCCAATAGCTTGTCCAAACTGTCCTTGCGCTTCTTGATACTGCATCAATTGTTCAGGAGTAGCTTTTGAAGGGTCAATCGTCATTTTTGTAGCGTTAGCTCTCGCATTGGCAATGTCTACAAGCGTTTTTTGTTCAAAGTTAGCTTCTCCTTTTACGGTGTTTACCAAATTCCCAATCAAATCAGATCTTCTTTGATACGAACTCTCTACATTTGCCCATTGTTTTTTTACGGCTTCGCCTTTGTTTACCATTTCATTATATCCACAAGATGTGAATGTAGACATAAATATTGTAACTATAAATAATCCTAAAAGTTGTTTTTTCATTTTATTAATTTTTTAATCAGTTTGTAATGCAAAGATAATTAATTTTTTGAGTACAAGAATTTCTTTATAATCCATTTCCCATATTTTGCAATTAACTTAGGATTATTTAACATAAAAAAAAGGAAGGGAATGATAGATAAATGATGAAATTTTCTAACTAGATCTTCTTGTTCCATACGATTTTCATAAGTTTTAATTATAGAATTGATTTGATTTCCATCAAAATTTTCTTCTAAAAATTCAAAAAACTGATAAAAAGAATTTTGTATTGCTTTTTTTTCTTCGCTTTCAAATCGCTTTGCAGACTCATTTTGAATGTGCTGATTCCAAATGCCAATATTTTTATGAGCAATAATTACATTCCCTTTTGCGGCAATTCGCATTGCTGTGAAAAAATCAGTGTATAAATTTTTGTCTAAATAAGGTGAAATCGTTTTGGCTATATCAGTATTAAAAAGACAAGCTAAATGAAAAAACGCGTATTCTTTTATACAGTGCTGAATATAATCATATCCCGAAACTACGTAATGAAACGAATCAATTTGTTCAATGCTTTTTGGGATTAATTGCTCTATTTTGTTCACGGAACCTTGATAAAGCACAATATTTTTGGATTTGGATAAATTTATAGTATCAATGGCTTGTGCTATCCACTGATTATTAATATAAAAATCATCACCATCAAGATTAGCAAACCAATCGCTGTTTTTCGATAATTCAAATGCTTTTTGATAATTTTGGACTCTTCCTAAATTGGTTTCGTTTCTATAGATTTTTAAATAATATGCCTTAAATTGATTGCAAATTGTAAAAGTATTGTCTTTTGAAGCGTCATCCAAAACCGTAATTTGGAGATTGGGATAAGTTTGTGCCAATGCCGTTGAAAGGGTTTTTTCAATAAACTTTTCCGCTTGATAGCAGGGAATTTGTATTGAAACGTTTGGCTTAGACATTTAAGATTATGCTTTTTTGGATACTTCGCCCGAGTTTAGTTCATACACATCGCCACTCTCGCATTTAGCCGAACCACTTTCGTCAAATTGAAGTCTAAATCCTTTTTCGCTATACCATCCTTTATGAACAGCTGGATTTCCCACAACTAAAGCATAAGAAGGTACGTCTTTTGTCACCACGCTGCCAGCGCCTACAAAACAGTATTTTCCTAATGTAACGCCACATACAATCGTAGCATTAGCGCCTATAGAAGCTCCTTTTTTGATAATAGTTTTGGCATATTCTTCTTTTCTATTTACCGCACTTCGTGGATTGATTACATTGGTGAAAACACAAGAAGGCCCCAAAAAAACATCGTCTTCGCAGATTACCCCTGTATAAATGGAGACATTGTTTTGAATTTTTACATTGCTACCAAGAATTACATCGGGACTAATCACTACATTTTGTCCAATATTACAGCGCTCACCTATTTTGGAGTTAGACATAATATGGCTAAAATGCCAAATCTTGGTTCCTTCTCCTATTTCACAAGGTTCGTCTACATAGGAAGATTCGTGTACAAAATAGTTTTTTGACATAATTTTTTATTTAAAAAAAGATAAAACAGCTTCCGTAATGAATTTTAATTGCGCTTCGTCCATTTCAGTATGTATAGGCAAAGACAAGACTTCTTTTGCTAATAATTCGGAAACGGATAAGTCCATACCAGATTTTAAATGCTCGCTATACGCTTTTTGAAAATGCAAAGGCAATGGATAATAAATCATAGAAGGAATTCCTTTTTCCTGTAGAAATTTTTTAAGGGCATCTCTTTTTCCATCCATCACACGCAAGGTATATTGGTGGAATACATGGGATGAATTAGCGGTGCGGAAAGGTGTCATTAACCCTTGCTGATGTTCAAATGCCGCATCATACGCATTGGCTACTTGTACTCGAGCTTCTTCATAGCTTTTTAGTCGTTTGATTTTAGCGTTTAATATTACGGCTTGCAATGTGTCTAAACGACTATTGCAACCTACAATATCGTGAAAATATTTTTCATTGAGCTGTCCGTGATTACAGAGAGCATCTAATTGTTTTGCCAAATGGTCGTCATTTGTAAAAATGGCACCGCCATCGCCATAAGCACCCAAATTTTTTGATGGATAAAACGAAGTAGTTCCTATATGTCCAATAGTTCCAGCCATTTTTTTCGTGCCATCAGAGAAGGTATATATTGAACCAATAGCCTGTGCTGTATCTTCCACTACATACAAGTTATGTTTTGTAGCAATATTCATAATCGTCTCCATATCACAGGTTTGTCCATATAAATGAACAGGAACTATAGCCTTTGTTTTTGGCGTAATATTAGCTTCAATTTTGGTTACATCTATATTGAATGATTTGGGACAAGCGTCTACAAATATTGGTTTTAAATGCAGTAATGCAATAACTTCTGCAGTAGCTACATAAGTCCAAGTAGGTACAATCACTTCGTCGCCCGGCTGAAGGCCAAGTGCCATCAAAGCTATTTGTATTGCATCTGTACCATTGGCGCAAGGAATGGTATATTTTGCACCAGTGAATTCTTTCAGATTTTGAGCAAATTCTTTTACTTGCTTTCCATTAATGTAGGCTGCAGATTCAAATACTTCTTCAAATCCACGGTAAATTTCTTCTTTTATTGCCAAGAACTGTGTCTTGGTGTCAACCATTTGTATATTCATTGCTTTTATTTATATTTAAAAACCTATTCTTACTCCTTTTCCACTTTCCAAAAACTCATCTTTTGAGGGGTCAAAATGTTTTACATCTTCTAAGGTCAAAGTTTTTCGCATTTTATCTGTACGTTTTTCAAGGGCCATTTCAGCCAATCTCAAATGCTGATTCTTTACCGCAGTCTCCATTATCTTGCGAACTGCACGCGCATTTCCAAAATATTTAGATTTTTGACGCACCAATTCTTTGAAATAAGGCTCCATAAACTCAGCACATTTTTTGTCCATAGTGAGTTCTTCATTTTTGAGCATTTCTCCAAAAATTTTCATCAATTCTTCTCCTGAATAGTCTTCAAATTCAAATTTTCTATCAAAACGAGAACGCAATCCTGGATTACTTTCTAAGAATGTTTGCATTCTATCGGTATAGCCTGCTACAATTACGATTAATTCGCCACGCATATCTTCCATACGTTTTAAAACGGTATCAATAGCCTCGTGTCCAAAATCGCCTGGACTACCTGATGATAAAGCATAAGCTTCGTCTATAAATAGCACACCACCTTTTGCCTTGTCTATCATCTCATTGGTTTTGATGGCCGTTTGTCCTACAAATGCACCTACCAATTTTTCTCTATCGCATTCAACAATATCTCCTCGTTCAAGTATTCCAAGGGCCTTGAAAATTTTAGCTACAATTCGTGCAACGGTAGTTTTTCCAGTACCAGGATTCCCTGTAAATACAGAATGAAGTGAAAATTTGTTCAAAACATCTTTTCCTTCTTCTTGGTAGTATCTTACCAATTTTATAAGATCATTGATTTCTTTTTTTACATTGGCTAATCCTGTTAATGCATCTAATTCTGCCAAACTATCTTTGAGCAAATCTTGATCTATAGGGATATTTGGTCTTTTCTTTTTGCTATCTTCAAATACTTCACGGATATCGTCTTCTATGATTTCACTAAACTTTTCTGCCGGTAATTCTTTAACATTTTCATTTTTCATCAAACGGAGCCCCATGTTCATTTTGGCTTCATTTACAATTCTAATTACTTCTCTAGCATTCCCAAAGGATCGAGTTCGGCTTCTATAAGCATCTATCAATTTTTTGGAAAGTAAATTTTTACCTTCATTGGTGATATTTAGTTTATGCTTATTAAATTCTAAATGGGCAATTTCATCCAATTCTTGAGGGGTATAGTCATTGAAATTATAATAATGACTGAAACGTGATTTAAGACCAGGATTAGAATCTATAAATACCTCCATCTCTTTTGGATATCCAGCCACAAATACTGCCAAATCACCTTTGCCGTCACTCATTTCTTTCAACACGATTTCGATTACTTCACGCCCAAAATCCTTGCTATCTTCACCTGAACGATAAAGTGCATAGGCTTCATCAATAAACAAGATGCCACCCCTCGCATTATCTATAGCCTCTTTTACTTTTGGAGCCGTTTGGCCTATATATTCTGCTACTAAGTCGGCTCTGTCTACTTCGTGAATATGTCCTTTGCTCAAAAATCCCATTTTGTGAAATATTTTTCCTAATAATCGAGCTACAGTTGTTTTTCCAGTGCCAGGATTGCCCATGAATACAGAGTGCAGACTAATATTTGAGTTATCATCGTATCCTTTTTCTTTTCGTAATAATAAGAAATTAAGATATTGAACATAGTCTTTTACCTCTTGTTTTACATTTTCGAGCCCTATCAAATTGTCCATTTCATTGATAAGCTCATCTAATGATTTTATATCAGCTTCTGGGATTGGATTATGAATCGCTGGTAATTCATGAAACATTTCAGAATTAACCGTAATTAAATTGGACTCACCTTCTATCATGTTTTCACCCATTTTAAAAGGAATTACAGCTATGAGAGTGTCCATGAACAAGATTTCAACTGTGAAATCATCTTCAAACCATGTCCCTTTGCTGTCGCTTCCCCAGCCTGTCTCCATGATAAGATTCCCCGCGGCAGTAACACGCCCCATTCGAGTACTTGACCCTTTAAGCTGGTGCGCATCATTATAAAAATTGAATTGAAGTTCGCACATCCAGTCTTTTTGAAGCAAATTTTCAATTTCACATTCTACCCACACAAATCGTGTATTTCTATAATCAAATTCTACTAAATATCTTCGCTCATGAATTGGTAAATTCACATCGGGACCTTCATAAAGATTGGCATCTGATATGAAAAAATAGTTATTTTCTTGAGGAGTTACTACTCCCACATCATATACATAAAAGTAGCTACTAGAAACCATTTCGTCATCAATATAGGCCTCCCAAAGATATTCACCCTCTTTCCAATAAGAACCAATAGTCTCTTGTCCCCATCCTTCTCGAACATATACAATATTTTCATCGGGTTTGATAGTCCTATTAACATGAATATTGCATAATTCTGAACGTGTATTAGTAATTGAAAATGCTTTTAAATTTATGTTAGTATTCCATTCTTGCTCGTCAAATTTTTTATTAAAAAAAGCAAGTTCAACATAAATATGTTTAACTTCTCCTGCATCAAATACTTGTCTATACTTTTTGCTTTCGTATAGCCACTCATTGGAGGTATAAATTTTAAGACTTCTAAATTTATAGTTGGAGGACATAGTTTATATTTTAATTTGTTATAATTAACGTTGCGAAATTATATTATTTTTTTGCGTGGAAAAGAAAAAAAAACAATTTTGAACAATTTATTTATTAATTAACAATTTTTTTGTCATTTGATATGATTAAATGATTGGAATTCAATATCATAATTTTTTTGTTTTCACAGATTTTGTTGGTAATTTTTTTTATTACATTTTCTTTTTAAAAAATAAATAAAAGATTTGTATTTATGCATTATTATTGCATAAAATAGTTTATAAATGGGCCAAATTATTCCTTTAAAATATATCAAATGGCTATTTAGCCTAAATCTTTTGTGTGCTATAATATTAGCCTTTGGATTTTCTACAAAAGAGGAAGTAAATAAATGTATAAGACAAGTTATTGTTCCTACTTGTCGTAATGTTGAGTTTAGTTTTGCAGGTGAGCGTATCCCAATGGAAGATCCAGAAGTATATGAACGCATGGATAGAGAATTGCTTGTAAATACCTATTGGCAGAGCAATATGCTTTTAAGTTTGAAATTGGCGGATAAATACTTCCCACAAATTGAACCCATTTTAAGAGAATATGGGGTGCCCGATGATTTTAAATATTTAGCATTAGCCGAAAGTGGTATGCGCGATGTAACTTCCAATGCTGGTGCCGCAGGTAAATGGCAGTTTATGAAAGGAACGGCCTCTAATTATGGCTTGGTGGTAAATGATGAAATAGATGAGCGTTATCATATAGAAAAAGCAACAAGAGCAGCTTGCATGTATTTGCTAGAAGGTAAAAGTCAAATTAGTACTTGGTGTGGAGTAGCGGCTGGGTACAATATGGGAAAGGCTGGAATTATTCGAAAAATGGAAGAACAACAAGAATCGAGTTATTTCAATCTATGGCTCAATCAAGAAACGGCACGATATGTATTTAGAATAGTAGCGTTAAAAGAAATTCATAAAAATCCTTCTAAATATGGATATTATTATGGAAAAGAAGATTTGTATCCCATTATTGATGCTGAAAAAGTTATGTTGTATTTGCCCAATTATGATTTGGTAACTTTTGCCAAAAATAGAGGGACAACCTTTAAGATATTGAAATATCTTAATCCGTGGATAAAAGATACAAAAATCACTACATTAAAGGATTCGGTAGAGATACTAATGCCTGTGCTAAAAAAATAATTTTGGATTAAAAAAATACGTTTATATTTGCACTCTCAATTTTGAGACGGTGCGGTAGCTCAGTTGGTAGAGCAAAGGACTGAAAATCCTTGTGTCGCCGGTTCGATCCCGGCCCACACCACACAAAAAAGCCCCTTTCTATTCAAAGGGGCTTTTTTATTTTAGACTTTTTCCTTATTTTTTGCTTTAAACATATTGACTATTACAAATGTATGAGGAAATGTAATGGCACTAATAAATGTAAAAAATGCAGTTATAAAAAAACTAGTTTTATTAAAATAGAAAAAATAAAAGAATAAAAATATAATAGCTAAAATCCAGTATATAATTGCATTTTGAGTATATAATTTAAAGTTTTTAAAGTTTATATCGGTATAGATATATTTAATCTGATAAATCATAGATGGTATTGAATGCCAAAAAATAAAATAAATTGTAAATCCCCAAATTAAGCTAGATGTTTTAAAGATAATAATTAACACAACGATTGATATTAAAAATTGAAATATCTTTTCTAGATTAATTTTTTTTTGATAGATTAATTTAGACATAAATAAAATAAACATAAATGCACTGCATATTAAATTTATATATAAGATATTTTCATCTAGCTTTAAAGTTGAAATATCTTTTAGGATTTGAAGGGCGGTAATAGTATTGTTTACAAATAGTAAGCTTAAAATTAAAAAGCCCATAATGAATTTCAAGAACAAATGATATTTTTCATTTTCGATTTCTAAATCAATATAATGTTGTTCTCCAAAATGAAAGCTGCTAGTAATTATAAAACTTAAAAAACATAAATTAGGATAATTGTAAAAAAAAGTACAAAAAAGTACTATGGATAATAAATAAAGGAGTTTGCTTTTTATTTGTTCTTTTAATTTTAATTTCTCAATTAAAAGAAAATCATTTGCACCATGAAGTATCCCAAATGATAAAATTAAGGTAAATCCTATAAAAAATTCTTGATTATTTGACAAATATGAAGAAATCCATAATCCTATGAAACTCATTAAAATAGAGGCTTTCTGAACCATATTATAAAATTTTTATAAAAATAGTTAAAAATTTTTAAATATTTAATAATTAATTACTTATCTTTGAGTCGTTATTTTTTATTAAACCAAAAAAAATTAATTATTATGACAAGTCTATTTATTACGTTAAATGTAACTGCAAAGTTACTTCCAACTGATTATGTTGGATTTACATTCTTTGTTGGATGTATGGCTATGATGGCCGCTTCAGCATTTTTTTTCTTATCATTAAGTCAATTTGAAAAAAAATGGAGAACCTCAGTTTTAGTGTCAGGGCTTATTACGTTTATTGCTGCTGTTCACTATTTTTACATGCGAGATTATTGGGCGTCTTTCCAGGAATCTCCAACATTCTTTAGATACGTAGATTGGGTATTGACAGTGCCTTTAATGTGCGTAGAATTTTATTTAATCCTTAAGGTAGCAGGCGCTAAAAAAAGCTTGTTATGGAAAATGGTATTCTATTCAATAGTAATGCTAGTAACAGGTTATATTGGTGAAGCTGTTTATCAGGGTAGCGCAGCTATATGGGGATTAGTTTCTGGTATTGCATATTTTATGATTGTTTATGAAATATGGTTAGGTGAAGCAAGTAAACTTGCTAAAGCTGCTGGAGGCAACATTTTAGCATCACATAAAATCTTATGCTGGTTTGTATTAGTAGGATGGGCTATTTATCCATTGGGTTACATGATGGGAACTACAGGATGGTATAATGGTATTATTCCTTCAGGAAATATTGACGTAGCGTATAATATTGCTGATGCTATTAACAAAATTGGATTTGGTCTAGTTATTTATAATCTAGCGGTTAATTCACAAGATTAAGATTAAATCTTTAATCTTTTAAATATTGCCACCACATTTTGTGGTGGCTTTTTTTTTAATAATTTGCCTTAATTTCTACATCATTTTCAAGCAATTGGTATACTCCATAGGTAAGTTTATTGATGATTTGATGGGTATTTATGAAGTCAATATTATTAATATCATCTTTTGCACTCATATATAAGCTGTCTGTATGGCTGTCAAATGTAGTAATGGTATTAGCAGGAATTTTATATATATTATAAAAAGGTAAATGATCTTGTTTGGGTTCTATTTCTTCCATATCATCGATTTCCTTTTCTTCTTTTTCTACAATAAATCGCTCTCTTAATGCAAAATTTAGTTCAAAAGAAAGGTTTGAAAACTCCTTATCATTCATATAAACTTTCCCATGATTTCCTTTTAATTCTTTCCCAATCATCTCAATATTAATAACAGCTTTGAGATTGATATTGCTTTTTTTTGCAAAATCAGCAAAAAAGCCCGCCCCATAATTACTATAATGTTTTCCCGATAAAAATACAATTAGTACTTTTTTGTTAAATTTGAATTGATTGAGAAATTTTGCCATTTGCATTAAAGCAGCACAACCTGAAGCATTGTCGTTAGCGCCATTATAAATTTGATCTTTCTGATCATTTTCATAGGAATCAGCAATGCCTAAATTGTCGTAATTTGCGCAGAGTACAATGTAATCATTCTTTGGTTTAGCATTGTCTATCAATGCCACTATATTATCTGTAAAAATATTTTCTTCTAATAGAAATTTTTGTCTGTATGTATTGCCTATTAAAGTTTTAATATTATTTTTGATTAGAAAATTTTCAATAAAACTCTTTGTAAGTTCAATAGAACCTGATTTGATATCCCTTCCCGCAAAGCTTTCGTGTGAAAGTGTAGAAATAATACTTCGTGTTATATCTAGTTCCTGCATTTGTTTTACATAATCAAAATTCACAACTACTTTGGTTTTATCATCGCCATCAATAAACGATAAAAATGTAGTTGATGTAAAAATAATAAGTAATCCGCTTATGAAATATCGATACATTTTATAATTTCTTCTTTAAGCTCGCTTACCAAAAATGGGGTGCCTTGTATTTTATTAATTTGAAGTGTATTTACACAAAACTCACTCCGAATGATTTCTGCTAATTGCCCCATGTTTAGTTCTGCAATGATAATTTGATCGTATTTTTTTATGATATCCTTTAGTCCAGTTGGGAAAGGTCTTATCCATTCTATATGACCATGTGCTAGTAAAATTGAGGGGTTTTCCTCTTGAAGTTGCATTATGGCTGATTTAACGGCACCAAAAGTAGAGCCCCAAGATAAAATCAAAGTGCCTTTTGATGCAGAATACTCTTCTAGGGTAAATTTTGGAATAAAATGGGCTATGTTATCAATTTTTTTTTGTCTTATATGTGTCATTTTTTCATGATTTTCTGCATCATAAGAAATGCCGCCATCTTCAAAACTTTTTTCCAAACCACCTAATACAAATGTATGGTCTTCGGTGCCTGGACTTATCCATGGTTTTACTAAATTTTCATTTCGCGAAAAAGCATTTCCTTGCCTCAAAACGTTTAATTTTTTTGAAGCTATGGAAGGTAATAGCCATGGTTCAGCGCCATTAGCAATACTTACATCGCTTAATACAAAAAGAGGTGTTTGAAATTGTATCATGATTTCAATGGCGTCCAAAATGCTTTGAAAGGCACTTGCAGGGGATTTTATAGCCAATATAGGTACGGGACATTCCCCATGTCTACCAAAATAGGCTAGTTCCAAGTCGGATTGTTCCACTTTAGTAGGCATACCTGTACTAGGCCCCGCTCTTTGAACATCAATAATAAGTAAGGGTAATTCGGCGCTATGCGCCAAACTTATAGTTTCTTGTTTTAAATCTAATCCTGGTCCAGAAGAGGCTGTTACTCCAATGGCTCCTCCGTAGGAAGCTCCTAACGCCGTGGCAATAGCCGCTATTTCGTCTTCTGCTTGAACCACCGTTAGATCTTCAATAGGATATCGTGCTAATTCATGTAAAATATCTGAAGCCGGTGTAATGGGATAGCCACCATATAAAAGTTTTCTCCCAAAAATCTCTGGCGCACTCATCAATGCTAATGCTACCGCTGTATTTCCTTGAATATTTCGATAAATTCCTTTTGCTTTTTGACTTTGTATTAGGGCGCTTGATTTAGAAATGGAAAATTCTATAGTTTCTGCGAAGTAATACCCAAGCTTAAGGCTAGTTTCCATTGCAAGAAAGCCATTGCCTAGATGTTTGAATTTTTCCAATAATAAGTCCTGCGTAATTTTAATTTGATTTTCAATAGAAAATAATAAAAAGCCTAAGGCAAAAATATTTTTATTTTGATTTTTTTCTTTGATGCTCATTTCAAAATTCTTCAATCCTTCTGTAGTCATTTTTGAAATTGGAATTTCAAATTTCCTATAATCTAAATTTTCTAATTCTTGAATGTCAAATTGGGCTAATTTACAGTTTTTTGAATCAAATCCTTCGGGATCATAAATTAAAATTCCATTTGATTTGAGATTGGAACGATACTTTTTAAATGCAGCGGCATTGAAAGCTACTAGAATATCCGAAGCATCGCCTGGCGTTAAAACATTATCACCTCCCCATTGTATTTTAAATCCAGAAACTCCGAGTACTGTTCCTGCAGGGGCTCGAATTTCGGCAGGATAATCAGGAAATGTATGGAGTTGATAATTTTGCAATGCAATATTGTCCGAAAACAAAGTGCCTAAAAGCTGTACTCCATCCCCAGAATCGCCCGCAAAAGTAGCTACAATGCTATTTTGTACCATTTGAATGAGTTGATTTTTATAGAAATATAGCCAATGTCCAGCTTATCATGGCTAATAGGATGTATGGAATAATTCCCGATGCACCGACATAATCTTTTGCGATTCGCTGTCCAAAAAATAATTGAATCAAAACAAAAATTGCAAAAATAAAAGGAACATCGTCTGCGTGATATTCGAAAAAATGATTCGAACGATATGAGATAAGTGCTTTTATAGCATTAAAAATGGCTATGAGCATCATGCCCCCGCATAATAATTCTTGAACGGTAATCAACCAAAAAAGAGGTGTAATTATTTTGGCTAAAAAAGAACTTTGAAATTGGGATTTAAACCAACCTAAATTCCCTTCAGTATCAATAATTTTATCTATGCCAGATTGTAAAAATGTAATAGCAAAAAAAACAAATAAAAGTATAAATATTATTAAGGCACTCATATGAAATTAATTTAGATTCTATGTCTTGCAAATATACAATCTTTTTATAAAAATTAACGACGAAAATGGGATTTAGATTTGAAGCGTAAGATTGAGTATGAAATTACTGTCGTCTATTGATTCGGTATGATTTCGAATCAATCTATCAATATATATATATCCTGCTTCAAGTTTAATATTCTCAGTTAATTGATTTATATATAAGGTCCCAATTCGATTATGGTCATAAATATGCTTGCCATCCATATATCCTTTTACAGTTATAAAAGGTTCTTCAAAAATATATATTTGCTGTTTGGAGCCATGCCATTGATATTTTATGCCTATTCTATTTCGAATTCTAATTTGATTGGGGTGTGCAATATCATAAACTCTATATTCAATTCCAGCTCTATTACTTACGGACCATTTTTTTGAAATTGGAATTGAAACGTCAAAAGCACCTGCAAATCTATATTCTGTAATGGCTGATTTTTTGCTATCATCTATGGATTCAATAATTGTAAAATGCCTAAAAACGGCAAATGGAGAGATAGAAATATTAGTTTTTTTAGATAGTGAAATGGTGTTCCAAATTCTAAATGAATTCATTAAGTTTTTATCAAAAGGATTGTCGCTAGCAATATTATTTTGTCTACGGTGCTGAAATTCTATACTAGTGTTGAAAGATTTTGAAAAATTCTTTAAAAAGGTTATGCGAGTCCATGAATTTAAATGGTCTTGGGCTTGAAGTGATAGTATGGACAGAAAATAAAGGGTTAAAATTTTTATCATACTTGCAAAAGTAGTATGTTTATAGGAAAACATATGTTGCTTTGGTTACATAAATACTATTTTCATAAAAATCATATCATTCGGTTTAAATCCCTATTTTTGTATTTTAAAATCTTAAAATTATGGATGCGACCGTATTTGCCAATACCCTTAAAGTAGCTATTACGCTGTTTACCGTTATTGATATTGTAGGTGTATTGCCGTTGTTGATAGATATTACAAAAAATCATGGTGTAATTCATGCTGAAAAAGCATCTGTTACCTCATTGTTTATTATGTTGTTAGCCTTATTTTTGGGCGATTATTTTTTACAATTTTTAAGTGTTACACAGTCTTCTTTTGCTGTGGCAGGTGGTATTATTTTGTTTATTTTGGCTATGGAAATGGTTCTTGGACGGAATATAATCAAACAATCCAAAAATAAGGAAAAAGCTTCGGCAATAGTTCCCGTGGCATTTCCCCTCATTTCTGGAGCGGGAACAATTACGACTATTTTGTCTTTAAAAACGCAGTTTAATTATATCGAAATGGCAATAGCTGTGGTTTTGAATATAATTGTGGTTTATGTAGTGCTTCGCTATTTATATATTATTCAAAATAAAATTTCAGAAAATTCCTTAGCGGTAATGCGTAAACTTTTTGGGGTAATTCTATTAGCTATCTCAGTAGGAATGATTACAAAAAATTTGGGGAATATGATAGTTTGGAATGTAAAATAAAAAAACAGAAAACGTGAAAAAAACAATATTTATTACAGGCGCTACTTCGGGAATAGGGAAGAGCACAGCGTATCTTTTTGCTCAAAATGGATATAATCTCATTCTTACAGGACGAAGAGAAGAAAGATTGGAAGCAATAAAATTGGATTTGGAAGCTAAATTTGGTGTAGTCGTTCAAGTAATTCCTATGGATGTGAGAGATTTGGAATCGGTGCAAAAAGGGATTCAATCCATTGATCGTACGAGTTTTCCTACCATCGATATTTTATTGAATAATGCTGGATTGGCAAGTGGGCTAGGCACCATAGACGAAGGATTGTATTCGGACTGGGATGTGATGATAGATACCAATGTAAAAGGGCTTTTGTATGTATCTAGGGAGTTGATACCTATTTTGAAACATCAAGGATTTGGACATATTGTCAATATTTCTTCTACCGCAGGGAAACAAGTATATGCCAATGGAAACGTGTATTGTGCTACAAAACATGCCGTAGATGCACTCTCGCAAAGTATGCGAATTGATTTGCTATCGCATGGCATCAAAGTTACGGCTATTAGTCCTGGTGCTTGTGAAACAGAATTTTCAGAAGTTCGTTTTCACGGCGATAAAGAACGCGCCCAAGCAGTATATGAAGGATTTGATCCATTGCGTCCCGAAGATATAGCCGAGACGATTTGGTATTGTGCCAATCTTCCCAAACATGTTTGTATCAATGACTTGACCATTACATGTCTCACGCAAGCCAACGCTAATTATAATATTAAGAGAAAAGTGTATTAGAATATAATTTTACTTTTATACTTACGTTACCTAAAGTATAAAATATAAATACATGAAAAATCTAACCTTAATTATCTCAATGGGCTTGATTTTAAGTTCTTGTGAAAATGAAGTTATTATAAATACGAAATCAAATTATAAAATTCTTGATTTTAGACATGATAAAAAAGATACTTTAGGCGATTTACTTACTGCGTCTGCTTTTATTATGATGGGAGATATTAACGAAAATGTCACTTTTATAAACGATACAATTTGTATTATGAATGATTGTCAATTTTTTAAAATAGAAAAAGACAAATTATATATAGATAATGATACCTTTAAAATTTCTAAAGAAAGAGACAAATTATATATATCAAAAGAAAAAGATACCTTAGTTCTTCAGGAAATAAAATAAAAAATCTGCAAATGTATAAGCCGGATTCTGTATCTATTCTTTACAAACAGATGACTATCATTTATCTAGCCTCAAAGTCGCCCTTGAGGTCCAACGACCTACCCTTCTTGTCGCCAAAAGGCAGGGACGAGTAGCCCCAAAACAAGATTTATTTGGTCTTTCAGCCCGTGGGGTTTGTACTATCCGTATGTTGCCATACCGATACGTGCGCTCTTACCGCACATTTTCACCCTTATCTAGCACAAGTGCCAGACGGTTATTTTCTGTTACACTTTCCGTCGTACGTTTCCATACGCCCATCCGTTAGATGGCACAGTACTCTATGCTGTCCAGACTTTCCTCTAAGTCTTTTTTCATACCTAGCGATAGTCCCATTTGCAGATTAGTTCTTTTGGTTTTATCCAAGGCAAAGATAGGGGTTTCTTTTTTGAATAGATAGGGAAATTGTTATTGGGAAATGTAAAAGGTGTCTTCTAAAGTTACTTATTAAAAATATATACTGTTTCAAAACTAATTCAAAAATCATAATTTTCCATTGCATTGACCCAAAAAAGTTATTTTTGCTTATTCATCAAAATAAGAAAAAAATGACCCCTTCATTTCATGCTATCTCCCATGCACATTTGAAGTTAAATGATTTGAAAGAAATCGTTTCTCAAGGCAAAAAATTAAAACTTTCCGATACCGCTATTCAAAAAATATATGCGTGTAGAAATTATCTTGACCAAAAAATTGAGAAAGCTTCCGCTCCCATTTATGGTATCAATACAGGTTTTGGTTCGTTGTACAATATTTCTATTGAGCATCAAGATTTGAGTCAGTTGCAAAAAAATCTTATTTTGTCGCATGCCTGTGGTGTGGGCCGCGAAGTACCTTTGGAAATTGTCAAATATATCTTAATTCTAAAAATTCAATCCCTTAGTTATGGACATTCGGCTATTTCGTTGGAAGTGGTAGAACGATTGGTGGCTATGTACAATGAAGATATTTTACCTGTAATATTTCATCAAGGTTCATTAGGTGCCAGTGGGGATTTGGCACCTTTGGCACATTTATCCTTGCCCCTTTTGGGTGAAGGGGATGTATATGTAAAAGGTGAAAAAATGCATGCAAGCCACATGCTTCAAAAAATGAATTGGAATCCTATAACATTGCAGTCAAAAGAAGGCTTAGCATTGCTAAATGGCACGCAGTTTATGCTGGGATATGCGAGTTATTTGGGTATAGAAGCGCAGCATATCGCTAATATGGCCGATGAAATTGCGGCTATGTCTTTGGATGCGTTTGATGGTAGAATTGAGCCTTTTGACGAAGCGATACATCGTGTAAGACCGCATCAAGGGCAAGTGAGTACGGCTCGTTTTTTTAGAGAAGCTATGCAAGGCAGTCAAATTATAGCGCAGCCCAAAGTGCATGTACAAGACCCTTATTCTTTCCGTTGTATTCCGCAGGTTCATGGTGCTTCAAAAGATGCGTTGCATTATTTCTTAAATGTGATAGAAACGGAAATCAACTCTGTAACGGACAATCCCAATGTTTTTTCGGAAGAGGATAAAGTTATATCAGGAGGTAATTTTCACGGACAACCGTTGGCGTTGGCGTTGGATTTTTTGGCGATAGCACTTGCCGAATGGGGCAATATCAGTGAACGAAGAACCTATTTGTTATTATCGGGTCAGCGTGGGCTCCCTACTTATTTGGTAGCCAATCCAGGGCTGAATAGCGGCCTGATGATAGCGCAATATACTGCGGCGTCGTTGGTTTCACAAAACAAACAATACGCTACACCAGCTTCTATTGATAGTATAGTGAGTAGCAATGGACAAGAAGATCACGTAAGTATGGGCGCTAATGCCGCTACCAAATGTTTGGAAATATTGTGGAATGTGCAGAATGTATTGAGTATAGAGGCGTTGAGTGCGGCTCAGGCGTTGGATTTTAGAAGACCTTTGAAGTCTAGTGAAAAGGTAGAACATTTTTATAAAAATATTCGAGAAAAAGTTTCGTTTATAGAAACCGATGTTATTGTTTCGGACAAAATTCGTCAGGTAAATTCATTATTGTTTCAAGCATAGTTTAAAATTATATATCTATGAAAAAAGGATTATTAATAGCGGTTTTATTGGTTTTTGTACATAAAACATACAGTCAAATTGTATTTTTCAAAGGAACTTTTGAAGAGGCAAAAGCACAAGCAAAAAAAGACAAAAAACATCTTTTTGTGGACTGCTATACAACTTGGTGTGGCCCTTGTAAAATGCTAGACCGAAATGTATTCTCTAATCCTGATTTAGGGAAATTTATCAATGAAAATTATATTCCATTGAAACTAGATATGGAGCGTGAAGGCGCACCACAATCCGAGGCGTATCGTATCAATTCCTATCCCACTATGTTGATTTTAGATGCCGAAGGCAATGAAAAATCAAGAATAGTAGGCTATAGAGATGCTTCGCAGCTTATGCAAATGCTCAATAGCCGAGCCCAACAAGCCACGAGTGAAATGGTACAAGTGTATAAGCAAAAATACGATGGCGGACAGCGCGATATGGCATTTTTGAAAACCTATATCGATGAATTGGCAAAAGCAAATCGTTCGATTGAAATGCCATTCAATGATTATTTGGACCAAAAAAAAGAGGCTTTCTCCAAGGATGAGTTAAAATGGATTTTTGATATTTCCAGTTATTACAATGCTACTTCTACCCGAATTCTTATGACCGAAAAAGCAAAAGTAATAGAAGTAGTAGGAAAAGAATCGTATCAGTCAAAAATGGAGGCTATTGTGTTGGAATCGGGCTATCAAGCGGGCAAAATGAACGATAAAACTACGCTGGAGGATTTGATTAATTTTTGTAAACAAAGCAATCCCGGAAAATCTAGAAAATGGGAAGCTTTGGCGCATTTAGGCTATGCGGAAGCTAGCAAAAATTATGAGCAATATGCAGAAAAAGCATACTATTTATTCAACAATTTTGAATACGGCAATGCCACCAAATTTGCCGTAACAATTCGTGAAAATTGCACTTCAGAAAATTGTAAAAAAATAATTGAAAAACTGGAGAAGAAAAAATAACTCTCTAATCTACATTTTCCCAAATCAAGAAATTTCTATCAAATAGATTTTCTATTTTGAGAGTATGCTGGAAGTAAAAAGTCAATGTTTTGGGTTCAAAATCTTCAAATAAAGGCTCTGCATTGTGTGCTTCTGCCGCATCGTTTAGCGTATTTAGGAAAATATCGTGCATTTCTACTTCCTCTTCGGATAATAAACTCGAAGTGTTTTTGAAAATAATTTCCACTTCTTTTTCTTTTATCCAAGACAAATCCGCCAAATTATCGAATAATGCATCCAAATTATCACCAAATTCCGTGTCAAAATCAAGGAGTTTGCTTATATTGGCATAAAAGGTTTCAAAATTTTGATTTTCCTTGCCGTCCAATTCAATTGTTTTTTTAGAAACTTGTTTTTGATGCAAATTTTCAATTTTGTTGAAGATAAAGAATGTTGGTTTCATTTAGAGGGTATTTGATTTGTTTTAATTAAAACTGAAATTATACATTTTTTTTGTATTTGTTACTAGTGGTTTTTTTTATTGTTTTGCAAATTTACTATATTATTTTTAGATTTTAATTATTGAATTTTTAAAAGTTTAAACCCTGTCTTTGCTACAATATTTAAAAATTTTCTTGTGAATTTTGGATTATTCGATAATTTGAATTCAACCTTTTGATTTTCAATAGAATTGTTTGACAATGTTCCTGAAACCCATGCGGTAATATAGAAATTTTCAACCTTGATAGCTTCTACCTCAAGCGAAGAATTTTTAAAAATATAATAACCTTCTTTAAAAGGGCAACATGCACTCGTAAATGTCTTTAAAAAAGCATCGTTGTGTTTTTTGATGTTTTCTTGTATTAAATGCTTATCTTGTTTTTTTAGGTGTTGTCTTACATACCACACTGCTTTTAGTTCATTATGGAGCAGCATTCTTTTTTTTAGTTTTTCAGCATTTTTGATTGAAGTGCAGAAAACATAAGGAATATCGGTTACTTCAAATTCATTTTTTTTAAATATTTTAAAATGATAGAGTTCGAGCTCATCCTTTACTAATGTGAGAATATGTGAATTTTCTATTTGTTTAAAAGGTTTGCTATATTTTGGTTTATGATTTTGAATTTCATTTAATGCTTTGATTTCAGCTTTAAAGGATGGGTACATATATTCAATATCAATACGTGTGGTTTCTTCCACCATTTTAGTATATTTTACATCATTTTTTTTATATGCATCCAAAACTTGAAAAAGCCCTTTCTTTATATTATTTGCATGAAAAATATCTAAAATCTCATCATTTTTTGAGTAAAAATAAATGATACCAGGCTGTGTTGTAAACTTTTGATGATTTTTTCCCCAATGTGTAGGCCAGTCAATTTCATGATTTTGAGATTTAAGTTCATTTGAAATGAAATCAAAATCGGCTAGTTTTAATAAATAGTGAAACAAATGCGTGGTAGCCAAAGCATCTGCTTGAGCACGATGCGCATTTTCATGAGAAATTTTTAAATGATCACAAAGATTACCAAGACTGTATGAACTTAAATTAGGGATAGATTTTTTAGCAGCTTTAACCGTACAAAATTTGGCATTTGGAAGCGTAAGCCCATGGTCCAAAAATTCTTTTTGAAGCATTTGAAAATCAAAATCGGCATTGTGTGCTACTATAATAGTATCTTTGAGTAATTCCGAAATCTGATGTGCTATTTCTTTAAAAGGTGCAGCATTAGACACCATTTCATTAGTAATACCAGTCAATTTAATGACAAAAGGATCTATTTTTTTCTCTGGATTCACCAGTGATGAAAACTCAGATTTAATTTCTTTACCATCGGTGATATAAATAGAAATATCGGTAATTTTGGAGTCCGAAGGCCTTCCACCGGTGGTTTCTACATCTAAAACGGCAAAAAGGGTATTACGAAGATTATTTGTCAAACACTAATTATTATAAAAATGCAAACCTAAGCAAAATTTGAAAAAGTACTAAATAATAATATTATTAAATTTAAAATACTTGAAGATCTCTTTGAATATATCCTTTTAAATGAAATGATAAATTACTAAACTAGTAAATATATTTATGTTAAATAGAATCCTTTGATGATCAAAAAAGTGGTTAAATATGAAGATATTATTTAAAAACGAATTAGAAATTGTAATTTTGCAAAAAAAAAAGAAAAAGATGAATACTTCAGAATTAGAAAAAGTGTCTTTAAAAGTTAGAGAGCATATTATAAGAATGAGTACCGATGGAGGATGTTTTATAGGCGCTTCGTTGTCTTGTACAGATTTGTTAGTGTATTTGTACAAAGCCTATCTTAATATTAATAAAGATAATTTTGAAGATCCCAATAGAGATTATCTATTTCTGAGCAAGGGACATGATGTGCCTGCTTTGTATGGTCTGTTTGTAGAATTAGGCTGGATGGAAGCCGATCGATTAAAAAATCATTTAAAATCAAATGATGATATCTATTGGCATCCAAATAGAAAAATTGATGGAATAGAATTTCATTCTGGCTCGCTGGGGCATTTGCCTGCTGTGTCATTGGGGGTAGCTTATGATTGTAAGGCGAAAGGCCAAAATAATCGTATTGTATGTATAATTGGAGATGGTGAATGTAATGAAGGTTCTGTGTGGGAAACAATATTGGTAGCTTCTGCCAAAAAAATGAATAATTTAACAATAGTAGTAGATCGAAACCATTTTCAAGCCAATATGGCTACAGAAGATTTAATCCCATTAGAGCCATTTGAAGATAAATTCAAAGCATTTGGCGCGGAAGTAAGAAGGATTGATGGGCATAATTTTGAACAATTACATCAAACATTTTCGGCATTACCATTTAGTAATGAAAAGCCAAGTGTAATTATCTGTGATACAATCCGTGGAAAAGGATTGCCTAGTATAGAGGCACGAGCGGATAGATGGTTTTGTAATTTTTCAAAGGAAGAAATTACATCATTATTAAATGAGCTGCATGGCGATGCTAAAACGGAGTTGACATCAGAAGTTTTAACCGTGCGTTAAAAAATTCCCATAAAAATTCCTCAATTACTTTTGGCATAATTTTTGATTTTAGTTCTATAAATTCATTAAAATTAGAACTTAAATTATGAAGTCTTTAAAAATTATGTCAAGGTATTTTATTGTTTTAACCCTCATTGCATATAGTAATGGTATTCTAGCGCAAGTGAAAATTGGTAATAATCCAAAAGTAATACTTCCTGGAGCCTTATTGGAATTGGAACATGACTCCAAAGCATTAGTAATCACTAGGGTTACAACAACTCAAATGAATGCAATTCAAGCAAATGAAGGTATGCTTATTTACAATACAACAGATAGTTGTATTTATCAGAGAACTTCTACAGCATGGAAAAGTTTATGCTCAGGAAGTAATATAACGTCTCAAAATCTTACAAATGGAAGAGGAATCATTGTAATGGATGGAACGGGATCTGTTTTGAGAGCAACTTCTTTAAGAATTGATAGTAGTGAAATTGCAAAAATGATGCGCGATCGTCCAATTATTGATACATTAGCAAGATTAATTGGAGCGGCGCCTATAAGAGATAGTATTGTAAAATTGATGAAAGATTCGATATCATCCATCATATCAAATGGAAATATAACTGGGAAAGATGCTACGCAAGGATCATTGATTACGGTAACAGGCGGAACAGGAGCAGTATTAAAGGACATGAAAGTAG
>JBEIDU010000028.1:0-23441 GCA_040383345.1 Chitinophagales bacterium | reverse complement strand
TACTCTTTTTCAATTTAAAATTTATTTAATTTTTGTTATAAAAAAAGCCTCTTGAAATCAAGAGGCTTTTTTTGTATTTTTGGTATTAAAACTGATACTAGTGAGCTGCTGGAGAAGTAGAAGCTGGAACGGCTTGGTCTGCTTTTTTAGATTTGCAGCAAGATTTTGTAGATTTTGAACATTCTTTTTTCTCGTCTTTACCAGCACAAGCTTTTTTAGACTTGCAACATGCTTTTCCTTCTTTTTTTCCTTCGTCACCGCAAGCAATTGCTATAGCGCCAATAGAAAATGTAAGAGCCGTCAATAAGATTAATTTTTTCATTTTTCGTAATTTTATTTTGTTTAAAAATTTTATATCTATTTAGATGCAAAAATAATCAAAATAGTTTACTCTTGCACAAAAATTAATAATCTTTATGATAAAAGTTCTCCTATGATTGTTTCGCCTCCACGTACTTTTTGTCCTATAGATACATTTAATTTTGTATTTAAAGGTAAAAACAAATCGATTCTAGATCCAAATTTAATAAATCCAAATTCTTCGCCACGCTCAATTTCATCTCCTTCTTCTATGTAGTATACTATTCTTCTTGCCAATTTACCTGCTATCTGTCTTACCAATACCGCAAAAGATTCATTTTCTATTACCATGCTGGTTCTTTCATTATCTGAGCTGGATTTTGGATGCCATGCTACTAAATATTTTCCTGGATGATATTTAAAATATCTCACTTCACCATCAATAGGGCTTCTATTCACATGAACGTTGGCGGGAGACATAAAAATTGAAACTTGAAGTCTTTTATCCTTGAAATACTCGGTTTCTTCTACTTCTTCTATCACTACTACTTTTCCATCTGCCGATGCTAAAATATGATTATCACCAATAGGTATTAATCTTTTTGGATTACGGAAAAATGAAATAATAAATAGGCATACAAATACGCTAAACATACTTAAAGCCAAAAAGAACGGGCTTTTTGGGAAGTATAGATACAAGATAGTGTTTAGTATTAAAACACAAAAAGAAACTACGAATATAATTCTATATCCTTCTTTGTGGATTTTTATCATAATTTTTGAAAGTGCAAAATTATATTATATTTTTTAAGTTAAGTATATTTTTTATAAATAAAAAAATGATTTCAACTATTTTCAAGTAACTTTGCGAACTTTTTTAACATAAAATAAGATGAATATTTTTAAATCATTTAGCTTTAAAATTTTATTAAACTATTTATTTCGCGGTATTTTTATAATTGCCCCTGTTTTTTTTACGGGATATGCTTTGTATAAATTATTTTTGATTATTGATTCACCTATTCAAGATATTTTTTATTATATTTTTGGATATAGAATATATGGCTTGGGATTAGTTTCTACATTATTAATTCTAATAATTGCTGGATTTCTTGGTTCTACATTGATTATTGATACATTTTTTAAAAGATTTGAAAAACTATTGTTCAAAATTCCTTTGGTTAAAGAAATCTATAAGCCATACGTGATATTTTTGGCGCGTTTGTGAGCGATAAAAAAAAGTTTGAAAAACCTGTTATTGTAGAAGTATCTAATGGCGTATATCGTATTGGATTTATTACCAATGAAGACTTGTCTTCTTTTACTTCATTGGATTTAGTGGCTGTATATTTTCCCTTTTCATATGCTTTCACAGGCGAGTTGCTTTTTATCAAACGATCTATGATTCAAAACTTAGAATCAAACAAAGTAGGGGATTTAATGAAATATGTTATTTCGGGTGGGGTAATAGATCATGAAGAAAAAATACAAGATATTTAGTAATTTATAAATGCTTATATTTTATATTTATTTTAAATATTTATGCATATTTAAAATTTAGGAAAATACTATTCTCCTAATAGCTTATATCGCATGGTTAATCCAATCGTTTTAGCTCTTGATTTGGCTTCATTTGCTTTATCACCTTCAAAGTATTCATCTAGCGTGGTGTTAAAATGATTTATCCAAATACCAAAATCTTCTTTTTTTAGTTCCAAGTGCTTGTGTGCTTGAATAGTATTATTTTTATAAATTTGAGTGCCTAGTAGAATGGTAGACCAAAAATCTATAATCACTTGTAAATGTGATTTGATTTCTAAACCATTAAAATGATGATTTATAGAATTGTCAGCTAAAAGTCTATCGTAAAATTTATTGACAAATAAGGATATATCCTCAATAGTTTCTATATCTTTTTTCATATTTTAAATGATACTTTTATAAAATAATTTAATAGCTTCCCATGCTTGCTCTTTTACCTTTATATCTTTGGCTTCTGTTACAAAAATAAGATTTTCACTTAAAAGTAGCGATACATCTTGTTCAAAACTAGATTTATTCATTATTAAATTGGATGGTAAATTAGATAAAACGGTATCATTTCCAAAGAATAAAAAATGTGAAAAATCATATTTTGATGCAAATTCATTGTAATCTTTTGATTCTAAACTTTTAATATTTATTATAAAATTATTTTCTATCTTTGCGCTCAATTTTTCAAATACTTTGGTTAGTATTTTGTATTCTTTGCTTTCCGTTATAGGGCTTGATGTTGACAAAAAACAACAAAGCTTTGAATACATATTACCTGACGAATCCAAGGTGTCGGTTTGCGTTTTTGACTCAACATCTACCGATTTTACTTTGATAGTAGAGCTATTGTATATTGGAATATTATTAATTAAAAGCATATTAAAATGAATTGGGACATCAAAGTTACAAAAAGTTTGGAAAGTAGAATCGAAAAAACAGATTTCAATAATCTAGCTTTTGGAAAAGATTTTACAGATCATATGTTCATTGCTGACTATTATGATGGCAAATGGCAGGATTGTAGAATTGTTCCTTTTGGTAATATAGAATTGCACCCAGCATCTTTTGTGCTTCATTATGCCCAAAGTATTTTTGAAGGATTGAAAGCAGAGCTTTCACCAAATAATGATATTTTACTCTTTAGACCTGATAAGAATGCAGAACGATTTTCTAAATCGGCTGAAAGGCTAGCTATGCCAGAAGTGCCAAAAGATTTGTTTTTTCAATCCATTCAAAAATTGATAGAAATAGATAAGGAATGGATACCTAAGGGAGTTGAAAATGCAAGTTTATATATTCGTCCTTTCCTATTTGCTACGGATCCTATTTTAGGGGTAAGAGTTGGCGATACATATCGTTATATGGTTATTTTAGGACCGGCTGGCGTATATTACTCCGAAGCCGTAAAAGTATGGATTCAAGATAAATATGTAAGGGCTTTTCCTGGTGGAACTGGCGAAGCTAAATTCTCTGGAAATTATGCTGCTACTCTAAACCCTGTTTTGGATGCTAAGAAAAAAGGGTGTGCTCAAATTTTGTGGACAGATGGAAAGGAACATAAATATTTTCAAGAAATTGGCACAATGAATATTTTCTTTGTAATTGATAATGTATTAATTACACCAGCATTGGATGAAGGAACTATTTTAAATGGTGTTACAAGAGAATCATTAATTGCTTTAGCAAAGGATTTTAATATAAAAGTTGAAGAAAGAAAAATAAGTGTAGATGAATTTTTGACAGCAGTAAATGAAAAAAGATTGAATGATATGTTTGGTGCAGGAACAGCTGCTGTGGTTCAAGATATTGATGGTTTTGTATATCAAGATACAACGTATGATTTGAGCTGGATGCCACGAAAAGAGAGCAAAATGCTTAAAAGGGCATTGGAAGATATCAAAGAAGGCAAAGCAGAAGATAAATTCAATTGGATCGTAAAAATTAATTAAAAATATTTAGAAACTATATCATAACATTATGATTAAAAATAGATTTGCTACTTGGGCCTTAAATGAAAAAGAAGAGAAGATATTAGTGACTCTTGAACTTAATACTGATAATTTTAATGTAGATATACAAATTATAAATAGCTCCGATACAACTTCGGAACTAGCCGATTTAATTCTTAAAAATTGGGTTGACGGAGGAGCAGTAGTTTTTCCATTAGAGACGATTAAAACATCTAGAAATTTTACTGATGAATCAATTTTGCCAGAAAATATCAAAATAGAAGGTAAGACGGGAACCATTAGACAATTGCAAAATGAATGGTCATATTTATTATTGAGTACAAAATTATTTTCTCAATTTATAATTGAATTGGAAGAAATAAAACGCAAAGCTTCAGAATTGAAATTTTATAGTAGCGAACTTTTTGAAGAGACAAAATCTTTCTGGGAAAAAGTATTAGAATACCGAAAAGAAAGAGAAATAAGCCAAGATAAATTAAATGGTATCAAAGAAGAAATTAATCAAGTTTTTGATCATTTGAAAGTCTTGAAAGAGAATATGATTAAGGAAAAAGATGCCGTTTCGGATAAAGTAAAAACTGAAATTTTAGAGGCAATAGCACTTATCAAATCAAAAATAAATGTAAAAGATGTTCATTTCAAATCGTTGATGGATGAGTTAAAAGAAATGCAAAATGGACTGCGATCTACAGATGTAAAACGTGATGTCAAAAATCAATTATTTGATGAAATTCAATTTTGTTTTGAAAGTATTAAAACAAAACGCGATGAAGTTTTAGGTGGAGGCGTTAAAAATAGAGTAGATGGATTGAGTCAAGTAGCAGATAAAATGCGAAAATCATTAGAAATAGATTTGAAAGACTTGGAGTTTAATAGGAAAAAATTAAGCACAAGTAATACTCGTCTAGAGGAACAATTACGTGAAGCAAAAATCAATGTATTAAAAGACAAGATTGAATCAAAAGAAGCAAAACTAGCGGATATTCAAGCTACTTTAGATAAATTACAACAAAAATTATCCTCAAGTAAGGAAAAGTCATCCGAATTTGACAAAAAAGAAGTAAAAGTTGTAATTAAAAATGAAAAAAAACATCTTAATCAGGATACTCCTGACGCTAATACTTCAATTAATGAAGCAGAAACTTCATATAAACAATCTGATGAAGATTAGAATTTTATTTTAAATTTTGTAGCATCACCATTTCTGTATAAACACCATTTTTAGCTATTAGCTCATTATGAGTTCCCACTTCCACTATTTTACCACTTTCCATTACCAAAATACAATCTACTTCTTTAATGGTACTCAGCCTATGCGCAATAATAATACTAGTTTTATCTGCTAGTAAATTTTTCAATGCACCCTGCACTTCTTGTTCATTTTTACTATCAAGTGCGGATGTGGCTTCATCTAAAAGAATTATCTCGGGATTTCGATAAGCTACTCGGGATATACTCAAACGTTGTTTTTCTCCTCCACTCAGTTTGCTTCCTCGCTCCCCAATGGCATGATAGGTCTCTGGACTCATTTTATCTACAAATTCCTTTGCGTTTGATATCTGTAAAGCATTTAAAATATACTGTTTTTCCAATGCTTCAAAAGCAATGTTTTCAGAAACTGAATAATTAAACAAAATGGCTTCTTGGGATACTAATCCAAAAAAATTGCGATATATTTTTAAATCTATAGAATCAATTGTAATATCATCAATTATTATTTTTCCTTTTTGAGGTGAAATAAATTGAAGAATTAGATCAAAAAGAGTGCTTTTTCCAGCCCCACTGGCACCTACCAATGCGTATTTTTTTCCTTTTTCAAATGTAAATGAAAAGTCTTCAATTGCATTGCTTTGGCTATTAGGATATTGAAAAGAAATATTTTTAAATTCAATTTTATTTTGAAATGAAGATAACACTTGTGAACGTTGATGCTTGGAATCCTCAGAATCGACCGCATTTAAAATCTCTTGTATTCGCTCAAAAGATGCCATGCCTTTTTTAATTTCATAATAGGCCGATGAGAAACTTTTGGCTGGTGGAATCAATTGTGAGAAAATAACCATAAAGGCTATAAAATTAGAAGGATTTAGATTGTCACCAGCCAATACTAGTTGTCCTCCAAACCACAAAACTATACAAACTACGATTATAGCCAAAAATTCAGTAAGGGGAGAAGAGAGGTCTCTTTTTCGGTACATTTTATTAAAAACATCATAATAGTTTTTATTTTCAGTACTAAACTTATTTTTTATCCAATCTTGAACAAAATAGGCTTGTATTATTTTGATTCCCGATATACTTTCATCGATAATAGATGTGAGCTTCCCCAATACTTCTTTACCTTCTTTACTTTCTTTTTTTAGGCTTTTACCTATTCTACCGACAAACAATGCCATGAATATTATCATTCCAAAAACAAATAAGGTTAATGGGGTACTGATTGTAAACATGGCCATTAGAAATAGAATTACATTGAGCGGCGACTGAATAGACGTCTCTAAGGTATTCATGATACTGTATTCTATTTCATTAAGATCAGATATGAATTTTGTAAGTAGACTTCCTTTTTTTTCTTCTTGAAAAAAGGATATAGGAAGTTTTAATGTTTTTTCATATAGTTGGTGCCTCAAATCAAAAATCAACTGATTGCGAAGCGGTGCTAATACAAAAAGTGCTAAATAACGAAATAAATTTTTTAACAAAAAAACTACACAAACGATTATGCAAAAATAGGCTAACGCAGAAACTTTACCATTAGCTTGAATTTGCTTTGATAGAAAATAATAAAAAATATCGATTGCATAATCTTTTGACCATTGAAAGGTTGGTTCTTTAAGAATAAGCTGGGTTTTATCAAAAAGTAGTTCCAAGAATGGACCTAACATAACTAAGCTGACCAAAGAAAATAAAACCGTAAATATACTGAATATTATATACAAAAAAACGAGCTTCTTGTATGGAAAAATTTTACTCAGTAAGGACAAATAGTTCTTCAATTGAATTTTTTTTCAAAATGAAATCTTAGATTTCTCTGTTTACATCAAAACCTTCTAAAATTTCAGCAACTCTTTTTACAAATGTACCTCCTACAAAACCATCAATTACTCTGTGGTCATAACTATGTGAAAGATACATCATACTTCGAATGGCAATGCTTTCTTGACCATTGGATTCTACTACTACCGGTTTTTTTACAATAGCACCAACTCCAAGTATTGCTACTTGTGGTTGATTTATAATAGGAGTCCCAAATAAATTGCCAAAAGATCCTAAGTTGGTCATGGTATAAGTTCCTCCTTGTATCTCATCGGGTTTTAACTGATTTTTCTTAGCTCTAGCACCTAATTCATTTACTTTTTTGGCAAGTCCAAGCATGTTAAGCATATCAGCATTTTTTATTACAGGTACAATTAAGTTACCGTCCGGCAATGCCGCAGCCATTCCAATATTTATATCTTTTTTATATATTATATTATTCCCGTCCAACGAAGCTGTTAAAATAGGAAATTCTACCAATGCTTTCGCAATAGCTTCTATTAATATTGGCGTAAATGTCAAGTTTTCGCCATATTTTTCTTTAAACTTACTTTTATTTTCATTTCGCCAAGTAACAATATTTGTTAAATCAGCTTCTATAAATGAGCATACATGTGCCGATGTTTGAATGGATTTTATCATATGATCAGCAATTAACTTGCGCATACGATCCATTGGTACAATATTCGTATTTTCATTTGAAATAGAAGCATTATTGGATGTAGAAATAGTAGTTTCTTTGATTTCTACTTTTTGCATTTCTACTTTATGTTCTGTAATTGCATTTGGAGTTTGAAAATTTGATTTAGTATTAATAAATGCTAAAATATCATCTTTTGTAATTCTCCCCTCTTTACCAGAACCAACTATTGATTCTATGTCTTGATTGGTCAATCCTTCTTCTTTAGCAATATTTTGGACTAAAGGGGATAGAAATTTATCCGTTTTTAAAGAATCTACCGTTTTATTTTCAGTGATTGTAGGCGTATGTATTTTATTATCTACTACAGGGGGTATAATTTTTTCTTCTGTTCTTTCAACTTTAACTTCGGGACTAGAAATAGTAGCGTCACTATCTGTAGAAATGATAGCGAAAGGTTTTCCTACTGCAATTACATCATTATCATTAAATAATTTTTTATGAAGAATGCCAGAGACGGTAGAAGGCACTTCACTATTGACTTTATCAGTAGCTACTTCTATTAAGTTTTCATCTACAGAGACAATATCGCCTTCATTTTTCATCCATGAAATTAATGTCGCTTCAATGATTCCTTCTCCCATTGCCGGTAATAATATTTCTACTAATGCCATTATTTATTAATATTAAATTTTAAGCAAAACTAAATAAAATTTATCAAATAGATCTTACAATCTATATGTCTTAGTCTATTGTAGCAATACATTTCAATTCAATTGAAATTGAACTAGGAAGACTGCTAACTTCAACTGTAGTTCTACATGGCATAGCATCTTTGAAATATTCAGCATATAATTTATTGTATACATGAAAATCTCGTTTCATATTTACAAGAAAAACAGTTACATCTAAAAGATTTTCCCATTTACTTCCACTTTCTTCTAATACAGTTTTTACATTTTCAAATACAGATCTACATTGTTTTTCAAAGTCAAATGCAATATAGTTCCCATATTTATCCATTTCTAAACCTGGAATAATATCTGTACCTGCTGTTCTTGGACCTATTCCACTCAAAAATAATAAGTTTCCTATTTTTTTTGAATGAGGATATAATCCCAGTGGTTTTGCTGCTTTTTCGGTCAATATGTGTTTTTCCATTTTTAATTAAGTTGATTATTTAAACAAAAAAACGACTTCCAGAATATGAAAGTCGTTTTATATTTTTTATATTTGAGTATCAAAAAAGAAATATTAAGCCATTCTTTTTTCCTTGATTCTCATAGCTTTTCCTTTCAATTCTCTGATGTAGAATATTTTTGATCTTCTTACTCTACCATGTTTATTCACCTCAATTTTTTCAATCATTGGAGATTCCATAGGGAAGATACGTTCTACACCTACGCCATTACTAAGTTTTCTAACACAAAATTTTCTATTCAAACCTTGTCCTTTCATGTAAATCACATCACCTCTAAAAATTTGGATACGCTCTTTATTACCCTCTATGATTTTGTAGTGGATACTTACGTTATCTCCTGTATTAAAAGAAGGAACTTCTTTTTTACTTATCAATAATTGATTAATTTCTTGTACTATACTGCTCATAATAATTTTTATTTCTAAAATTGGAATGCAAAATTAAGATTTTTTTTTTAACTGCGTTGTTTTTTTTTAATAGTTGTAAAACTGGCGTCTTTTTTTTCTCAAAATGAAATGAGAATGTTATATTTTTATTTACAAATCTTTATGTTTTTTATATGTATTCCAAAATTCTTTTGCATATAAAAAGCATAATATAGGAAATACAATTAAACTCAATTTATTGAACTCCATAGATCCCATAATATCCAAATGAATCAATCGCATACAGGCTCTAGTCATGCCGCATCCAATACAATTATAGCCAAATAATAATGTAAATAAACAAGTTGTAGATCCTTTGTCAAATTGTGTTTTAGGAAGTATAAATAGAAAAAATGGCAACAAAATCATTGCTGCCATTTTAATTCTTAAAAAATTCTTCGATTGAAAAATTTTCATATATTAATTTGCTTCTTTAAATTTCTTTAATGCTGCATTTAACTTAGGCATTACTTCAAATGCATCACCTACAATTCCATAATCTGCTGCTTTGAAAAATGGTGCTTCTGCATCAGTATTTATTACAACAATTGTTTTACTGCTGCTTACTCCAGCCAAATGTTGGATAGCTCCAGATATTCCAACAGCAATATATAAATTAGGACTTATAGCTAATCCTGTCTGACCTACATGTTCATGATGAGGTCTCCAATGAACATCTGCTACAGCTCTGCTACATGCTGTAGCTGCTCTAATGATATTTGCACATTCCTCTATCATATTCCAATTTTCAGGTCCTTTTAAACCTCTCCCAGCAGATACTACCAATTCTGCTTCACTCAAAGGAATATCACCACTTACAAGTTCTTTTTTGATAGCTTTTACTGAGAAATCACTTTCACTGATGGATAAATTTAAATTTTCAACTGAACAAGCTGTATCCTTTTTCTCAAGAGGAATAGAATTACTTGCCACAGAAATAATCTTGTTTGAAGATTTAATCGCATATTTTGCAATAGCTTTTCCCGAAAATACATTTTTATTCATCGCAAATCCGGTATCGGGAAGAGATGATGCTCCTGGAATAATTCCCGCTTCTAATCTAACAGATAATCTTGGCCCCAATGCTTTTCCATTTTGATTAAATGGTAAAATCAATATACTTCCACCATTTGATTTAAATACATCAGATACTATTTTAGCAAATAATTTGCTGTCAAAAGTATTCAAAAGATTGTTAGAATCTATGAATAACTTACTAGCTCCATATTCACCTACAATGTTTTTGTCTTCCAATTCACCTAGGCAGATTGCAGCCATAGATGTTCCTGTCATTTCAGCTACTTTTCGTCCGTATGTCAATACTTCCAACGAAGTTTTTTTTATTTTTCCAGAGTTTGACTCTATATATACAAATACCATAATTTTCTTTTTTTATAATTAAAAATTAAATAACTTTTGCTTCATTATGCAATAAATCTACCAATTCTTCTACATTTTCAGGTGAAATTAATCTTACGGCTGCTTTTGGTTTTGGATTTTCAAAAGCTACAAGTTCTACAAGAGTATTTCCGCTATTTGAACCAATTTTTTGCAATGGTTTGGTTTTAGCAGTCATAATTCCTTTCATATTTGGAAGTCTTTGTTCAGCCATTCCTTTTTGTGCAGAAAGTACAAAAGGTGCTTTTACTTCAAGTACTTCTTCACCACCTTCTATTTCTCTATTAATGGTAGCCACTTCACTACTCATTTCCCATTTTGATGCTTGAGAGATAAAAGGTAAATCCATAAACTCAGCTATCATACCCCCAATTGCAAAGCTATTGTAATTTATGGTTTCTTTTCCTGTAATTACAATATCATATTGATTTGTTTTAGCAAAATTAGCTATTTCTTTAGCTACATAAAAAGGCTCCATAGTATCATCTGCTTCTATTAATACAGCGTCATCTGCGCCAATAGCCAATGCTTTTCTTAAATATTGGTCATTTTCTGAAGGACCTACATTTATTACGGTTACGGTTCCTCCATTGGCTTCTTTCAATTCCAAAGCTCTTACTAAAGCATACCATTCATCTGTCGGATTCAAGATAAAAGTAACTCCTTCATTTGCAAATTTTGTATTATTTTCTTTAAATGCAATCTTTGCAGTAGTATCAGGTACGGTGCTTATACATACTAAATATTTCATCTTTTTATTTTTTTGGTTTGTAAAATTAATATAATTATACCAAACGAACGTTTGTTTTTTTTATTCTTCTCTCATCGTATGAAAAACTGCTTGAACATCCTCATCTTCTTCCAATTTTTCAATTAATTTATCAATATCGGCCTTTTGTTCCTCAGTCAAATCTTCTTTATAGCTCATAGGTATACGCTCTTTTTCTGCCGTAATAATTGGTATATTCATTTGATCTAAGGCTTGTTGCATTTTTCCAAAATCAACAAATGCCACTTGAACATAGGTTTCTCCTTCTTCTGTACCTATTTCCTCCAATCCAAAATCAATAAGCTCAAGTTCTAATTCTTCTATATCTCTTCCTGAAATATCAATGCTAAATAACGCTTTGTGTTCAAATAAAAATTCAACAGAACCTGAGTTTCCAAGTGTGCCTCCGCATTTATTAAAATGTGAACGAACATTGGCTACAGTTCTATTTGTATTATCAGTTGCGGTTTCTACTAAAAAAGCTACACCATGAGGCCCAAAACCTTCATATAAAAGTTCATCAAAATCTTTTTCATCCTTACCCATTGCTTTTTTGATAGCGCGTTCTACGTTATCTTTTGGCATATTGGCTGCTTTTGCATTTTGAATTGCTATTCGTAATCGGGTATTGGTATCTGGGTCGGGTCCACCACTTTTAACAGCCATAACGATTTCTTTTCCAATTCTAGTAAAAGTAACAGCCATTTTTCCCCAACGAGCCATTTTTTTTGCTTTTCTATATTCAAACGCTCTTCCCATATTCGTTTTACATTATTATATTGAATAGATTTGTTAAAATGAAATGCAAATATAATGATTTAAGTTTTGACCATACATAAAAATGTCCCTTTGAAAAAAGGGACATTTTAGTATTTAGTAAAAGATTTAACTATAATTACTCTAATCTAAATGTAACTGGAACTGTGTAATATACTCTCACTGCATGTCCACCTTGTTTACCTGGTTTCCATTTTGGCATTGATTTTACTACTCTCAAGGCTTCCTCATCTCATCCACCTTTGATTCCTTTTACTACTTTTGTGTTTTGGATAGAACCATCTTCATTTACGATGAATTCTACTTGAACGGTACCTTCAATTTCATTTTCCGCAGCATAGTTCGGATAACGAATGTTTTTTTGAAGATATCGTATTAGAGCATCTTCTCCACCAGGAAATTCAGGCATTTGTTCAACAAATGCAAAAGGTTCATTAGATTTAGGTGCTTCAACAGGACCTCCATTACCCAATTCTATTTCTTCAGGCAATTCTTGACCAACAACCGTTTCATTGGCAACTTGTGCCTTTGATTCTACTACCTCTTCTACGGTTTTTATCTCTTCCTCAGGTCTAGCTATTTCTACAACTTTTGGAGGAACGAACTGAATCGTAGCTTTAATAGGAGGTGGTGGAGGTGGAGGAGGAGGTGGTGGATTTTTTTTATCCTCCAACGGGGGTGGTGCTTTTAATTCAGTAACCGCTCTTACAGGTTTTTCTGTCTCAAAATTTACATTTTCTTTTAAATAGTTATATAATCCATAGCCTCCTGCTATAGCTATTACTATGAAAAGAAATATAATCATTGAGCGCTTGATATGGGTAGGGTATACTCTACGAAGATCATAAGCTCCATAGGCTTTATTTCTTCCTCTGAATACCAAGTCCAATAAATCGGCACTTTTTGACATTGTACTCATATTATTTCTTTAATTAATTTATAAATTATTTTGACTCTTTTGCTTTAGCCATCGACTGTTCAACTAAGACTTTTTCTGGCTCAGAGATATTCAAAATAGCATAACGGGCTATTTTATTAATATGCATTTCATCCAAAGCATTCACCATATTTCCATAAACAGAGCTATCTACTGGTTTTATCATTACCATTAATTTTGATTTACCTTGTTTATCAAAATTATTAGCCCTATCAGGATCTGTATCTAACTCTTTTAATTTTTCAATAATTACTTTTCGTAATCCTGATTTTTTATCAAAAGATGTTACTTTAATAGCTTCTGGATCTGTTGCTGCCTCTTCAGCTTTCCCAAAATAGTATAATACTACATTTTTAGGAGCTAATAAAAGTGTCAAAGCATGCTTTTTACTTAATTCAGGTGCATCTTCTTCAGGTGCATCTTCCTTAGGCAATGCTATCTGCATAGCTTTTGGTTTTGCAAGTGTAGTCGTAAACATGAAGAATGTGATAAGAAGGAATGCTAAGTCTACCATTGCTGTCAAATCGACTTTCGTGGACTGTTTCTTTGCTTTGCCCTTACCACCTTCCTGGGGGTTTTCTTGAATTTCAGCCATTCTTAATTCTTTTTAATGGTTAAATAATTTTTTCACTTATCTATTAATCAGCACTTCCTTGAGTCGTCAATAAGCTAAATCTGTCTACTCCTTGGTCTTGTAATGTTTTCATTACTTTTTTGATAGACGCATAAGGCGCTTTTTGATCCGCTTTTATTACAACTTTAGCTCCTTGATTCGCTCTTCTCGCATTGATAATCCAGTCTTTTAGTTGATTGGCATCAGTGTTAGAACTATCTAAAGGAATTCCAAGTGTAGATTTTTCAATTTCTTTTTTCTTGTTTGCATCAGCCGCTAAATATTCGGGTAAGTTTACTACAGGAACTCCAATAGGCCCACCATTTACGAAATTTTTAGTTTGTTCTGCATTAACGCTAAACTTGAATTGATCTTTCATATTGTCCAACCAATATTGACGTGAATTATTTTTATTGTCAAGATTTACAAAAGTTCTCCCTTTGTCATCTATCAATAATGTAATAACATCTACATCAGGTACAGGCAAATCCACAATAGAAGAAGGCGTAGATACTTCTACGGGTTCCATAGGCTTTGCTTTTGCAGTCAATACGAAAAAGGTAAGCAAAAGAAATGCCACGTCACACATGGCCGTCATATCCAAAGATACCGAACCTTTTTTTACTTTAATTTTTGGCATATTGCTCTATTTTTCTTTTTAATAATAACGTTTCAAAATATTTTTTCTAATGGACGCTTTTTATGCGTTTTTAGATGCAAAAGATTGAGAAATCAAAAATTGAGCCTCATCCATTTTGTATGTCATTCCATCAATTTTGCTAGAAAAATAGTTGTAGAAAATGATAGAGAAAAGTGAAGTAGATATACCCAACGCTGTATTGATTAGGGCCTCAGAGATACCATTAGCCAAAGCTGCTTGGTCAGGAGCACCTGCTGTAGCTAAAGCCGCGAATGAACGAATCATACCTAATACCGTTCCTACTAGTCCTAATAATGTAGCAACTGAAGCTAACGTAGAAAGGATACTCATATTTTGTTGTAACATAGGTACTTCAAGAGCTGTAGTTTCTTCCATTTCTTTTTGTATAGCAAGAATTTTTTGTTCTCCTTTTAATTCATTGTTTTTACTCATTGATTCAAAAGCCTCAATACCAGAAAGGGTAACATTAGCAACGGTACCTTTTTGTCTATCGCATAAATCTCTAGCTTCTTGAGTATTTCCATTGTCAAGAGCATTAGATATTGCTTTTAAGAAACCATCTACATCTTTTCCACCAGATGCTTTATTTAACGATAAAAATCTTTCGATTGAAAATACAGCCATTGAGATAAAGAATGTAAATAGAATAGGTACAATGAATCCACCTGCATAAACCATACCTAGATAATTTCCTGGAAGTGGGTGACCATGTTCGTCAAAATTGCTTTTTGCTCCAAATACAAACAAATAGATGCAAACTGCAACTGCAAAGATAATAGTAAATACCATCCAGTTTGGAATAGGGAATCCTCCTTGTTTTTTTTGTGTACTCATGTTGTTAATTTTTAATTTTTTTTGATTAATGATTTGAATTTAATTTTATTGTTGATGGCAAAAATAGAAAAATTTTATAATCTTAACTTTTTTTTTCTGCTTAATCTTGTTTTATTAACGTTTTCGTTACATTATTATTATTTTATCAATATTTTATCCACAAAATTCAATTGAATTAATGTATTGGAAAGGAATAGGGATACTTTTTCTGGATATAATGCAAATGCAAAAGTGATACATAATATAAATAAAACACTAATATAAAGTTCGCTTTTAATATTTATGGTTTCAAAAGCTATACTTTCATTCATATACATACGATTGATTACTTTTAAATAGTATGCTATGCTTAATGCCGATGCTAATAAAGCAAATACAAACAATAGAGTATTTACTGAAAAAATACTCATTAGTATAGAATATTTTCCTATGAAACCAACAGTTAATGGAATTCCAGCCATTGACATTAAAAATATAGTCATAGCAAATGCTAAGAAAGGTTCTTTTTTAGCTAATCCATCAAACATCTCAAATCCAGTAGTTTCTGATTTTTCAGATAAATAAGCAATTATAGCGAAAATTCCAGTAGAAACCAATACATATCCAATTACATAATAAAAAGTAACAAATGGACTTTGTGTATAAACGGATGCTATAATCGATAGTAAAATAAACCCCGAGTGCGATATACTTGAAAAAGCAAACATTCTTTTTACATTTTTTTGAACTAGAGCGGCAAAATTCGCAAACGTGAAGGAAAGCAAAATAGATATGGTAAGATATTTCTGCCAGCTATCAAATTGAAAAATGAAAAAGCCTTTTAATAAATAAATTAAAGTATTGGCTGCTGCCATTTTAACAATTGCTCCCATAAAAGCGGTAACTAAAACGGGGCTACCTGAATATACATCGGGCGTCCAAAAATGAAAAGGTACAACCGCAATTTTGAATAAAATAGATACAATTAGTAAAACCAATCCCACTTGGAAAAAGAATGGGATTTGAAGCATATTAAACTGTTGAAGTTCTGAAATACGCAAAAGCTCTAATGACCCCATTGCTCCATATATCAATGCGATTCCAAAAAGCATAATACCTGTACTAAAAGCGCCTAAAATAAAATATTTAAGACCCGCCTCAAGTGAAAAACCGTTTTCTTTATTGCTAGCGGCTAATACATATAATGGAATGGAAAGAATTTCTAATCCCAAAAACATAGTAAGTAAATGAGTAAATGAAAACAATATGATGGCACCACACAAACTGAATAAAATTAATGGATAAAAATCATTCCAAGCATATTGCTCTTTTTTATACCCCGAAATAATAAATATCAAAAGTGTAATAATGATAGCTATATTGGACAAAAATAGCGAAGAGGTATTGAATTCAAAAAAGAATGAAAATTCGAAAACATTTTTATTCAATCCCATAAAATTCACACACAATGCACTTGCCAATCCAAGTATCGAAATATATTTCACAATATTTTTGTTTTTTGAAAAACCTAAAAACATTGCTAAAATGGCTGTAATAAAAACAACAATTAGTGTTTGCATAAATTATTTTTTTTAATGGGCAAATATAAGAGTTTCAATTTTATTTTGTATTAAAATCATAAATAATACAAGGAGTTTGTATTTTCTTAAGTAAAATTTTTAAATTTTTTTTAAATTTTTACATATTTTTGTTCATTGAAATTTCAAAAAAAGAATTATGAGGAGTAAAATATTTATTTGTTTTTTTTTACTATTGAGCGTATCAACTATTAAAGCTCAAAATACTACACTAGATACAACCAATAACCCTTATTGGTTGCACATGATGGATTGTAATACAAATTATTATAAGGTTAAACGAGCTTATGATTTGTATTTTTCTAATAAAGTGAAAAAAAGAGGTACCGGTTTTAAACGTTTTGAAAGATGGTCTAATAGATGGAGCTCAAGTATTACCGCTACAGGCGAATTCTTTCCTGCAAACCATGTACAAAAAGAAGTTGTGAAATTTAACAGGTCTATAATTACACCCAGATCTAATTCTGGAAATTGGATTAATTTGGGACCTACTCAAAGACCGATTCGATCTACATGGGCAGGAGGAGATAGTATAAATACAGGAACAGGAAGGCTAAATGTAATAGCATTTCATCCAACAGATTCAAACATTATGTATGTAGGGGCACCAGCAGGTGGTTTGTGGAAGACTACAAATAAAGGCGCATCTTGGACTAATCTAACCGATGGACTTCCTTCATTGGGGGTATCTGCAATTATGTTGTTTCCCGATAGCTTAAATAAAATTATGATTGGAACTGGTGATAGAGATGCAAACGATTCTAGAGGAATGGGTATTTATATTTCTAGAGATGGAGGTACTAACTGGACTTCATCTAATAATGGAGTAGTAAGTAATGGAATAGATGTAACTATTAATAAAATAGTGATAAATCGATTAAATCCAAAAACAGTTATTGCTATTTCAAAAATAACAAATGGAAATAGCTTCAGATTATTCAAATCTACAAATCAAGGTGTAAAATGGGATTCAATTAACGTACATGGAATATGTGCTTATGGAAACTCAAGTATTACAGATATAGTGTATCACCCTATTGATACAAATATTTTATATGCATCTACTCGATATCCTTGTGAAAGTATTTATAAGTCAATAAATGGGGGAGTTACATGGACCGCTATCAATAATGGACTTACTTCTACACCTAGATATAGATCTATGCTGGCAGTAACTGCAGCAGCACCTAATGTCGTCTATTTAATTTCATGTAATTTGGACAGAGCGCTGGATGCGGTCTACAAATCTAGTAATGCTGGACAATCTTGGACGGTCAAATGTGATATTAATAACTTTAATTTATTAGGGTATGATCAATTTGGTCAAGATGCTTTGGGACAAGGGGAGTATGACCTTGCGATTTTATCTAGCCCTACTGATTCCAATTATCTTATAGTTGGAGGCGTAAATATTCATGGGTCTTCAAATGGTGGTTCGGTGTGGAATAATAAATCAATGTGGTATGATCCTTATGTTCATGCTGATATTCATTTTTTGGCTAGAAATCCTTTAACAAATGCTTGTTATATAGCTAGTGATGGTGGATTGGATGTTACAAATAATAATTTTACAACATTTAAAAATTTAAATAATGGATTGGCTATTTCGCAAATGCATAATATTGATGTTTCACAACTTTCTCCTAATAGACTAATAATGGGACTTCAGGATAATGCAACATTTGTATTTAGAAGAAATCAGAATTGGAAAATTTATACAGGTGGTGATGGAGGTATTGTTGCATTAAGTAATAAAGATACAAATTTTATGGTATCTAGTTCGCAATATGGAAATTTTGAAATAAATATGAATAATGGTAATACTTATTGGGAAAGAATTAATGATGTAGCATATGGATTAGGAGTGCCTCAATCAGACGCAGGTTTTATTACTCCGATGGATTTGGATCCAAATAGAAGCCAAATTGCGGTTTTGGGTTATAAAGATATATTTATATCCAAAGATATACACAAAACGTTAGGCGATCCAACCAATTATGGATTTTCTCAAATATCTAATAATACAACAAGCAGTAAAGCATCTTTTGTTAAATTCTCAAATAAAAGTACAAAAATTGCTTTTGTAGGATTTGATTATGGAGAAATGATATGTATTAATAACTTAGATACTACATTAACATTGACTCCTAATCTAATTGCTATGAATACACCCTCTTTGGGAGGTGCGATAAAATCTATTGAAACAAGCTATATTGATACAAACACCCTTTATATAGCCACTGAACAAAAAGTATATAAGTCTACAAATAGAGGAAATACTTGGACAAATATCTCATATAATCTACCCGCTATTGGGATAAATGCTATTGTATTAGATAAATATTCTAATGAAGGTATTTATGTAGGTACCGAAGGTGGTGTATATTATAAAGAAAATAATGCTACCAGTTGGCAGTCTTTTAATACAGGATTACCTTTATATGCACCAATAAAAGATTTTGATATTTGGTATGATACGCTTTGTTCAAATAATTCAAAAATGTTTTTAGCTACTTATGGAAGAGGAGCTTTTGAAAGCGATTTGAAAAATGCCGAAATAACTTTAAATGCATCGTTTACATTGCCTGGAGGTACTTATAATGCAGGTGTACCTATTACATTGACAAATACTTCAATAGGAAATACAAAAAATAAATGGACAATAGATTCTATCAATAATGTATTGTATAATACAGGTTCTAACGATTCTGCTTCTAGTCCATCAATTATTTTTTCTAAACCAGGTACTTATAAAATTAGATTGAAAACAATGAATGCTTATGGAAGACATTGTTATAGTTCTTATCAAACGATAACCGTTCTAAACACACCATTAAATGTAACTGCTTCTAAATCTACTAATGCTACAATATGTGGAGGAGACACCGTAGCAATTACAGCTAATGGTGCCTTAACTTATGTAATTTCGCCTGTTATTAATACGTTAAAAGTAAATGATTCTGTTTTTAAGGTTTTTCCAGATTCTACTACTAATTATATGATTATAGGGACATCAGGATTATTGAAAGACACCGCTTTTCTCTCTGTGACTGCAACTAAAGTAAATTCACCCACAACGGATTCAGTAAATATTATTCGTTGCTATGGTTTCAAATTTCAAGATTTTGTTCCTTTTATTTCGGGAAGTAATTTAAAGTTCTTTGCAACAAATACGGATACGTCTTCTTTATTACAGTCAAATATAATTCCTAAAACATCTGTGAATGGAAAAAGCTATTATATAAGTCAAACGTTATCAGGATGTACGAGTAAAAGGATTGCTGTGAAAATAACTATTCCTAATTTTGATACAAGTTGTACTATTACAAACAATAGTATTCAATCCAATATGACGTATGGAAACTACCAATGGTATAATTGTATATCAAATGGAAAAGTGAAAATAATAAATGCAACCTCATCTAGCTTTTCTCCAAAAGATACAGGGGTTTATAGCGTCAAAATAAGTTATGGCTCTTGTATAGATTCAAGTATTTGTAGGAGAATTGTATATTGTACAAATTCGACGAGTGGTCCAATTGTTACATCACCTCAAAACTTTTGTGATTCAACTAAAATTAGTGGTTTGCAAGCAACCGGAAATAACTTAAAATGGTATAGTTCTAATACTTTTTCTAATCCTTTGTTAAGCAGTTATAGTATTTTAAATAATACAACACTATTCCTTTCGGAAGTAGATTCATTTGGCTGTGAAACAGCATTATCTAATCTAGATGTTTTAATTACAAAAATAGATACAACCGTTTCTCTAGTAGGTAAAGTTTTAACAGCTATATATACCGGTGCAACTTATAAATGGGTAAATTGTAGTTCAAATACATATATCACAGGCGCTACTTCTAGAACATATACGCCTACTACCAGTGGTAATTATGCAGTAGAAATTACTAAAAATACTTGTAAAAAACGCTCTGCTTGTAGACAAATAACATCAGCGTCCCTACAAAATATTATCGAGAATAAGATTAAATTATATCCAAATCCAATTTATAATGAATTTGAAATAGATTTGAATTCCTTTTATTCATCAATAGATATGCTGGTATTTGATGAATTAGGTAAGTTAGTGGATGCTAAAAATTATAAAAATGTAGTTAAAATCAATTCGGAATTTAAACAAAAATCAGGAATGTATTTTGTGAGAATTCAGGAGAATGGTAACGAATTAACTACTTTCAAAGTCTTGAAAGTGGATTAAGTTACATTTAAAATTAATTTATGTTTTATTTTTATTAATTTTGTATAAAATTTAGATAAATAAATTATACGATGAAGCAACTTTTAATTTTGATGTTCATATTTGTAATTATGTCATGTAGCGATGCCGATAAAGCACCTACTCCAGAGTCTCGAAATATTGTTTTTGATTTGGCTTTGGTACAAGAATACGCAGAAGATATTACGGTCATTTTTGATGAAGCTGCTATCTATGGAAAATTAATATCCAAAGAAAATTATTTTCCAAATGATATACCTGTTCAAATTAAAAAATATTATGATGCTTCTCAAAAGATGGATACATTGATTGTAGTCGATTTTGGTCTAAAAGGTGTAATGTCTAAGGATGATAAAACGCGAAGCGGAAAAATTAAAATTAGCATGCCAAGAGGATATGATTTTTCAGGTTCCGTTCAAACGATTACTTTTGAAAGTTTTACAATTAATGGTACCTTAATAACTGGAAAAAAAACTATTAAATACAATGGTGTTAATGCATCTAATTACAAAGAATGGACATTAGTTAATGATTTAACTTATATTAAAAATGACGGATCCATCATAAATTTGAAAGGAGAACAAAGAAGAACTTGGACAAATCCGTCGAATCAAGTGTGGACTCAAAGAATCTATAAATATGATGGTGTATATGAACAATTTATAAGAAAGAATATTCTATATAATTTTGATGTTTTAAAAGCTTTGCAGGTAAATATTGGATGCAGACATTTTCAAAACGGTATTTTGAGCTTTAAAAAGGATCAGAAAATATATAAAATTAATTATGATAGAACCTTAATTTCCGGCTGCGACAATTTTGCAGATATTGAATATGAAGGTACAATCGAAACTATTAATTTGGTTTTATAACCAATTTTTTCGAATAAAAAATAATGAAATAAATAATACTACCAGTAAAGCTGAAAAACTGAGGATCATAAATCCAAAAGGATTGTTAGCCAATGGCAATGGAACATTCATTCCCCATAATCCAGATATAATACTAGGCACAATTAATACCATGGTAATACCTGTCAAACGTTTCATTACCATATTGACGTTATTGGAAATAATAGAAGAAATAGTTTGCATACTACTGTCTAAAATCCTGGAATATACCTCTGTCATTTCAATAGCCTGATGATTTTCTACAATAATTTCTTCAAAAAAGTCATCATTGTCTTCATTTTGTCGTGTATTTAGAAAATTGGTACGCTTCATTTTTACAAGCATAAGATTATTCGCACGTAAACTAGTTTCAAAAAATATAAGACTTTTTTGGAGATGAAGAATTTTTACAAAATCACTATTACTAGCAGCTTTGTCAATTGTTTTTTCAAAATCATTGAATTTTATATTAATTTGTTTAAGATAATAAAGAAAGAAATTAATATTTTGATCAAATAAATTGAGTACAAATGTGGTAATATCCGGGTTGGATAATTTTCTGTTTTGATTGATAATACTATCGATTACAGGGTTTTTATACAAAGATGTTGTAATAATTACATCATCTTTTATTACAATAGAAATAGGAATAGTAACAAAAGAAGCTCTCGTGGAATGAACAATTTGCTCGTTTCTAATGGGCGTATTGATCAGAATAAATTTCACGTCATCATCTTCCTCATATCTACTTTGTTCGTCAATATCCAATGCATCTGTAAAGTATTCAATGTAAATACCTAACTTATCCGAAATACCTTTAATCGCTTCATAATCAAATGGTGGATAAATATTGATCCAACAATTTGATAATGTTTCGGGAACTTCACACAATTGATTGTCTATATTCTTGTAATATGTTACCAAAATAAGTAATTTTGTAAGTTAATTAAATAGTTATTTCACCTTCAAAAACAAAAGTAGCTGCGCCTTTTAGCTTGACATTTTCAAAATGTTCTTTTTCTTCTCCAAATTGTATCAAAAAGTTGCCGCCTTTTGTTTTTATTTTTATTATATCATTTTTTATTTTATATTGATGAGCATATGCAAGTGCTGCCGCTGTAACTCCTGTACCACAGCTATATGTCTCATCTTCTACTCCTCTTTCATACGTTCGTACAAATAATTCATTTTTCTCAATTTCAACTGCCCAATTCACATTAATACCATCAGGAAATCTATCTGAATATCTTACTGCTCGAGCTTTTTCTATCAATTCCTCATCTTTAATAGAATCAAAAATTATATAATGTGGACTCCCTGTATCTAATATATAATGACCAAGCTCATTTTTAATTATTTTCGAAATACTATTCATCTCAATGTCTACATCTACTCCGTTAATTCTACATTTATTTTTAATTCCATTTGAAGTGAAAGAAGCATTATTCAAAATCATTTGTTTTTTATGAGCATAAGATACTGCACATCTACTTCCATTTCCACAAAGAGAGCTTAAATTTCCGTCAGCGTTATAATAATTCATTAAGAAATGATTATTATCATTTTTAATGATTTCAATAAAACCATCTGCACCAATACCAAAGCGTCTATCACAAAGTCTAAAAATTTGATTTTTAGATAAT
>JBEIDU010000027.1:0-23461 GCA_040383345.1 Chitinophagales bacterium | reverse complement strand
TGTATTAAATAATATTCAACATATAGGTATCAAAAAAGAAGCCCAAGATATAGTCTTGATAGATTATTATAAGCATTTGTCGGAGTTGATTTTTGAAACCATATGGTGCTTCAAAGCCTCTCCTTTTTCAATTAAGAACAAAGTGGAAATAAGTAATATGGATGTGTTTGAACAAATTTATGATTCGGGCAAAAATGCTACTATACTTCTGTCTCATATTGGAAATTGGGAACTTTTTTGCCAATGGGCAGCTTTGTATATTCCACGCTTAAACGTGGTTACACTTTATACACCTATCAAAAACAATACCTTAAATCAGTTGTTGCTGGAGTATCGACAACGTTTTGGGGTACATATGGTATCTACCAAAGCTACTTTAGACTTGTATCGAAAACAAAAAACGTTGAATCCTTGTATCAATCTTTTTGCTATAGATCAGAATCCTGGAGCACCTTTTGAGCAATATTGGACGCAATTTTTTGATGCTTATGTACCTGTAATTTCAGGTGCCGAAAAGTTTGCCATTTCTCAAAAACAAGATGTATATTATTTGAAAATTACTAAAAATTCCAAAAAGTATACTTTAATAATTGAGAAAATTGAATATAACAATAATATTGAATTTGATTTAACAAACAAACAAATGAAAGTATTGGAAGAAAATATACTATTGAATCCAGCCTTATGGTTACTTTCGCACAACCGATTCAAATATGCTAATAAAAAATAAGAGAATTATGGATACAATTTGGTTCAAAATCCCAACAATCGAAATTTTACAAGAACGTTCAAAAAACTCAATGAGCGATTTTTTGGATATCGCATTTACCGAAGTGGGAAGCGATTTCATAAAAGCCACTATGCCTGTAGTCGATAAGACCAAGCAGCCTATGGGATTGCTTCATGGAGGTGCTTCGGCAGTTTTGGCAGAAACAATTGGAAGTGTTGCCTCGGTATGTGTTATTGATAATAAGTCGAAGTCTATCGTAGGGCTTGAGCTCAATTGCAATCATATTCGTGCTGTAAAAGATGGATTGGTTACAGCTAAATGTAGTCCGTTTCATATTGGCAAAACAACACATGTCTGGAATATTGAAATACACGACGAAAAGCAAAAATTGGTTTGTATTTCCCGCTTAACGGTTATGATTTTAGAAAAAAATAGAACCAATAATGCTAAATATTAATTTAATTATAATATGCTTTTTATAATTTCTTCTTTTTACCTCCCCGGCATAGCCTCAAGCATTATTTCCATCACCTTGTCATATACATCTTCGGCATTTGGTTTTGAGAAATAATCGCCATCGGTGCCATAAGCCGGTCTATGGTCTTTGGCAGTCAAGGTTTCCGGCTTACTATCCAAGTAGCGATAGGCATTTTGTTCTCCCAATATTTTGGATAGGATATAAGCGCTAGCACCTCCCGATACATCTTCATCAATGATGAGCAATCGATTGGTTTTTTGGATAGATTGTACGATTTCGTTTGCGATGTCAAAAGGATAAAGCGTTTGAATATCAATTAATTCTATAGAGATGCCTCGCTCATTTAGTTTTTCTATTGCATCTTCACAAATTCGTAGCGTAGAGCCATACGACACCATCGTGATGTCTTTTCCTTCGTGTAAAACTTCTATTTTTCCTAACGGAATGGTATAGTCTCCTATATTTGAAGGCATTTTTTCTTTCAATCGATAACCGTTCAAAGGTTCTATCACCAAGGCAGGTTCATCACTATTTAAAAGGGTTTCATACATTCCTGCCGCTTGCGTCAAGTTTCTAGGAACACATATATGTATACCTCTTAAGGAATTAATAATCATTCCCATAGGACTACCTGAGTGCCAAATTCCCTCCAAACGATGTCCTCTTGTACGCACGATTAGTGGTGCTTTTTGACCGCCTTTGGTGCGGTATTGTAGCGTGGCTACATCATCGCTTAGGGGTACAATACCGTACAGTAAATAATCCAAATATTGTATTTCGGCTATGGGGCGAAGACCTCGCATAGACATTCCTTGTCCTTGTCCAATAATGGTGGCCTCACGTATGCCGGTATCAAAAATTCTATTGATACCATATTTATCTTGAAGTCCCGCAAATCCTTGATTTACATCGCCTATTTGTCCTACATCTTCTCCAAAGGCTACAACATTTTTTCGTTTTTCAAAGGTTCTGTCAAAATATGTGTTGATGATTTCAAAACCGGCTTTTTCCTCATCGGTAAAGATTGGCTTCACTTCTTTTTGATTCAATACATTGAGTTCGCTTTGGCTATACAAATGCGAGTTATACTGGCTTGTAGCTTCTCTTTTGATGTCGTTGAGCCAAGATTTAAGATTTGAAGCAGCATCTATTCCTTCTTTTTCAGTCCATATTAGTACTTGATGAACTGCTTTCATTATATCCTTTCGGAACAATGCCGGATTGTTATCAAGACTTTTTACAAGTTGTTCTATTTCCGCTTTTTTACTACTTTGAGCTGCTACTGAATTGATAAAAGTCTTAACTTCATTTTTCAAAGATGTAATTTCATCCTGGTATGCTTCAAAAGCTTCTCTTTTTGCAATGTTTACATCGGATAAGGCTTGTTTTTCAATAGCTTCTAGTTCTTCTTTAGTGGCAATATTTTTTTTGATAATCCATTGCTCGAATTTAGCAATACAATCATATTCTTTTTCAAATTGAAGTCGCTCATCATTTTTGTAGCGTTCATGGGATCCCGATGTTGAATGTCCTTGCGGTTGTGTCACTTCTGTTACATGCACCAAAGCAGGTGAATGATTTTTACGTGTTTTTTCTGTTACGATTTGATAGGTTTTGATCAATTCTGGATAATTCCATCCTTTAACCACGTGTATATCCATCCCATTGGTAGATTTACTATCCATTTGCATCCCCTTCAATGCCTCGGAAATGCTGGATTTTGCAGTTTGAAATTCCTTAGGAACCGAAATCCCGTAACCATCATCCCATACATTAAAAATCAATGGAATTTGCATAACGCAGCTAGCATTTACGGCTTCCCAAAAAATCCCTTCACTGGTAGAGGCGTCACCAATAGTAGCAAAGGTTACTTCATTTCCCTTATTTGAGAAAAGTTCTTGATTTTCAATATCATTTGAATTGCGATATACTTTGCTGGCAAGTGCCAATCCCACAGCTTTAAGCATTTGTGCTGCTGTAGGAGAGAGGTCGGCTGCAAAATTCTTGCATTCCATCAAATTTTTCCAATTTCCTTTTTCATCCAACATACGCGAAGCAAAATGACCATTCATCATTCTACCGCCGCCACTTGGTTCCAATACTTCGGAAGGATGTGCATACAATTGTGCAAAAAGCTGGCGCAAGGTTGCATTGCCCGTAGCCAACGCCAAGGTTTGGTCTCTGTAATATCCCGAACGGAAGTCGCCTTTTTCAAAAAATTTAGCTAACGCAATTTGTGCTAATTCTTTTCCTGCGCCAAATATTCCAAATTTTGCTTTCCCGGTCAATACTTCTTTTCGTCCAATAGTACTGGCATGACGGCTTTGCCACGCTAACAAATAGTCTGCTAATATTTCACTCTTAAAGTCTTGAAAAGACAATTCTTTTTTTGTGGATTTTGTATTACTCATAACTGCAAAAATAATACATATAGCACAAAAGTTGGGAATAAAAAAATATTAAATTATTTGAAAAAAGAAATATTGTGGCTAAAATAAAAATGCCATATAGCAGGGCATTGAACAACCCGGTCAAACAAGATTTGAGTCACTCAATAGGTACTTTGTATATCTATCTCGAGCCGCCTAAGCGAAATCGGACAAGTCAACGATTGGATAGTCCGCCATTATACCGATGAGCTTTAGACTCGGTGTTTTATATAATTATCGATTGTCAAGCGCGTTTAATAACTATATGGCACAACAAAAATACAATATTTTTTTTGATAAAATCAAGATAAAAAAATGATTTTTTTCATTGCAAACATTGTCAAGGAATTAGTATTAAAAAATTAGAACTTCCCAAAATATTTTTCAACGGCAACATATCGGAAGTCAAAAATTTCTTTCAGCTTATTTTTGATAAAAAGAAAATTTGCTATCGTACCTAATATCCCAAAGGGAGGTTGGTAACTGAGTATATCGGTCATCAGTACACCACCTTCAATCGCTTCTATATGATGCTGATGATGCCAGATTGCATAAGGGCCCACTCGTTGTTCATCTACAAAAAATTTCTTATCTTCTACGTGCGTTATCTCTGTAACCCAAGTCATTTTAATCCCAAAAAGAGGACTCACTTTATATGAAATTATCATACCTGGGTACATTTTTTTATCGCCCATATCATTTGTAATATCAAACCCCATATAATCTGGTGTAATAATCTTCAAATTTTGCGGAGAAGAAATAAAATTCCAAACGGTATCGATGTTTGCAGGTATTTTTTGTGTAAATTTTAGTTGATAGAATCCCATAACATTATTTTTTTTACAAATATATGTTAAAATGTGCCATTCTTACTCGTTATAAGCGTTTTGTCAGGTCATATTGGCAATTTCTTAATCAAGGATATGTCATAATAACCTATTTTCACTTTGGACTCATATTTGAGGTATTTAAAACAAAAATTGTAAAAATTAATAATCATGGATATAAAAAAATTCACAATCAAAATGCAAGAACTTTTGGCTCAAGCACAAACCTTCGCTACTGAGTCGCAAAATCAAGCGATAGAGAGTCAACACGTATTGCTAGCAATGCTTGAAGATGAGAATAATATGGCATTTCAATTACTCAAAAAAGTGGGCGCCAATACTCAAATCTTAGAAACAAAACTGAAAGAAGCGATTACAAAATTTCCAAAAATCTCAGGCGGTGAAACAGGTCAATTTCTATCTCGTATGGCGCAGTCTGCTTTCAATTCCGCTATTACCAAAATGAAATCGTTTGAGGATTCGTATTTGAGTCCTGAAGTGTTGTTGTTGTCATTGACCGAACAACATGATGACACTTCAAAACTCTTAAAAGAAGCAGGCGTCAATTCAAAAGACGTAGAAAAAGCATTGAAAGAACTCCGCAAAGGCAAAAAATCGGATGATTCCAATGGCGAATTTACCTTCGAAGCATTGAGCAAGTATGCTATCAATCTAAATGAACAAGCCGAAAAAGGAAAATTGGATCCTGTAATTGGAAGAGATGAAGAAATTAGAAGAGTCTTGCATATTCTCAGCCGAAAAACAAAAAATAATCCAATGCTTGTAGGCGAGCCGGGTGTAGGTAAGACTGCTATTGCAGAAGGTATTGCGAAGCGTATTATCAATAAAGACGTTCCCGAAAATTTGCTGGATATTCAAATATTTGCCTTAGATATGGGCGCATTGATAGCAGGTGCAAAATACAAAGGCGAATTTGAAGAGCGTTTGAAAGCCGTAGTGAAAGAAGTAGTAGAAAGTGAAGGGAGAATTGTACTATTTATCGATGAAATTCATACTATCATTGGTGCTGGGAAAAGCGATGGGGCTATGGATGCTGCCAATATTCTGAAACCGAGCTTGGCTAGAGGAGAGCTCCGTTCTATTGGCGCTACCACCTTGGATGAATATCAAAAATATTTTGAAAAAGATAAGGCTATGGAGCGTAGATTTCAGAAAGTAATGATAAATGAGCCGTCTACCGAGGATGCCATTTCTATTATGCGTGGACTGAAAGAACGCTATGAAAGATACCACAATGTACAGATAAAAGACGATGCCATCATTGCTTCGGTAATGCTGTCGGAGCGTTACATCACCGACCGTTTTTTGCCTGATAAAGCCATTGATTTGATTGATGAGGCAGCAGCAAAATTGCGTCTCGAAATTAATAGTATTCCAGAAGAATTGGATGAGTTGAATCGAAAAATTATGCAATTGGAAATTGAACGAGAAGCTATCCGAAGAGAAAAAGACGAAGATAAATTGTTGCATATTGAGGAGCAATTGGCAAATTTTGGTGCAGAAAGAGATATTTTTCAATCAAAATGGGATCAAGAAAAAAGTTTGGTGGAAAAAATCCAAACCGCAAAGAATAATATAGAGCAGCTTAAATTGGAAGCGGAGCAAGCCGAACGTTCAGGAAATTTTGCTCGTGTGGCGGAAATTCGTTATGGACTAATTGTGACTGCTGAAAAAGATATTGAAATAGCGGAAACGGAACTAAAAACGGTTCAAGCCAATAGCAAACTGATGAAAGATGTAGTGACAAGCGAAGATATTGCTGAAATTGTGAGCAAATGGACAGGAATTCCTATTCAAAGTATGCTACAAACTGAAAAAGAAAAATTATTGGGACTGGAAAATGTGCTCAAAAAACGTGTGGTGGGACAAGATGAAGCGTTAGAAGTAGTTGCTAATGCAATTATTCGAAGCCGTGCGGGTTTGCAAAATCCAAATAAACCCATTGGGTCGTTTTTGTTTCTTGGAAGTACAGGCGTAGGGAAGACGGAATTGGCAAAAGCATTGGCAGAATATTTGTTCAACGATGAAAATTCGTATATCCGAATCGATATGAGCGAATATCAAGAAAAACATAGTGTGAGCCGTCTTGTGGGCGCGCCTCCGGGATATGTAGGGTATGAGGAAAGTGGTCAATTGACCGAGGCAGTGAGAAGAAAACCTTATTCTGTGGTGCTGTTTGATGAAATTGAAAAAGCGCACCCCGATACGTTCAACGTATTGCTACAAATGCTGGATGATGGAAGACTTACGGATAATAAAGGGCGATTGATAAATTTTAAAAATACCATTATTATTATGACTTCAAATATTGGTAGTGATATTATTTTGTCCGAATTTGAAGGGTTGGAAGAGCGCGAAATGATAGCAAAAGTGCCTATTGTTCAAGCCGAATTGCTCAATCATCTCAAATCCAATGTAAAACCTGAGTTTATTAATCGTATCGATGATATTGTACTCTTCTTACCGTTGCGCAAAAAAGTGATAGAAGCTATAGTTAAAATTCAGATTAAAGAAATTGAAAAACTATTGGAAGCGAATAAGTTGAAAATAGATATCAATGAACTTGCTTTGGAATATTTAGCAGATAAAGGCTACGACCCTGATTTTGGCGCAAGACCTATCAAAAGACTCATCCAAAAAGAAATTGTGAACAATATCGCTAAAAAAATGATAAGTGGAGAAATTAAAAATGGCGATGAAATAATCGTCGATTTGATAGATGATTTGATAGTGATTTACCCAAAAAAATAATTAGCATAATATAGAAACCATGCGGAAATCTATATGATTTGATTTCCGTTTCTCTATTTAAAAAAATTTGTTTGATATAAATAAATGTTTTTTGGCGACAAAAAATGGCGTAATGGTTTTGTACTTTTACGGTTATAATCTTATAAATCACTCGTTATGGAAAAATTACCAAATAAATACGAACTCATCGTATACTTTTTAATTGCCAATTTCTTTATTTTTATTCTTTATTTATTTGCAAATGAAAATACACAAATGAATCATCCACAAGTGTATAGAAGCTCTAATATGAATATTTTGGGTGTGTTGTTGCTTGTAATTATTACGTTTTTGTTCTTGAAGTCGAATCGATCGGTAGATTAAAATTAAAAATATTATTAATGAATATAGATTTAATTTTAATTAAGATGTTTTAAGTTAAGCTAAAACTTATAAATGTTTTTGCTTTTAAAGATATTGTATGAAACATTTTAGATTTATTTACATCTTAAATCATAGTTGTTAAAGTAATTTGTTTTTTTTTCTTCCATTTTCTTATTCTATCCTTTGCATTTTTGAATGGGGAAGAGGTATTTAATTGAATCATTTTTCCTAAAGTCCATTTATCATACCAACAAGTTTCATATAGTTCTTTATTTGTTTTTTCTTCTATTAATTTTAGGATTTCACTTGTTGTACTATCAAGTTTATTTATTAATGTTTCAAAATTTTCATTTTCATAATCGTTATAAAACTTTTGAGCAAGAAGACCAAGTTGGTTCCATTTAAAACCTGTTTCAGGAAAATCAACTTCTAACCCTTTTTCTTTTCTTAAATTCCACTTCAAAACTAATTGCCCCCATCCAATAAGATATGCAATAAGATTATTTATACTCATAAATGTATTTTTTGAATGTCCGTCTAATTCTTTTTCTTCTGTTAGGACAATTGGAATTTCAGAAATTTCAGATTTAAATTTATTGTAGTTTTCTGTAATCGCTTTAACTAATTCTTCTTTATTTTTTGGGATTGCCATTTGTTGTATATTAAATTATGATTATATGTAAAAATATAATTCAAACTTTTATTAATTTATTGAATTGCAAATGATTAAATGACCCCCTACATCAATCCCTTTATCTCCTCCACAAACCTCAACGCTATAGCATCCGCATCGGCTTTGCTTTTGGCTTCGGAGTAGATGCGAATAATAGGCTCGGTATTGGATTTGCGCAGGTGAACCCATTTATCCGCAAAATCTATTTTGAGTCCGTCAATGGTGTTGCAAGATTCATTATCTTTGTATCGATTCCAGATTGAAGCTATGATAGCATCTACATCGGTGCTAGGTGTTAATTCTATTTTGTTTTTTGACATTTCATAATGCGGAAGTGCCGTTTTTATCTCTGTCATTTTTATCGATTTTTCGGCATAATAGCTTAGAAATAATGCAATTCCCACCAAGGCGTCGCGTCCATAATGATTTTCAGGGAAAATAACACCTCCATTGCCTTCGCCGCCTATGATAGCTTGGGTTTCTTTCATTTTGGTTACTACATTTACCTCGCCTACTGCCGATGCTTGATACGAACCGCCGTGTTTTTCGGTAATATCTCGCAAGGCGCGCGTGCTACTCATATTAGACACCGTATTACCTTTTTCTTTGGACAAAATATAGTCCGCCACCGCTACCAAGGTATATTCTTCGCCAAACATACTGCCGTCTTCACACAAGAAGCAAAGTCTGTCTACATCGGGGTCTACTACGATTCCTATATCTGCTTTTTTGGATTTGATAGCCTCTGATATTTGTGTCAAATGCTCCGCCAAAGGCTCGGGATTATGAACAAAATTACCACTCAAATCATCGTTTAATATCTCATAATTAGAGATTTTTAGCGCTTCCAACAATTTTTTTACCGCTATAGCACCCGTGCTGTTAATCGCATCCACCATTATTTTTGGATTAGACTTGGCTATAGCCTCTTTTTGCGTCCATTTTGAATGTAAAATTTTATCGATATGACGGTCTATCAGCGTATCATTTTTTGATATTTTACCTAAATTATCAACGGATTCAAAATCCAACGTGTCAATTTTTTCAGCCATTTCAATAATTTGTTTTCCTTGTGCATCATTGATAAATTCGCCCAAATGATTGAGCAATTTTAGTGCATTCCATTGTTTGGGGTTGTGGCTGGCTGTAATGATGATACCACCATCGGCTTTCAATTCTTTTACCGCAAATTCTACCGTAGGCGTGGTAGATAGCCCCAAGTCTATCACGTCGATTCCTATACTACACAGCGCACCACTCACTATATTCGAAATCATTTCTCCCGAAATTCGAGCATCTCGGCCTATTGCCACCGTTGGTTTATTGTTTTTCTCTTTTATTTGCAAGCCATACGCTAGTGCATATTTCAGCGCATCGATAGGGGATAACCCTTCTCCTTGTTTACCACCGATAGTGCCTCTAATTCCTGAAATTGATTTTATTAACGTCATAATTATATAATAAACAGATTTATTTTGTATTGAAAAAAGGGTTAATTGCCCCAATGGAGCTTGTATTTGAGGGCTTCCAAAAAGGAATTATCTTTTACATTGAGGATTTTGAAGGTGTTTTTGGCTTTTTTTACCGAAATCAAATGATTGGACGTAATATAAGCCAGCCTGGAATCGAGCGTGCATAAAAATTCGGGCGTTCTCCCTTTGATTTCAAAACTTAAAATCACATCATCTGGCATTACAATAGGCCTAATATTCAAATTGTGAGGCGCTATAGGTGTAATGACAAAATTATGTGATTTGGGATGCAAAATAGGACCACCGCAGCTCAGCGAATAGCCTGTAGAACCCGTAGAAGTAGCTATAATAAGCCCATCTGCAAAATAATTATTGAGAAATTCTCCATTGGCATATACTTTTACTTCTATCATCGATGAGGAGTTGGCTCTCAGAAAAGTCAAATCGTTCAACGCTATATTTTCATTGATAAAAATAGGAATATTAGAGTTAACTTCTAATAGCATTCTTTCCTCAATCTCATATTTTCCATTAACAAAATGATCAATTGTTTGGAAAAGTTCTTCTTTATTTATATTTGCAAGAAAGCCCAATCTACCCAAATTGACTCCCAATACAGGAATATCCGTATCTTTTGTCAATATAACTGTATCCAGCATAGTGCCATCGCCGCCCATACAAATGATTAAGTCAGGTTTTTGTAAGATCAAAGACAAGCGGTCTTCGTATGTTTTTTCAAATTTGTATTCTACCAATTTTTCAGCAATATCGGAGAAAATAGTAAAAGGAATTTCATGGTTTTTGAGAAAATCTATCAATGATAGAAATAAAGCTCTGTGATTCTCCTTCACATCTCTTGAATAAATAGCTATATTCATATTTCTTAAATTTTTTCTAATAAATTGATTAGAAAATTTTTGTGTATTTCAATAAACAAATGTACATATTTTTTTCTATGTTTGATTAAAATGATAATTTATAGTATTTCGTAGCGCTTATAAAGTTGTTTTAATCGATTCAAATTTATTCAAAAAATAAGAAAAATTTAATTTCAACATCAAATAAAAAAGACATGAAGTTTTGGATTAGCCCTATGAGATTATAAAATGTTAAAAATATAATAATTGTAATACAAGATTTAAATTTTATATTAATTTACGTTCAAAAATAGGTATGTATAGACTCAAAAAAATATAGAAGTTTAAAAAACATAAATACTATATTTGTTGCATGTATTTGAAAAGCGTATTATTGCTTGTACTTTCTGTTTTGTTTTCATGTCATCAAGAAAGAAAAAAGGCCCAAGATGTATTGAAGTTTAATATTTCTCAAGGATTGAGTTCATTGGACCCTGCATTTGCAAAAGATTTGAGTACTACATGGATGATAGGCAATGTGTATGATTGTCTTTTTACTTTAGATGAGAATACGGAATTAAAGTCTCAGCTTGCTAGTCATTATGAAGTGAATGATGATGCTACCATATATACGATTTATATGCAAAAAGGTGTGTTTTTTCACAAAAATGCTTGCTTTAAATCAAATGATAGCACTCGTATGGCATCTGCTTATGATGCGGTATATTCTCTAAATAGATTATTGAATCCCAAAACGGCATCGCCGGGTTCATGGATTTTAAATGGTAAGGTAGATTCGGTGCTACCCTTTAAAATTATAGATAGTTTTACGTTTCAAATTCGTCTTCAAAAGCCTTTTGCACAATTTATTTTTATTTTGACGATGCCATATACAAGTATCGTGCCCCATGAAGCAGTTGCTTTTTATGGGAGAACATTTAGAAAAAATCCTGTGGGAACAGGACCTTATAAAATGAAGGCATGGGAAGAAGGAACGGCATTATTTTTAGAGAAAAATTCAAATTATTTTCAAAAGGATTCGATGGGAGTTCAATTACCTTATATTCCATATGTAAAAGTAACATTCAACGAGCAGAAGAAAATGGAATTTTTGATGTTGAAAAAAGGAGAATTGCATTTTTTGAAAGATGTGGATGGTAGTATCGTTCATGATGTTTTTGATGAGCAAGCGAATTTACTCCCCTTACTAAAAAACGATTTTTATGTTCAGAAAAAGACTTATTTGAATACGGAGTATTTGGCTATTATTCATAATAATCCAAAATCACCGTTGTATCAGAAAAATGTTCGAAAAGCAATAAATTTAGCAATCAATAGGCAAGAAATAGTATCTAATTTGAAGAATAACTTAGTTAAAATTGCAAATAAAGGATTTGTAGTTAATGGAATGCCCAACTTTGATACTACTTTTGAGGGATTTGAATATGATCCAATCAAGGCAAAAGCCTTGCTTTTAGAATCGGGATATTCTACTTCAAATAAGCCCAAAATTCAGTTACATATCAATAATTCATTTGTAGATTTGGCCGAGTTTGTTATTTATCAGTTGCAGCAGGTAGGATTTGAAGTGGATTTAAAAATGCATCCTGCTGAAACTATGATGCAATTGGCTATTGAAGGAAAAATTGATTTTTTTAGACGTTCATGGACTGCGGATTATCCCGATGCAGAGTCTAATTTTGCATGTTTTTATAGTAAAAATAACTCTCCACCTAATTATACCAGGTTTAAAAATGCAAGATTTGATGCATTGTATGAAAGTATATTAAAAGAACCTAATGCACAGAAACGGATTCCTATCTATAAAACAATGGAATTAATCTTGTTAGAAGAAGCGCCTATAGTTCCTTTATTTTATGATCAATCGATACGTGTAATTCATAAAAAAGTGAAAAATTTAGGTCAAAATAGTATCAATCATCTTGATTTGAGAAACGTTAAATTGGAAAATTAGTTTAAAAAATGAAAAGTTTATATATAGTATCAGGATCGCATACAGGGCTTGGAAAAAGTCTCGTAAACAATTTGTTAAAAGATAATAATAATTTGGTAATAGGTATTTCTAGACATAATGATATTGAGCATCTTCAGTTTCAATTTATATCTTTGGATTTATCAGATGTAGAGGCAGTTAAAAAGTTTTCGTTTCCAAGTGTTAAGAATTTTAAGAATGTTGTACTTATCAACAATGCAGGAATAATAGGTGAAATCACAAGTTTAGAAAAAGTAAGTATTGGAAACCTAGAGTCCACTATGACTGTGAATTATATGGCTGTAATGATTTTATCTACTCTTTTTATAAAATCGTATCAACAAGCTAATATTCAAAAAACAATAATAACGATATCGAGTGGCGCTGCTACAAGTCCTTATCCTTCATGGGCTAATTATTGTGCTAGTAAAGCAGCCGTTGAAATGCTTATGAAATGTATTATTGAGGAGCAAAAAAATAAAGAATATCCTATTAGTGCTTTTGCTATTGCACCGGGAGTTGTAGATACAGGCATGCAGCAGCAGATAAGAAATACAGATATTTCTGAATTTGAATTCAAACCTAAATTTTTGGCCTTGTACGAAGAAGGTAAATTGTATAAGCCCGATGACGTTGCTAATAAAATTATAGAAGTGTGTCAAAATCCCAATGATTTCAATGATACTATCTTTAGGATAGTGATATAATGCTAAGTTTTTTCAATACTTTTTTAAGAAAATATCTATTTTTAGCTCCTAAATAAGAAAATGTGAAGCGTTTATTGCGAAAAAAATCAATTGATCATATTGTACAAGAATTATCAAATTCCAAAGATACGCTAAAGAAAAATCTAACAGTAATCGATTTAACGTCCTTTGGCATCGCTGCAGTAATTGGTGCAGGCATTTTTTCCACCATAGGCAAGGCTTGTTTTTCTGGCGGTCCAGCAGTAATTTTTTTATTTATTTTTACGGCTATTGCTTCGGGATTTAGCGCGCTATGTTATGCTGAATTTGCTTCTCGTGTTCCAGCATCGGGCAGTGCATATACATATGCTTATACAAGTTTTGGTGAAATTTTTGCATGGATTATAGGCTGGGCATTGATTATGGAATATAGTATTGGAAATATAGCGGTATCAATATCTTGGAGTGAATATTTTGTAAGTCTTTTGAGAAATATAGGTATTCATTTTCCTGCATGGCTGTCCATAGATTATAAAACGGCCTACAGAAGTTTTTCAGAGGGAATTATCCATCCATACACTGATGCTTGGAATACAGCACCACTTTTTCTTGGAAAAAAGATTATTTTTAATTTACCAGCATTGGCTATCAATGTAATAATTACTGCCATAGTATATTTGGGGATTAAAGAATCTAAATTGGTGGGAAATGCTATGGTGTTATTGAAAATATTGGTGATTTTGATGGTTATATCCGTTGGGTTTTTCTATGTAGATACCGCTAATTGGAATCCATTTATGCCCAACAAAGTGTATGGCGTTATGGCAAGTGTATCTGCTGTATTTTTTGCTTATATAGGATTTGATGCTATAAGTACCACCGCTGAGGAGTGTATCAATCCCAAACGAGATTTACCCAGAGGTATGATATATTCACTTATTATTTGTACCGTTTTGTACGTGCTATTAGCATTGGTCCTTACCGGAATGGTTTCGTACAAATTCTTGGATGTAAAAGATCCTTTAGCATTTGTGTTCAATCAAAGAGGCTTGAATTGGATTGGAGGTGTCATTAGTGTAAGTGCTATTGTGGCTATGACCAGTGTATTGTTGGTTTTTCAAATGGGACAACCAAGAATATGGTTGGCTATGAGTAGAGATGGATTGATGCCAAAACGCTTTTCAAAAGTGCATTCAACATATAAAACACCTAGCTTTTCAACAATTATTACAGGAATAGTAGTTGGTATTCCTATATTATTTTTAGATTATGATATCGTCATAGAATTTACGAGTATTTCTACATTATTTGCATTTGTTTTGGTGAGTGGTGGCGTTCTTTTATTACCAGATGCGGTAAAAGAAAAAAACAAATTTTCGCTACCAAAAATCAATTCAAGATATATTTTAACGGCTATTTTTGTGCTTATAATTATTGGTTTGAACTATTATGAGCCCAATTATTTTTCAAATTTAGCCAAATATTCGCCAGCGGATAAAGTGTTTGATTGGTTTGGGACTAGAATTTTTATGTATTCCGATGACAATGTTCAAAAAGTATCGTTACAAATTTTCTATGCGATATTTGCCTTTTTTGTGGGACTTTCTTTATGGAAAAATCTGTCTTTAATCCCTGTGTTGGGTGTATTGAGTTGTATGTATCTATTAACTAGTATGAATATTCATAATTGGATTTATTTTATGATATGGATGGTGATAGGACTGATAGCATACTTTTCCTATGGAATTAGAAAAAGCAAGTTGAATCCAAAAAATCAAGTAGTTGAATAATATTTAAAATTAAAATATCAAATACATGTTTGAATTTCATACAGATAAAACTCGATATTTCAATATGCAAACCGAAAATGCAGAGGAGTTTGTATTGCCATTTATCGAACAAAAATTAAAAATAGATGCTACATTGACTATATTGGAAGTTGGAAGCGCCGAAGGAGGTGTTATAAGGGCTTTTGCGAAAAAAGGATGTCAATGTGTGGGAGTTGAATTGAATGAATCTAGAGCTGAAAATTCTAGAATTTTCTTGAAAGATTATATTGAAAAGGGACAATTACAAATTATCAATAAGAATATCTATGATTCAGATTTTGAAATTGAATTTCAAGAAAAATTTGATTTAATTATTCTAAAAGATGTAATAGAGCATATTCCAGATCAGCAAAAAGTGATGTTTCAGTTTAGAAAATTTTTGAAACCACAAGGAAAAATTTATTTTGGATTTCCGCCATTCCGTATGCCTTTTGGTGGGCATCAGCAAGTATGTCAGAGCAAAATTCTATCAAAAATGCCTTATTTTCATTTATTTCCAATGCCTTTTTATAAGTTTATTTTAAAAGCCTTTGGCGAAGATTTAGATGAATTTGTAGAAATAAAAGAAACGGGTATTTCAATTGCACGATTTCATGAAATATGCGAAAATGCTAACTTTGAAATAATTAATAAATACCATTATTTGATAAATCCCATCTATAAATATAAGTTTGGATTAGAACCAAGAAAGCAATTTTCAATTATAGAGAAAATTCCCTATTTTAGAGATTTTATAACCACTTGTGTGTTTTATTTAGTAGAAAAAAAAGGATAGGCTATGCTGAAAAAAACTATGAGTCAAATAGAGGAAACTCATTTTACAGATTTTAAAAAATTAAATGAAAATCAAAGCGTTGTTGTCCTCGATAATGTTCGAAGTGCTCATAATGTAGGATCGATTTTTAGGACGAGTGATTGTTTTGGTATAAAAAAGGTATTTTTGTGTGGTATAAGCAGTCCTGTGGATAATAGAGAGGTTCAAAAGACAGCTTTGGGCGCTGAATTATCCGTACCTTCATCAAAAATTGAGGATACCAAATCTTGTATTGCAGATTTGGAAAAAGAGTATGAAATAGTATCCATTGAACAAACAAAAAATAGTGTATATTTAAATAAATTTCAATGGGATATTTCAAAAAAGTATGCTTTTGTATTTGGCAATGAAGTAGATGGTGTAGATGAGTTCATTATAGGTAAAAGCAAACACGTCATTGAAATACCTCAAGTAGGTCTCAAACATTCGTTAAATGTAGCCAATAGTGCTAGTATTGTCCTTTGGGATTATTTTAATTTTTTAAATGAAAGTTAGCCTATTTTTTCTGAACCTGATTATATTTAAAAATCAAAATACTGCACTTTTTTAGGCTTTTTTGATTAAAATGTATTTACTTTGTAACCATTCATTTTTATAGAAAACCTATTGTAATTCATGGCGAAAAAAAAGCCAACCTTAGTATTCAATCGTTCAACACTCACCTTTGAGCAAAAAAGAATATCTTGGCAATCAAGATTACTTTATGGTTTAATGATTATAAGTGGCGTGGCGTTTTTTGGGTTTTTTATGATTATGATTTCACATAAAATTTTCCCTTCTCCAAAAGAAATAGAGTTGAAAAAACAAATTTCCCTTCTTAAAAAACAATATGGAAGACTTGAAAATCACTTAGTTTTGGTTGATAAGGATTTATATACATTGCGTAAACGTGATGAAAATCTTTATCGTGTCATTTATCAGCGAGATCCTATTTCAAATGATATATGGAAAACTGCAGAAAAGGATAGCACACATTATAAATATAGAGAAAATTCAAATCTAGAAATTATAGCAGATGTATTGGACAAATTGAAGATAATTCGTAATAAAATGAAAATACAATCTCATTCATACAACGAACTTGTTTCACTTGTAGCTCGAAAAGATGAAATGATACATTCTATTCCATCAATTCAGCCTATATCTAATAAAGATTTGAATAGAATTTCATCGGGATTTGGATGGCGTATTCATCCAATATATAGAATTCCAAAATTGCATACTGGAGTAGATTTTACTGCGCCAATTGGTACTGATATTATGGCTTCGGGAAATGGAATCGTAGAAAAAATATTTTATGGTAGGGGTTATGGAAAAGAAATAGTGATAAATCATGGTTATGGATATAAAACACGATACGCACATTTGTCACAATTTGCTGTAAAACAAGGTATGCGTGTAAATAGAGGTCAAAAAATAGGTGCTGTAGGAAGTTCTGGAGCTTCTGTGGGGCCGCATTTGCATTATGAAGTTGAGTATTTAGAAACTAAAATTGATCCATCATTGTTTTTCTATAATGATTTGAATGCCGATCAATACGAAAAATTAATTCAAATAACAAACGCAGGCGGTAAAGCCTTTGACTAAAAAATAAATATATGAAGGGAAAAAATATCAAAAAAAATAAAATATCATATTGGAATTCCATTTTCAGTATTTCTACGGTATTATTTTTAACAGGATTCTTAGGTTTATTTATTATCATTGCAAAGAATACAAGCGATGTCCTTAAGGAAAGTGTATCTATTCACGTTGAATTGGCAGATGCATCGCCTAGAGAGTATAATGAGATTATTGCTAAGCTCAAAACATATGATGAGGTTCGAAAGATTAATTATATATCAAAAGAAGAAGCGGCTGTTAAATTGAAAAATGATATCAAAGAAGATTTTATACAAATTATTGGCTACAATCCTTTGTATAACGCATTGGATGTGAACCTAAAATCTGATTATTTCAATCAACAAAATATAGAAAAAATTAAGAAAAATCTATTGATGGAATCGCTTGTAAGAGATGTTTCTTACCCAAAAGTAATTTCACAATCACTTGACAAAAATCTAAGAAAAATTTCATTTTTTATTGGTGCCTTGACTATTTTTTTATTATTGATAGCCGTAGTATTGATCGATAGTACCATTCGTTTGGCGATGTTCTCCGATAGATTTTTGATTAAAAGTATGCAATTGGTAGGCGCTACAAGATGGTTTATCATAAAACCTTATATTTGGCGTTCTATACTCAATGGAATTGTAAGTGCCATTATGTCTTTTATCGTTTTGGTATTAGTATTATATTTGATAAGCAAATATTCCGAATTGATAGACATTATGCACGAAATTAAATATTTGGTAATTGTATTTTTTGGATTAATTTTTTTAGGAATTATTATTTCATCTATAAGTACTGTATTTGCGGTACACAAGTATTTGCGAACCAAATTAGATTCATTATATTAAAAAAAAGTAAAATATAAAAATATGGCAAAGGAAAAACCAAAACCAACCGTAATGACTACAAAGTCAGAAGAAAAAGTAACCACTTCAGCACATACAAATCGTATGCCATTATTATTTGGCGAGATTAACTATAAAATGATGCTGGCTGGATTATTTTTGATTTTAATTGGATATGGACTTATGATGGGAGGCAATAATGCAGATCCCAAAGCAGCGTTTCCTACCGAAGAAATCTATTCATTTAGACGTATTATTTTGGCACCTATCGTTATAATTGCAGGCTTTGTGGTAGAAGTTTTTGCAATTTTGAAGATAAAAAAATAATCTTTTTATGAGTCTTTTTCAGGCAATAATCATTGCAATCATTGAAGGATTGACAGAATATCTTCCTATATCCTCAACGGCGCACATGATATTTACCAGTACTTATTTTGGTATTCAAGAAGATAGTTTTGTGAAGATGTACCAGGTGTCCATTCAGTTTGGAGCTATACTTGCCGTAGTGTTTGTGTATTGGAAGAAATTCTTTGATTTCTCAAAACTTGATTTTTATATCAAATTAGCTTTTGCTGTTTTACCAGCGTTGGTTTTAGGATATTTATTTGACGATGCTATAGAGGCTGTCTTGGAAAAACCTATTCCAATAGCAATCGTATTAGTTTTGGGAGGCGTTATATTATTATTTATTGATAATTATTTCAAGAATCCAACTATAACTGAAGAGTCACAGATTAGTATCAAGAAGGCTATAACCATTGGATTTTGGCAATGTTTAGCTATGATGCCAGGAACCAGTAGAGCCGCCGCTTCTATTGTTGGTGGCATGCAACAAAAATTGAATCGAGAGACGGCTGCTGAGTTTTCGTTTTTTTTAGCAGTACCCACCATGTTGGCGGTTACGACGTATTCAGTTTTGTTGAAAAAGTGGGATGTAAGTGGTATAGAAATGAAAGGATACGAAATGATATTATCTAATTCGCAGCATACAATTATGTTTGTACTTGGCAATGTAATTGCTTTTTTTGTGGCGGTGTTTGCTATTAAATTTTTTATAGAAATGATAAAAAAATATGGCTTCAAAATATGGGGTTATTATCGAATTGTATTGGGAATTTGCTTATTGATAAGCTACACGTTTTTTAAATAATATTGATGTTGAATATAAAAGAGCAAATCGCTTTGGGTTGTGTTTTATTGGTAGATAAGCCATTGACTTGGACTTCATTTGATGCGGTGAATAAAATTAAATCACACTTTAGGAAAATGCAACCTAAGTTGAAAATAGGTCATGCAGGTACGTTGGATCCCTTGGCAGATGGACTTTTGATAATTTGTACCCAAAAATTTACTAAAACGATTGAATCCATACAAATTCAGAAAAAAACGTATGTAGCACAAATTTTTATAGGAGCCACTCGACCTTCTTTTGACAGAGAAACAGAAATTGATGCAACCTTTCCAATTGATCATATTGCTCAGGATGAAATTAAAAAAACTTTGGATAGTTTTATAGGTGTTCAACAACAATTTCCGCCTGTGTATTCTGCTATTAAACAAGGAGGAAAACCCATTTATCTCAAAGCCAGAAAAGGCATAGAAGTAGAGGTGAAATCTAAAGAAATACAGATTTATAGTATTGATTTTCAAGGATATGAAAATCAAATATTGACAATAGAAGTATCGTGTAGCAAAGGTACTTATATTCGTTCCCTTGCAAATGATATAGGCAAAAAGCTTAACTCGGGTGCCTATCTTCATGCATTGACTCGAATAAAAATTGGAGATTATGATCTAGCCAATGCATATAAAATGGATGATTTAATTGCTCAGATAAGAGCCGAACAAAATGAAACAAATCAATAGGCTGGCATAATTATGGTGGAATTAAAGAGCTTGATGACATTGGACGAATCCGTTGTAATTTCGATTGGTTCTTTTGATGGGTTACACATAGGTCACAGACAATTATTAGCATTTTTACATCAAAAATCGAAAGAATTAAATGCCAAAAGTTTGGTTATTTCATTTTTGCCACATCCACGTATTTTTTTCAATAGTCAAAAAGATTTTTTTCTACTAAATGATGCTTCAGAAAAAAAAGAACTTATTGCTTCATTAGGAATTGATTATTTGATGCAATTACCCTTTGATAAGGAGTTTGCGAGTCAAAGTGCTGAAGAATTTGTAAAAAAAATAATAGAAATATTAAAGCCGAAAGCGGTGATTTTGGGATATGATCATAAGTTTGGGAAAAATAGAACCGGCTCAAAAGAAACGTTTGAAGCTATGCACAAAGTGTATAATAATTTTGAAATTTTTAATTTTGAAGAGCAAAAATTTAGTTTTGACAAGATAGATTCTACTACCATACGAAATTGCATTAAAAAAGGTGAAATAGCCAGCGCAAATCAATTGTTAGGTTATGAATATCAGTTAATAGGCGAAGTTGTAGCAGGTAAAAAATTGGGGCGAACTATCCAATTTCCTACGGCAAATTTGGAGGTGTATGAAACTATGAAGCTCATCCCAATGTATGGCGTGTACCAAACCTCAATATTTGTAAAAGGAATATGGCATCGTTCAATTACCAATATCGGAAATCGTCCTACCATTTCGGGACAGGGACTAACGGTGGAGACTCATATTCTGGATTATAATGAATCGATATATGGTGAAAAAGTGGTATTAAAGTTTCAAAATTTTATTAGACCCGAACAAAAATTTGAATCGTTAGAGGCCCTAAAAGCCCAAATCCAAATAGATATCAATCAAATAAAAGGTTAGATTTTATTTCCATTAAAAAAACTAACGATATCCATTTCTTTTTTTCCATCAGGTTGGATAGCCGTTATATGAAAAAATCCATCATTGCAATTTAGCTTTAAAAATGTTTTTTCATCAGTGGTTATTAAATCAGAACTGTTTGCAATGGATGATTTTTCCGCAAAGCCATTTTTGATGATATACTTTTTATCTTTATAGGTAAAAAAAGGTTTGTAGACAGGAATTAATCCTCGTACTAAATTTTCAATATTTGTACAAGATTCAAAATTATGTATGTGAAGTAGTTCTTTATCTATCTTTGGTGCTGGTTTGTCGTTTGATGAAAATTGCTGCGGGAAGGTATTTACGATTCCTTTTTCCAAATCTTCAATCGTTTTAAGCACCAAATCGGCTCCTATAACTTTCAGTTTTGAATACAATGTCCCAAAATTATCTTCTTTTTGAATGTCAATTTTGGATTGATATATCAAATCGCCTTTATCAATTTCGGAATTGATAAAAAAAGTGGTAACTCCCGTTTCTTTTTCGCCATGTATCAATGCCCAATTGATAGGTGCAGCGCCACGATAATTGGGTAGGAGAGAGCCATGCAGATTAAATGTACCGTGTGAAGGCATACTCCATATGATTTCGGGCATCATCCGAAAAGCCACCACCACTGCTACATCTATTTGTAAACTGCGGTATTGTTCCACAAATTCTGGCGATTTCATTTTTTCGGGCTGAAGAATAGTCAAATTCTGACTCAGCGCATATTTTTTTACATCGGATTCATTCATTTGTAAGCCTCTTCCCGATGGCTTATCAGGCGCGGTAATCACCGCTACAACATTCTTATGTTTCTCAACCAAGCGTTTTAAGCTCTCAGAAGCAAAATCAGGTGTCCCAAAAAAAGCAATTCTCATAACGATTTTAATTTAAATCAATAGGCAAATGTAGTAATTTAATTATATTGCGAAATCAGAAAGAATCTTATATGTTTATCAATTGAAATTATGGATTAAGTTCTTTTTGTAACTGATAACTTTTTTCGGTAGCTTGTTCTATAAAATAAAAATTGTAACATATTGTTATAAAAATAATTAAAAAGGAACAAATTATAATGATTCTTTTAGCCAATATATTTTTAATATGATTGAAAAAATAATATAAAATAGTAGCCAATCCAAAATTTTGGATATAAAGAGGAATATAACCTCTTCCAAAATACAGTTCATTTTGATATTTGGCCGAAATTGATATCAGTAGCGGAGGCGAAAGCCATAGGATTAATCCAATTATAAGTAATAAAATAGATAGTTTTTTTTGATTAACTTCAAATGTTCTATAAATTTTATTTAAGATTAGAAGACTTGCGGAAACTATCATCAATAGATAAATCCAATGTGATTTGACTTCTTGAAAGAGATTTAATAAAATATATTTTTGTTTAAATAAATAGATTAAAGGAAGCGAAGAGATCGCTTGAATTACATACGTTTTAATAATTGGTTTTATCGCTAAATTTGTCTGTAAACCAATATAATTCATTTGGAAATGCATTTGATATTTTAGAAATATTGATGTAGAGATGAATAGCATTGTGAGTAAAATAATTTCTTTATTCAAAAGTAATGTTCTTTTGATGCTTTTTGTTTTGAAATAAATAATTGATAGTAGAATGAATGGCGTTATATAAGATATTTCAATAATCATCAAAGCCAATAAATAGAATAAAACAGAGTATACTTTGTATCTAAGGAAATTAGTTTCTAAATAATCAATACTATTCATGGCACTAAAAGAAATAAATATAACCAATAAGGGATACATTCCATTGAAGGAATTGAAAGCACAATGATATCCTACATGAAATTGAAATAATGAAAAGAAAAAGATACACCAAAGCAAAAAGTCAAATTTCGGAACTAGTTTTTCTACAAAAGATTTGAAGCTCCATAAGGCAATTGCATTTAACAAAAAAAGGTATATTTTATACTGAAATACACTTAGAAATTTTGTGGTTATAATGATAATACCAAACATCAAAGGCGTAATTCTTCCTTGAGCACCCCACGTTTTAATGAGAGAAATAAAGAATTTGTATGGATGGTTCAAAAGCTCTTTATTATGAAAAAAATATAAATCATCGGAATATACATAGCCATATAATATCTGTAATAAACATAAAAATATAAAGACAAATAGAATTATGGATTTTGAAATTTTCATGGGACAAATATAAATAAAAAAAGGTTTCTATTTTTGAATAGAAACCTTTTTTGTGGGCGATACTGGATTCGAACCAGTGACCCC
>JBEIDU010000026.1:0-23665 GCA_040383345.1 Chitinophagales bacterium | reverse complement strand
GGCATAAGATTTCTCTACTGATTTTAATTCTTTGTTTATACTCTTTTTTATAGGGGTACTTATTTTATAATCGCTGACAAGATTAATTATTTGAAAAGCATCTGAGAAAAAAAACACAGTTTCTTTTTCCGCTATATAAACTCCTTCTGAAGAAGATGCTCTTCCCTGAGACCCAAGCAGTATGGTACATATTAAAAATAGAAAATATCTTATATAAGCTCTCAATTTATTGTTTTATATAAATTTATAATTTTTCATAGGTTTTTTTATATCTTACCCAAACGACTTACAGCCTAATTATGCTAATATTATATCACATTTTAGTCTATTTTCCGTCTTTTTTAATTATTTGACTTTATCAGATTTAGTTATGATTTTATTTTATAATCTTTAGTTAAAAAAAATACAAATAATCAAAGGAACAAAAATATAGATTATTTTCTAGCTAATCAAAAGTAACATAGATATTTTTCAATATTTAAGAATTATTAACTAAAATGATACATTTTATTAGAAAAAAAAGCAGAATAGATGCACTAATGATTACTAAAAAACATAAAAAAGAAAAAAAATGAATTAGAATCTATGTTAATTTAAAATTCTAAATAAAAATCATTCGATTCTAATCTATTTATAAAACGACAATATCTAAAAATATGCCATCGTGTTATATTTTTAGACTATATTTGCAATATTTGTTTAGAATCAAATATTTAAGCAATGATAAAAATTAAAGAAAAATTAAAAGAATATTTAAGTGTAAAAAAAATAACTAAACTTGAATTCTACAACAATATCAATGTAGCAAATGGTTATTTGGATAAAGAAGGTTCAATAAACTCTGATATATTAGCAACTATTCTTATAAAATATTCAGATATCAATATTAACTGGTTGCTTTTTGGGGAAGAAAATATGTTCATAAAAAATCAGGATCTAGATATTTCTTCTCAACAAAGCTGTGGAGAATCGTGTAAGTTAAAAGACTATATTATAGACTTGCAAAAGGAAAAAATCAAACTCCTTGAAAAACTTGAATTATCATAGACCTGAAATTTAAAATGATTTATGGTATTATAAGATAAATCATTTAATTCTTGCAAATTGATCTTAAAAATAGCCATGATATCTGAAATTGAAATGTAACATAATCATCATTTCCATCCAAAGAGCCACGTTGTTTGCCAGTTTTATTTGAGAAATCTCCCAATTCTTTACTTCGATTGTAAAGCTGATATACTATACCTTTATCTGCTTCGGGAAGCGAAATTTCAGGAACATAATAACCACTTACATCATCTAAATAATCTGTAAATGTTCGTCGTATAGAAAAATCAATCCCTAACACTAGATTTTTTGTAGCTTGATATTTTAAACCTCCTCCATACACAAGTGCTAAATTATAGAGTTTATAACGGTTATTTCCAGTATATTCTGCATCTAATTGGCCTTCGGTACCTAGTGCTTGTAAATCATATATTTTCCCTTTATATTCAGCTTGTGGATTAAAGAAAAAAACGCCTATCCCCATACTCAAATATGGTGTAAATGGGCTTCCCTCATCAGGATAGTAGATATTCTTTATATAATTAAGGAAATTAAATTCAAATTGTCCTGTAATATCAAGGATATTGGATTCAAATGTTAAATTTCTATTTCTATTAAAAGGTCTAGATGAATAAGCATCATTATACCCCACTTTCATATAATTGAAGGAAGTCTTAAACGCAAATCGAGTTCCAATATTCTGTCTAACAAAGAAACCAGCTGAAGCTCCCATCCCTTTATACCCAAAATGATCATTCAAATCGCCATAATAATTTGCAGCACCCAATGAAAGCCCAACCTCCTCAGTCACAATATTATTTTGACTAATAGCGTCTATACTTTTTATTAAAAAGAATAACAATAAAAATCTAAAACAATATTTTTGAAATAAAATCATTGGTTTACAAACGAAGTATTGATCAAAAAAGTATGTAAACAATGGAAATACAGCATATTTTATACTGTATTATATGTGCATTAACCCCAATTTGAAACGAAATACCTCATCTAAATACTGACGCATACCCTCATTTTGGATATTTTCAAAAACTTCCGCAAGAAAAGCATATTGAATAAATGAGTTTGCAACCTCTTTTGTTAGCCCCCTTGATTGTAAATAATATAAAGCTTGTAAATCAATTTGACCATTGGTGGCACCGTGACTACATTTTACATCATCTGCAAAAATTTCAAGCTGTGGACGTGTATTTACGGTAGCATCTTCACTCAAAAGCAAATTATTATTTTTTTGATAAGCATTGGTTTTATTGGCATTAGGATGTACATAGATTTTACCAGTAAAAATACCGTTGGATTCGTCTTTTAATATCCCTTTAAAAAGCTGATTGCTCTCACAACCTTCCGATAAATGCTCTACACAAATATTGTTATCGATAAGATCCCCTTCTTTTCCATAATAAATACCTTTAATATTACAATTTGCATTAGGTTCGCTCAAAACAGTTCGAATATTATTTCTAATAATTTTTCCCGACAAGGATATATTTGTATAATTCAAAAAAGAATCTTTCTTTTGAAGTATTTCCTTTGTTCCTATATAATGTAAACCTTGTGAGGTCTCATTTTCAATCATACACAAATCCAAGTGTGATCCCTCATTCAATATAATTTCCGTCATAGCGTTGATAAAATACTCCGATTCTGCTATTCCTTGATGATCTTTAATAATTTCAGCCTTAGAATTGGGTTCCAAAACAATTAAATTTCTTGGATTGATAATACAGTTTGAATTCTCTTGTGAAATAAAAAACCATAAAATTGGATATTTTGCCTGGGTATTCTCTTTTAAATGAATAAAAATACCATCGCCAAACATAGCAGTATTCAAGGAAGCAAATACTTCAGAACTATTATTCGCCAAAGTATTAAAGTGCTTTTCAAATATAGGATTTCGATGTTGAATCGCTTCACTTACAGACATAATAGTAATGCCTTCATTTTCATCAGGAATAATTTCACTTAAATGTGGTTGAAAACTACCATTAACTACTACAAGCTTATGCGCTTTGATATGATCATAGTATCTAAAATCACTTTTTTTAATATTCAAATGACGTTGTGGGAAAAATAAAGGATTTAACGACGCACGAGTAAATGCCGAGACATTAGTATACTTCCATGCTTCATGCCTGCGTGTAGGAAATCCTAATTTTTCAAAATCATCAAAAGCATCTAACTTAGCAGCATGAATGAATGTATGCTGTAATTGATTCAAATTCTTTTCTTGTTCCTTAAAAATATCTTTATATGTATATGTAGAAGTATTCACTTTTTCTTGTTTTTACCATTATAAACAAAAAAAACTCTGCAATAGTTTTACAATTACAGAGTGTTTATACAATTAAATAAAATTTATTTCTTACGCTTTTGGAAGAACACTAATAAATGTTCTATCATTTTTTTTGCGTTTGAACTCAACTACACCTTCTACCATAGCAAAAATAGTGTGATCTTTCCCAATTCCTACTCCTAAGCCTGGATGAAATTGAGTACCTCTTTGTCTTACGATGATATTACCTGGAATAGCCGCTTGCCCTCCAAATAATTTAACTCCTAGTCTCTTACTATGTGATTCTCTTCCGTTTTTCGAACTACCGACGCCTTTCTTGTGTGCCATTTCTTTATCTTTTTATAAATTATAAAATTATATACTTGTAATTGAAATTTGAGTATAATGTTGTCTATGACCATTTTTTACTCTATATCCTTTTCTTCTTTTCTTTTTGAAAACAATTACTTGTCAGCTCTTACTTGTTTTTCAATCGTAGCTTCTACACTTGTACCTGTTGTAGGAGCACCTACTTGAATAGAACCATTTTTTTCTACCATCAATACATTGTCAAAAGAAACTTTATCGCCTTCATTTCCTTCTAATTTATCCACATATATTTTCTTTCCAGTTTCAGCTTTATACTGCTTTCCTGCTATTTCTACTATTGCGTACATATCCTATCATTTAAAAATTGAGTGTGCAAAAGTAATACTTTTTTTTTATTTCAAAAGTTTTTTTTCAATATTTTTGAAATTTTTATGCCTTAGTTTATTGAATAAATGTTTTTATATGTTTATTATTGAATATACGTTCAAAAATATATGATTTTTTTTAATATTAATTAGCTACTTTTGCATGCGTAATTATCTTTCGCAATGACCAAATATATATTTGTTACAGGAGGCGTTTCGTCTTCATTAGGAAAAGGAATTTTTGCCGCATCGCTAGCCAAACTTCTTCAAGAGAGAGGCTTTGTAGTAACTATCCAAAAATTTGACCCTTACTTAAATATAGACCCCGGAACACTCAATCCGTATGAACATGGCGAATGCTATGTCACAGAAGATGGCGCCGAAACCGATTTAGACTTGGGACACTACGAACGTTTTCTAAATGCGCCTACTACACAGGCAAACAATGTCACTACTGGACGTATTTATCAGACAGTATTGGATCGTGAGCGCAAAGGAGAATTTCTTGGAAAAACGGTACAAGTAATTCCACACATTACCGATGAAATAAAAAGACGATTTACGCTCATCAATGATAATAATCAATTTGATTTTATAATCACAGAACTAGGAGGTACTGTAGGTGATATTGAATCGCTTCCTTATATAGAAGCCGTTAGACAATTTATCTGGGATATGGGCAAAGACAATGCCATTGTTTGCCACCTAACACTTCTACCCTATTTGAATGCAGCAAAAGAACTCAAAACTAAACCTACACAACATTCTGTAAAATTACTATTGGAAAATGGTATACAACCTGATGTGCTTATATGCCGAACCGAAAAAGAAATAGGAAGAGAATTGAAACAAAAAATTGCACTTTTCTGTAATGTATCCGAAAATGCGGTAATTCAAGCAATCGATAAAGAGAGTATTTACGATGTACCACTCGAAATGCAAAAAGAAAAAATAGACCTAGTAGTTTTAGAAAAGTTAAAAATAAAATCAAAACAAGAGCCCAAATTAGATAAATGGAAAAAATTTCTTTCCAATCTCAAAAATCCAAAAAATGAAATTAAAATAGCTGTTGTTGGGAAATATGTAGAATTGCAAGACGCTTATAAAAGCATTTATGAATCTTTCATACACGCAGGGGCAGCTAAAAGTATCAAAGTAAAAATAGAATCTATTCACTCTAAGTCCATTAATGCAGATAATGTTGTAACTATTTTAGGGAAATTTGATGGGATTCTTGTTGCTCCTGGTTTTGGAGAGCGAGCCATTCAAGGAAAAATAGAAACCATAAAGTACGCTAGAGAAAACAATGTACCATTTTTAGGAATTTGCCTAGGCATGCAAATGGCTGTAATTGAATTTTCTAGAAATGTATTGGGATACTCAGAAGCACATTCGGTGGAAATGAATAAGAAAACAAAATTTCCTGTTATTGATTTGATGCAATCACAAAAAAGTGTAACTAAATATGGTGGAACTATGCGTCTTGGCGCTTATCCATGTATAATTGAAAAAGATACTTTGGCTTATAAACTATACAAAAACACTCAAATTAGTGAAAGACATCGCCATAGATACGAATTCAATAATAAATTTATTGAAGAAATCAATAAAAAAGGTATGCGCACTAGTGGAAAAAATCCTGAATCAAACTTAGTAGAGATTATAGAATTAATAAATCATCCTTTCTTTATTGGTGTTCAATTCCATCCTGAACTAAAAAGTACTCCCGAAAATCCACACCCTCTTTTCAAAGGATTAATTGAAGCAGCTCTTAAAAACAAGAAATAGATGACATTTTTTGTCGTTATATTATTAAAAAATTGATTTTTTAATAATATAATATTGATTTTCAATTTTTTAAATATATACACTTAAGCGTCATTTTAAGACATACACCTTATATACTTTTGTTTCATAAAAATTAAGAATATGACACAAGAGAATAATTTACGTATGCAAGTAGAATTAAAAAAAATTATTAAAAATAGTTTTGATGATATGCTTTCCGATGTATTGAAAGGTAAAAAAAGCATCCAAGATTTTAGCAAAAATATAGACTTAAATTACTCCCAAAAGAAGATGGAATTGAGTGGAAGACTTTTTTAACCGATATTAAGAACTTCAAACATACGTTTGTACAATTTATATGTATATTTGCGCCCTATTTTTACACATAAATTAAAAAAAATCATGTACAAAATAAAGTTTGGAACCGACGGATGGAGAGCTATCATTGCTCAAGATTATACTACCGAAAATGTGGCGCGTGTAGCTGCTGCTTCCGCAGATTGGGTATTGAATAAATTCGATAAACCTACCATTACATTGGGGTATGACTGTAGATTTGGTGGTCAACTTTTTGCAGAAACGGTTATCAATGTCATGTTTTCAAAAGGTGTTAAAGTATTGTACAATCAACATTTTTGTACCACCCCTATCCTATCCTTTGCTACCAATCATTTTCAAGCCAATATTGGCGTAATGATTACAGCTAGTCACAATCCTCCATCATACAACGGATACAAACTGAAATCAACATTTGGAGGCCCTTCTTCACCTGCCGAAGTTCAGGAAATAGAAGATATGATTCCCGATACGTATACCCTGTCAAACGAATCGCTTGAATCAATTGCGGCTCAAGGCATGCTGGAATATGTGGATTTTTCTACGCTGTATGTAGATGCTATCAACAAACGATTTGATATCGCAGCAATGCGAAACTCTGGTATCAAAGTAGCTTACGACGCTATGTTTGGTGGTGGACAAGGGATTTTTCCAATGTTGTTCCCCGAAGCTGTTTTGGTCAATTGTGAGTGGAATCCTCGCTTCAATAACTTGGCTCCAGAACCTATTCCTGCCAATCTCAAACATTTTGCTTCGGTAATCCAAAAAGAAGGCAATATCGATTTTGCATTTGCCAACGACGGCGACGCAGACCGTATAGCCCTTATGGACAAAGATGGCAATTATATCGATGCGCACCAAATCATCTTAATGCTTATCTACATTCTCCATAAAGTGAATGGTATGACGGGACGCGTAGTAGTGGCATTTTCGGTTTCTCCAAAAGTAGAAAAAATGTGTCAAATCTTTGGGCTACCTATAGAAGTTACTCAGATAGGATTCAAATATATAGCCGAAAAAATCCAAGAAGGCAATGTACTTGTAGGAGGCGAAGAAAGCGGAGGTATATCCGTAGCAGGGCATATTCCTGAGCGAGATGGTATTTGGGATGCATTAATTATACTTGAATATTTGGCTAAAACGGGCAAATCGCTTCAAGACTTAATTGATGAAGTAAACGAAGTGGTAGGGGCTTTTGCTTATGGTAGAAACGACCTCAAACTAACGGAAACCAAAAAACAAGCCATTCTTGAATATTGCAAAACACAAAAAATTGATACGTTAGCCGAAATTGCAGTAGAAAAATTAGAGACTATAGACGGCTTCAAATATCATCTAGAGGGCGAACGTGTGCTCATGATTCGCGCCAGTGGTACCGAGCCTGTGCTTCGTGTATACTGCCAAGCCGAAACCAAAGCTAAAGTAGCCGAGATATTAGATAAAGTAAGCAGTTTCTTGCAGGGGATATAGTATTCTCGATTAAACGATATTAACTAATTGTAATTTTCTTTATTTTTAATTTTTGATGTAAATCATCATACTTCGTATTGGCTTCTTCAATTACTTAGAATTGATAAATTAGAACAATTAAAACTGAAATCGTACTCATTTATAAAAAAAACACTGCTTTCTTAAAACTTAAATGTGTTTTTTATTGTTTATTTATTTTTAGACAATCCAAATAAGAAACACTGATGTATTTAAGATTTTTTTCGCTCATTCTAGTTTTATTAAGTTCATTTTCAAGTATTTTGGCTCAAAACATTCAAATTTTGGGCGAAGTAAAGCACGCTGAAACTAAAAAAGGAGTGGATTTTGTTTCGGTAACGCTACTCAATAGCGCGGGTAAGCCTATCAATATGACCAAAACACAAAATGGCGGAAAATTTTCGTTGGCAAATGTAGCACAGGGAATCTATACACTCAAAATCAATAGTATTGGCTTCCAATCCAAAGAAATAAAGGGCGTGGAGGTAAAAGACAATACCGTGAATTTGAAAACGATTTTAATTTCGGAAAATAAGCAGGTAGTGAGCGATGTCATTATTTCGGCCAATAAATCTACCAAAGCGTCAAATATTGAGAAAAAAGAATACAGTCCTACACAGCTTTTGAATTCGCAAAATGCGTCTGCCGCAGAGGTGATAGGCAATATTCCTTCCTTGAACTTGGGGGGAGAGGGAAATTCGTTGAGCTTTAGGGGCGATGATAATATTACAGTACTTATCAATGGTAAAATTTCGTCGATGACTGGAGAGAATTTGAGCCAAATTCCCGCTTCGGCTATCGAAAAAATAGAAGTAATTTCTAATCCAACCGCCAAAACCAATTCGGAAGGCTCGGCTGGTGTGGTGAATATTGTATTGAAAAAAGCCTATTCGCAGCTCAATAGTGGTTTTGTAGCGGTGAGTGCAGGGTCCAGAGAAAAGTACAATGCACAGCTAGGATACAATTTTCAAATGAATAAATTTTCGTTTAGCACGGCATATAATTATCGATACGAAGAGCGCTATGTAGATGGTTTTGCCATTAGAAGCTATGATAATAATGGCTTAAAAAATTATTTCAATCAATCTACAGATGGTATGACGTTCAGGCCCAATCATTTTTTTAGACTAGGAGCGGAATATCAAATCAACGCAAATCAATCGCTTACTTTTACGGGTAGTATTGCCAAATCTTGGGAGAATAGATATGAAACTAAATACAATGAAATCTTAAATGAATTGAAACAAAAAAATGATGTTTGGGATAGAAAAGCTTGGGAAAATGATGAAAACTTGGTTTTTGATGCTACACTTTCCTATAATTTGAAAAATCCAACTTCGGGAAATACGCTTTCGATTGAGTACAGTATCAATGGCAATAACAATGATAAATTTGCGGATTTTTCTAATAATTTTACAACTCAAAACTTTATACCAAATACAACTTTGGATAGGAATACCATAGAAAACTTACAAACGCGAATTACCAATATTGTGCAAGCCGATTTTCGTATGCCTTATTCAAAATTGTTGGATTTGGAAACAGGATTGAGAGGTTCTAATAGAACATTTCGTTTTACAAATTTATACAAAACCTTGGAAAATAACGAATGGATTACAACAAATTCATTGACAAATGATTTTAGATTTTCCGAAAACGTATTTAGCCTCTACGGTGTAGTTTCCAGCCAATGGAGCAATTGCCTGAGCAGTAAAATGGGCCTTCGAATGGAACAAACCAATACAAAAAGCACCAATTTTGATTCTGTATCGTTGTATAATTACAATTATTTTAATGCGTTTCCTTCCGCTATTTTCAACTATAAATTGAATGAAAAAAGCAATATTAGCGCTTCGTATGCTTTGAGAATCAATAGACCAGGGCCTGGTATGCTGAATCCGCTTCAGGACGTGGGCGACCCACAAAGCCAACGATTTGGAAATCCTAAACTAAAACCCGAATTGGTTCATTCATTTGAATTAGCAATGGGAAGTGAGCTGAGCAAAAAATTAAGTTTTAATTCGAGTATATATCACAAACGTTCGGAAAATGCCATTACACGATTTTTGACAGCAGATAGCACGGGCGTTACGAGAGTTTATATCGATAATATTGGAAATATTTACTACAATGGCTGGGAGTTTATATTGAATTACAAACCCAATAAAATTGTAAATTTTTCATTTAATAGTAATTTGTCATACAATATTCTACGCTACCAAAACAATGAAAAAATCTATGAGAATAGCTACTGGAATCTTCAAACACGTGGGGTTATGAATGTAAAATTGCCATGGGATATAGATTTTCAAGCTATTGGTTTTTACAAATCACCCATGAATACTCCACAAGGAGAAATACAATTTGTAAGTAATATTGATTTAACACTTCGAAAAAAAGTATTTAATCAAAGAGGGCTTTTGACATTCGGCATTACAGATTTATTGGACGATACCAAATTTATGATAGATGTAGTTGATTCGGATTTCACAAGTAATTTTTTAAGAAAAAGAGAAACCCGAGTGATTACATTAGGATTTAGATATAATTTTGGGAAAGACCCAAGTAATTCAAAGAAAAATCCAAAACTAGAAAAACCCGAACCTAAAGAAAATCAATTAGAAGGCATGTAAAATTTAAAATTATGGAACTATTAATCAAAAACATTCGAAAATATATTACGCTATCAGATGACGAGGCTAATGAAATTTCAACTTATTTTGAAAAAAATAAGATTTCAAAAAAAGTTACCTTATTGGAAAAAGGTGACGTTTCTAATTTTACACTTTTTGTAAGCTCCGGCTGCTTGAAAATGTATAGCCTTGATGAAAATAGTGTAGAACATATCATTCAGTTTGCATCTGAAGATTGGTGGATATCAGACTTGTATAGCTTCCTTACAGGAAATCCTTCTGAGTATTATATTGAAAGCATCAAAGATACTACTTTCCTAAAACTAACAAAAGAAAATAGAGAAAAAATGCTAGAAGAACATCCAAAGATGGAACGTTTCTTTAGGATAATTTGTGAATACAATATTGTACATTCAAGAAAACGAATCGTGGATTTGATGCAGACACCCGCCAAAGAACGGTATGAAAAATTTTGCAACATGTATCCATCAATTTTAAATGATGTGCCTTTAAAACATATTGCATCCTATATTGGGGTTACACCCGAATTTTTGAGCAAACTGCGTTCTATTCGATAATTGGGGTTATAGAAATTTTAGCCAAGCAAATAATGGTCTATTTTTTCTATAAGATATATTATATTGATTTTTATATGCCTCTTTCTCAAAAGGTATAGCCATATAGGCATTGAAATGATTCATGCCTTTGAAACGATAATAAATATAAAAGCAAAAATACATAATGTAAAAAAATAGCAGTAATAACTCGATTTGCTGTTTCCAATGTATTTTTTCATGATTGATTACAGATACATTTTGTTTCACTTCTTTATCTTTCACAATAATAAATGGAAAAATTGCCATTGCTCGAACATTTTTGCCCACAAAATATCTAAGAAAGAAATGAAAAATTAGTATCATGAATTAAGGTGCTAACGAAAAATTCATTCTAACACCACCCGCAATATTGGTTTGAGGGAAGGCATTACTCAATTTAGGTTGTGTGTACGTGTGATTATAAAATATAGATACATTGAATTTATCATTTACCTTATAATCAATTTTTGGAGATAATGTCCAGCGGAACTGGCCTCCTACAACTGTTTCTATATTCTGTCCCATTTTATAATTAATGATATCATTATCGCCCATAGTAAACTGAATATCAACATTGACATCATTTTCCAATTTGATTTTCTTTCCATTTCTATTTATAGGCAAGACTAGATTTTTTATAGAAAAACCACAACTCATTGTCAAATCATTACTTTCATTTTCAGTAATCTGATAATCTATCAAACTCATCATTACCTGTCGTCTACTTCTAATTTGCAATCCAAACTTTAAGGAATTTTTAAGCCTAAAGTCAATCCCTAATAAGGGATTGTATGATTCTGTCATTGAAATTGAAGGAATATAATACAATGGAATAAAATTATTATTTAAACTATCAATTCGAACTGGGTTTTTGATACTACCATCGCCAAAATAACGCAATTCAGACGTAAAATTACCAATAGAAGTTTCCGAATTGTATCCATGTTTTACCGTAAAATTGGTGAATACATCTTTAAAAGCTGGGATATCTTTTATACCTGTATAGGTCAAATCCCAATTGGGCAATGGAACTCGTGAAAAAGGACTCACATCGGACCCTCTAGTAGCTTCTTGTCCTCTATATGTAGTCAAAAAAGAGTTGATTAAAACATCCTGCTGTAATGGACCATACCCCATGTAATATCTATTTAGTGTTACGCTATCAATAGGATCAAAATATGGTGAATTAATTCTATTTAGATTTCCTTCATAGAATATAGCAGCGTAGGTTTGTCTATTTTTATTAAATAATTCTAGATTATTATTGCCTGCACTATTTCTCAATTTATTAAATGAAGTTAGTAGATTAATGTCCGAATATGTATAACTTCCTGATTCTATAGGGTTTAGATGCTCAAAGGTATTTGTTTGATTATTAAACTTAAAGATTTCAGTATAATTTTGGGTATAAGAAGATTTCCAATTAAGATTGACTTTTACAGATTTGAATGGTTCTAAAACTAATCTTCCCGTAAATGCCTTCACATTTGACTGCATCATGGGCATATTAAACAGTGTATCTTTTGTAATCAATCCATTATTACCTGCATTTTCAAGCCATCGCATCATACCAAATTTATCTGGAGGCGCAAAAAGAGGAATACCCGGCTGCATTCCAAAAGCAAAACCTGGATCTAAATGATTTTCTTGATCAAAATCTACCCCAAAATACTTGGTTTTTTGATTAAATCCTGGCAAAGTTGTTTTATTATCTATTTGATATGACAAATCAATATCACGCACAGCCATCAATGGCTGAACTACAGTTTTGATAATTAATGACGGGGGTAAATAAATGGCATCGCGTTGTTTTTTGAATTCTTTTATAGCCAATTTTTGTTTTTTGATACTTTCCTTTTTCTGTTTAATAAGTTGTTTTTTCAACTTTCTTTCTATTGTATCATTTTTCTTCAATTCTTTTTTCTCTTGTTTCAATTTATCTAATGATTCATAGGCTTTTTCAATTTTTTCTTCAAATGTTTGAATTTGAGTCTTATTCTGTTCAACACGTTCTGTAATCTGCTCTTTTTTCAAATTAGCAAATGGATCTCGAGACTCTACATCCCATTTTTTCAAAGCCCCAATTTTTTGATACAAACGATTCATTTTAATATTAGCCTTTGTACCTATAGATTGTGAATTATCAATTGTATTTCCTTGTGGACTTTGAATAAAATCTCCGTTCGTACCTATAATTTGAGGTCCTGTATTCCAATTAAATCCAGAATTATAATTGATACTTGCCGTTATAAAATCTAGCATAGGAATTTTGGCAATAGGTAAGTTATAATTGGCGCTCAATGTTTGGTTATACTGTGTATTTCTTCCAAATCTCTTTATATTTTTCCAAATGGAATCTACGTCCTCTTGTCTATTAAGCCCACCTTGAGGCTCATCAATTCGGGCCATATTTCTAGCCGAAAAATCTAAAGACATGGGACGAATTGGATTGATACTAAATCGATAAGTTCTATTCCATGTAAAATTCTTCAAATATTGAGGATCCATAGAACGAATTTCATCGGGCAATCTTCGCTGCTGGAATACGCCAAATTGCCTATTGATTTGATTGGTCACAGAAATTGTGGATGGGACCAAATTGAAGTTAATGTTTTTAATAAAATCAAGACTCCTATTCTTAGTTTTAATTAATTTTTTAAAGGGTTCAATATATTTTGGTTGTGCTGCAAAATTATACTGTAATTCTCCAGAATACGTTCTTACCCAATCTTGTTCTACAAATGGATTGGTTTTTTTGTTGGATGTAAACGCATATGACGCTGTAAAGTTTCGAATAGTGAATGGATGTAAAACAGGTTTTTTGCTCTCAGGTAAAATTCTTACACCGGAAAAATTGAATCCAGAACTCGTTTGAGTAGTCAAGATAGATTCATAATATCTATCGGCACTATCGGAGCCATATGCCAATTCTATAGCTGCCCGTTGATTTTTGGTTTTTATATCCAAATAAAATGGATCAAACTGTGGAGTAGAAGATTCTCTTCCAAATTGAGCAAAAAACGGCAATTGAACGCCCCAATTTTTAGGGAAAAATTTACCTAATTGTAATTGTGTGTTAAAATTATATTGAAGATAATCATCTCTTTTACGCTCATTTACTCTTTGATTTATTTGTCCAAAACCTACCGTATGCATTGACGTAGTTACATTTGCAGTTCCTAAATCTGCCAATTTTAAAGTGATATTAGCTAAAGCCGCCGTTCCACCTTCTTCATTTAATCCTTCTAATCGCAATTCATTTGCCCATACTTCACCACATTTTGGCAATCCATCATCATTTGATATAAAATTTTTTGGGTCATTTATAGCTCTATTTCGGATTCCAATCATTGCTACTTTTACCGACCCCAAATCGGGATTTCCTACTACCGTAATATTTCTTGTAGGCAGATGATCTACAAAAGGGGTATTTACTGGATATCGCTGTCCATTTCGCTTATATTTTGCATTGACCAAATCCTCCAAAGTAATAATCATTTGATTGCTATCGGGCCATACGAGGTTTGCTTCTCCTGTACTATATGTTCTAGACGGAGTAATTTTTAAAGGTATTTCATATTCATAAAAATTTTCTTTAAAATCAGACCCCAATCTCAAAAAAGCCGAAATTTCATTATCCTCCAAAATCTCATTCGGAACTGTAGATTGCTCTGCATGGAACAACATTTTTATTTTTTTGAATTGTCTAAAATCAAATTGAAGATTTTTAAAACATGCTTTGGCATCAACATCTTTTAAATTACAAAAAGTCTTTTGTTGCGCTTGTTCATTCAATTGAATGGGATTTGCGGTTGAATTCACACCTACTTCTCTCAATATATTAGGTGGTGTCAAATAATTGACGGGTACTTTGGATGCATTTTCTTCCAATCCTACCCCTCCAATATTAAAGAATTCATTATCATTATTATCTTGAGGCAAGTAATCCGTAGGTCCTTGAATTGATCCTTCATATTTTCGCCATTGATTTCGAATAAAATCCATTTCTGTAAAACGAAGAATAACACTATCCGAAAAATTAGTTAAGAACATTCGAACAAATTGAATATTTCTAAAATCGCCAATCTCTCCAACTTTATGATCATATTGTTTTATAGGAATTCTAAATTGATACCAAGTAGCTTTGGTCCCAGATGGATCGGGAGGAGATAGCTGTGAAACTTGCGTGGAGATAATAAAAGGATGATTTTTTTCATTCATCCCAGGAAATAATCCTACTCTATACTGAAAATAGGCTTCATTTTCGTTCAAAGTGTTATCTCTGTTTAAGTCTTCATTGTCTGGAGTGTTATAGCTGCTTTGAGGCACCGCAGTACTCGATACAGGTGTATTATTTTCTGGATTATTAAAATTTTTATACAAGCCAATTATATCATTTCCTTGACTGATTTTATCCGAATTGAGATAAAATACAAAATTGTCATTTGAAGGATCTTTGGCGGCTTCTGCGTATGCTGATGGACTGAGCGTATTCTTAAGATTAGTCAAATAATTACTAAAAAAAGCATTTTCTTCTGCATTATCATATCCGTCATATCCCAAATCTTGCAATGGTCTTAAATTGGGATCATTGTCAAAAGCATTAATGGTAGGTGTTACATTGGGTACAGTAGCCCAATTACTCTGTGCCATTAAGTTTCGTTTAGTACCATTTTTATCATAGAGACCATGTTCATAGGCCATTCTAGAATCTTTAAGTACATCTTCAGATATATACCCAAGATTAAAATACAAATCTCCCTTATTGTTGGGATTTTTTGCAAATGGATCTAACATCCAAAATTGGATATATTCAATGTTATTAGTTTCAAAATTAGTATTATCTATTGCTTTTTGAATTCCTGCCCATCGAGTTTCAGGTGCTTTCAATGTATTATCAGAATTTACGCCTTGAGAAACTCCAGGAGTAGGACTTTTTGAAAATTCATAATTATAGGGTCCTTTTTCTTTTGGGAAGAAAGCTAGATCAATAGTAGTTTGCAAATCATTTGGCTGTGTTCTGCTTCGTTGAGGAAAAATATCTTTGATTCTATATTGGCGCTGATATATATCATGAATTACTTTATTGGACAAAGCGGGAAAATTAGAATTAGGAAAATAAAAACCTGTAGCAATCGTATACCAAGCAAGTTTTGCTCTATTATACCCAGTTTTTAAATCATTAAATAAGTTGGCTTCTAAAAACAAATTTTTTCCACTGGCGTCTTTTGCCCCTTTGGGCGTGCTCGCTAAACGCCATGTCAAAGGTGGCGAACCAAAATTATAACCAATACTGGCTGCTTCAAAATCATCAATATAAATAGTTCCTTCATCGCCGATACTGCTGTAATGTCCCGGGATCAAATGTGCTACTTCACCATAAAAATTGATATTGCTGGACTCATTTGTTGAATAAAAAGGTAATTTATCCAATAATTTTGTTATAAATGGGGCTTTGGAATTATATGTTAAATCGGCTCCTATCATTTGATTGCTTATAGGATCTTCGCCAAATTGTATTTTATTATTAAAGGGTCTTTCCGATAATTTTTCATAGGTAGCACCTATTTTGAAATTTTCATTTTCTCTAAATTCAGCTCGCAATCCCATGAAATTTTTCTGCTGAAGTGAAAACATAGCGTTACTCTCAAAATCAATTTGTATTTTTCCACCTGAATTCAAAATATGATCTTGGAGTTCTACATATCCCAATCCATATTCTATAGTATAATCTTGTCCTGCTATCAAACGCTGCCCATTGAGCGAAACAGTAACCGAACCTTCAGGAATACCAAAGCCGCCTAATTGAATTCGTTTATTGGAAGCAGACTGATAGGTACCTTTTATCACAAATCGATTAAACTCGGGAAATTGCTGAGCTACAAATTGTGTAGAATCATATAACTGTTGATATACATAAGTACTTGTTAAATTGGCATTACCTGCATTTATTAACTTCTGTTTTAAATGTGATCCAAATGGCTCCAATACAGGAAAAACAATTTTTCCTGTATTAGGGATTATAGTTACATTGGGAACATAATCAAAAACTCCATCAAAAAACGGTTCGCTATTTTGATTGAGCCTATCTAAATTGAAAATACGAATCATAGGTTCGTTTTGTAGATTTCCTTTTGGCAAGTATCGTTTGAGACCACCTCCTGGATCATTGTAATAGACATCTAATCTAAAATTTTCTTGACTAACTTGATATGCATTCAAAGAATATATATTCTTCATCATCAAATCCCAGATAGGATAAGTTGGATTGACATTCGTTCCTTTTAATAATTTCAAATATACTAATCTTCCTGGATCTTTTACACTGGTATCAGGAAGCGTAATATCTCTAGACAAATCACCTACTTGGTATATCTTTCCATTATAAGAATATTGAAATGAAACTGCTAATACGTCATTTGCTTGTATATTTGTGTTCAATGAAATATATCCTAATTGCTGATTCAATACAAACTCACTTGGTGATAATTTACGCATAAATGATTTTTCAAAATCTTGAAAAGAAGCCAAATTATAATTTGTTTGAAGAGTATTGAGAGCCGTATTGACATTTCTTACATTTTGGTCATTTTTAATTTTTCCATACAAATCATTTGATTCATTGGAAGGTAAAAAATTAACAGGATTTCCAGTAATATTTCGAGAATAAGGCTTTACTTCTCCTAAATCTTGAAATGCTACAGCATCACGAATACTCTGTGTAACCGTACTTCTATTTGTAATCCATACCTCACAATTTAATATTTGAAATTGTGAGACATTCATAGGTAAGTTTTTAAGTGATTTTTCATAATTATCTCTAAAAAACTGACTTAAAAAAAAGTGTTTATTGACATCATATTGATCGGCTGTAATTTCAAAACGCTGAACTTCAGCACCATTCTCAACAATTTTGGATTGCTTATTTCCTCTTTGTTGAGATAAAACCGTTTTAAGATTCAACTTACCAAATTGCAGTTCAGATTTAATTCCAAATAAAGATTGGCTTCCAGTTATGAGCTGAGTTGGGACATCAAAGCTAACATCTCCAGCCTCTAAATTTCTTACAATCTCATCTTCTTTGCCTCGGTATCCAAGCTTGATACGTTGACCTTCAAATCCAAAACCGGCTTGATTGTTGAATTGAAGTGTATTTTGAAATTTATCCCCTATTTTACCCATTACACTCAAATTGATATTCATATCAAAATCCATAACACCTTGTGATTGTTGAATAGGAGATATTTGTGGATTTTTAATGGTATTATGGGTATATCCCATTAGAACTTGGAGATTTCCTTGAGGTTTGACCTCTATCCCTCCGTCCCCAAACATGCCTTGTTCTGCTTCTTTCAGCTTTGTCACGGGACTAAATTCATTTTTTTTGGTTAAAAGACTAGATGTTTTATTGCGTGCTTGAAGATTGGATGTATTTTCTTTTTTTGAAACATATTCTATATATTCATCAAAAGTCAAAAGCATAGGCGGCTTTACATTGATACCATTTACTTTTTCTGTTATAATATATTTATTTGTTTTGGGATCGTAATCTACTTTGCGTTCAATATTTGAAGGTGGTGGCAATAAGTATCTATTCTCATTGGTTTCTTGAATGAACGAACCCGGTTCTTCTTTCATAAATTTTGAAGAGTCTGTAGGTAGCGGAGGAATTTTATCCATTGAAAAAATCAATGAGTGGGAATAAGGAACTGCATTCCCATTCCAAACAACTATAGTTAGAGTTACTATTCCAATAATTCGAAAAAGTGCCTTGGTATAATTTCCTATTTTATTTATCACAATATTTTCAAAGCCAGCTTAATATATTCTTCCACGGTTTCAATTGCCACATGTTGCTTTTCAATTGAAGCCAACGCCTTTTGGATTGTATTTTTTTGAAATCCTAAAGAGGTCAAGGCTATTAACGCTTCTTCTTTGACTTTATTGTTTGATTTAGATTCAAATATTGCATCATCACTCCCTTTCAGCATTTTATCTTTTAATTCAAGAATCAATCTTTTTGCTGTTTTTGGTCCAATGCCTTTTATAGATGAAATTTTTGATTCATTATCGGTAAGTATAGCACCCCTAATTTCACCTCCATTCATAGAACTAAGCATCACACGTGCGGTATTGGTTCCTATTCCCGATACTGATATTAAATGCTCAAACATTATTTTTTCTTCCAAATCAAAAAAACCAAATAATTCAAATGCAGATAACGTTTGTCCATCTTTTTTTAAATGCAAATGCGTATGAAGCATTACATCACTTAAGTCTTTTATTTTTTCATAAGTATTTAATGAAATTTCTATTAGCATCCCAAGGCTCTGATTTTGTTCTATCAAAGCTGATGTAGGTGTACATGAAATTAATTTTCCTTTTATATATGCGATCAAAATATGCGATTATTGATTTGCTAATTTTAACTCTTCTTCCAACAACATCTCTATTTCAGGAATACTATTATACAATTGCTCATAAGAATCTATTACAAAATATTGTTCTTGAAATTTGTCTTTGATGTATGGTGTAGCAAATATTGTTTTAATATCATACGGAATTCTAGCTGGAATATCAGAATCTATAGAATATTGTGTTTCGCCACTTGAAGATAAAATACCAGCACCGTATACTTTCAATGCGTTTCCTTCTTTGATCAAACCAAACTCTACCGTGTACCAATATAATCTTGAGATCAACTCAATAGCCCACTCTTTTTCAATATGCTTCAATGCTATTTTTGATAATTCCACTAAAAAATCAGCAAAAGCATGATTTGAAAGTAATGGAATATGACCAAATAAATCATGGAACATATCAGGTTCCTCTAGATATTCTAATTGACTCTTTTTTCTCAACCATGTAGTAGCCGGAAATTCTTTTTTACTCAAATGTTCGAAGAAACCTTTATTTTCAATCAATCCAGGTACCGCATAGATCGACCAACCGGTAATTTTTGATAATTTAGCATTACATGCATCAAAATTAGGAATACGTTCTGGTTCAAATCCCACTTTATCTCCTCCCTCCAAGTAAGCTACCGTAGAATAATTTGGTAAGATTTCCATCATTCTATTATAAAGTATAGACCATACTTCATGATCTTCGGATGTATATTTATCGTATTCTTGACGCATCTTTTATTTATTTAATCAAAATATAATTTACAAAATTAGTAATAATTTGAAAAAGCTTATCAAAAAAAACATGTTACTTTTTACATAAAAAGATTTTATTCATTCTATTTTGATATTGATTTGACTTTTAATAATTAAGAATAAACAAGAATCTATCAAAGAAACATTTTCAAAATCTTTATATTTTTATAATTTTTAATAAAGAGAAAGTACTTTCATACATGAAAAGCTATTTTTATATTTTAATTTTAGATACCATCTATTATTGATTTTCTGTTAACATAGTTTAACTTTTTCGTATTATAAATATTGTAACTTTGCATTCGTAAACACTTATGAATCCATAAAAAAATTGCATATGTTCAAAAAAAAATAACCTATTTAAGCTTATTACTTGTTTTGATAGCTTGTGAGCCGATTGGAAAAAAAATCGATGCCGAACCAAAAATTTCTTTCAATAATCTAGTCATAAAAAATCTAGTAAAAAGTGACATTTATAATTTTCATGTAGGTCATCTTGAAAAAGATAGCACTATTATTGTATTTATTGCGCCTTCAAAAGATGATAAAATTGAAGTATACCTGACTATCGAAAAAAAATCAGATATAATAGAGCCTTATCAATTTGAATATCTAAATCACGGAACATTTAAAATAGGGAAATCTGAAAAATATAATGGGATTTTTTATGATTCCATTACTAAAAATTCATTAAACATGATTAACTTTAAATTTCAATAGTTCTTAATAATAACATTTTTTCATTTAAAGCGATTGCATGTACAATCGCTTTTTTATTTAAAGCCAACATATTTTTTAGTTTTTGAAAAAAAATTATATTTTTGTTAATTAAACTAAAATATTAAACTTCGTGAAAAATATATTATTTTTTTATATTACTGTTATTTCATATTCCATTCAAGCACACAACGATATATCATGTCGTCCACATGATATAAATGGTCGTGCACGCGAAAAGACGGTTTCGCTCAAGGATTTGACATTATATATTCATCTACATGAAAAAGAAAGTAAAGTAGCTGGGCGTGCTGTGTATAAATTCAATTATTTAAGATCCGAAATTGACACATTGTTTCTTGACGCTATTCAATTTAATGTGAAGTCATTGAAAATAAATAATGTAGCTACAGACTTCAAAACTGATAGTGCAGGAATTACTATCATTCTTCCAAAAAACAAAGAAAAAGAAAACACCTTAGACATTGAATATGAATGTTTTCCGTCAAAAGGAATTTATTTCCTCAATTGGAATAATCCTGACCCGCTAGCAAAAAAACAAATTTGGACTCAGGGACAAGGTATAGATAATCGTCATTGGATACCAGGATTTGACGATGTTGCCAATCTTTTATATTGCCGTTCGCATATTACTTTCAATAAAAATTATCCCTTGGTAAGTAATGGCGACCTGACAAAGGTAGTAAAAAACGCAGACAGCACAACTAAAACGTGGAGCTATGAAATGAAAAAACCACATGCACTTTATCTCATAATGATAGCAGGTGGTGACTACAAATTCAAAAAACAAAAATCTAAAAATGGTATTGTTTTAGAACAATATTACTATCCAGAATTAGAAAATGAGTTTGAAGCTACTTATGCAAAAAGTGAAGAAATGATGGACTGGTTTGAAAAAGAAATAGGCATCAACTATGCGTGGGGAAAGATTTATAGAAATGTGCCTACACAAGATTTTCTTTTTGGTGCAATGGAAAACACTACTTCTACCATTTTTACCGATTTTATGCATGTGGACAAAAGGAGTTCGATAGAGCGCGACTATATGGGCGTAAATGCTCACGAATTGGCACATCAATGGTTTGGAGACTTGATTACAGAACGAAATCCTACACATCATTGGCTTCATGAAAGCTTTGCTACGCATTATTCAAAATGGTTTTTGTATCATACCTATGGTAAAGATAAATATGATCAAATCCGAAAAGGCGAGCGCGATGGCGCATTCAATGCCAGTAGATACAACGATTTCCCAGTAGCGCATTCGCAAGGTGGCAGTGCACGTCATTATCCAAAGGGTAGCTTTGTTTTGGATATGCTACGTCATGAATTGGGAAATGAAAATTATAGAAAAGTAATTCAAGTTTATTTGGATAAATACAAACATGGAAATGTAGAAACCAATAATTTATATGAATCGATCTATGAAGTTTTAGGTAGAAATTTGGATTGGTTTTTTGATCAATGGGTATTTAAAGGCGGTGAGCCTGTATTGCAAATCAATAGAACTATTGATAAAAACAGCGTAAAACTATCCATTATCCAAGTTCACAAGAAAAACGATGTAATCAAAAATTTCCGTTTGCCACTAGACATTCACATTCAATATAGCAATAAAGAAGAGGAAATAAGACAATATACGATTACAAAAGATACTACTCATATTCAATTTGAGCTAAACCGAAATGATATAGTATTAGTAACTGTAGATCCAGATGCTAAATTGCTTCGTAAAATTGGCTATGAGAGCGAAATAGAGACCGAATTTGAGATTTTGAGAAATTCTCCATACACTTTGGCTCGAGTAGAAGCCGTAGAACGATTGAAAAGTATGGATTGGGCTTTAAAAAGTGATGTTTTTGCGGAATGGTATGCTCAAGAAAAAAATGCTATGGTAAAAACCGAAATGCTCGAACACCTTCCAAAAGAAAATACCGATGTAAATGCATGGTATATAATCAAAATGGGTATGCAAGATCCAAACCATTTGGTTAGACGCTATGCTATCAATGGAATTCGCACCGCTAATGATTCTATTAAACCTTTGTTGATAGCTCTTCAGCAAGATACATCTTATATCAATATTGAAATAGCTACAAAAAAATTATTAAAATTATACCCAAAAGAAAGTGCTAAATGGCTCGATGCTATATCTAAATTGATTGGTATCAATAGAAATTTGGAATTATTGTACTGGAGCGAAATGCTTTCAAAATCTAAAGAAGATAAACAATCTGAAAATTTCAAAAACGCTAAAAAACGCTTGACGTACTTAGCAAGTGAGACATTTAATTTCCGTATTCGAACCGAAGCAATGGATGTATTGATAGCCGAAAAAGAAATCAGCGAATCCCTTATCAATTCTATGATTCAAGGTTCGCTTTATTTTCATCCACAAATGCGCAATCGTTCGATTTCATATCTAAATCATTTGAAAAAAGAATTTCCCGATGCGTTCAAAACGGTTTTTGAGAAATATCAATTTAAATCAGAAAAAGATAAGAATTTAGTATTGGAGCGAATTAAGTAATTATGAGTAAATCCATTCAACTAGCCAATAGATTCAGAGAAGTTATTTTTGATGGAACATGGATAGCCCATACCAATTTTAATATGCAACTTTCTAATATAAATCTAGAAACTGCTACAAAAAAAATGAAAATTTTAATACCATTGCCGATTTGACGCAGCATGTTTTGTATTACATAAAAGGACTCAATGAGTTTTTTCATAAAGGAGCGCTCACTATTAGCGATACATATAGCTTTGATTTTCCTCCGATAACATGCGAAGAAGATTGGAATCATATAAAATCCATTTTCTTTACGGAAGCTTCAATTTTTGCAACTACTGTAGAAAAATTTACCGAAACTCAGCTCAATGAAATATTTGT
>JBEIDU010000025.1:0-23831 GCA_040383345.1 Chitinophagales bacterium | reverse complement strand
TTCCTCCTAGTATTAATAAAGCTATAAAAGCTTATAAAATTGCATTAAAGGAATCATCAGATAGTAATTTAAGAGTTAAAGAAAAATTAGCAAATACTATGCTATTTTATGATAAAAATAATAAAGAAGCTATTCTATTATTGGAAGATATGTATAAAAAAAGACAATTATCAAGTAGAAGTATTCTTAAATATGCTCAAATTTTATCGGCTAATAAAAATTATTCAGAAGCGGCAAATGTATATAACTATTTTAAAGATAAAGGAGAGGACAAAATTACTTCTGAATATTTTTATAATCTTACTGAATCAAAACCATCTGTTAAATTGAGAAATATAATTGAAATAAATACTTCATTGTCTGATTTTTCTCCTATGTTTTACAGAAAAGGAATTACATATGTAACAACCTCTCAAAGAAGAACAGGAACTGGATATGATTTGAAATCTTCAAACTACAACTCATTTACCGATGTTTACGTTGCAGAAAAAACAAGTGGTGAATTACTTAGAAAAACACGAAAATTATTAAAAGATATAGATCAGAGATATATGCAAGGTCCTATGAGTTTTTCAAAAGATTTTGGCGTCATGTATTTGACAAAAACAAATACCAATGTAACAAATTCTATTGATAACAAAACTTTTAATTTAAAGATATTTAGAGTGAATTATAAAAATGATATAGATAATTGGTCTGAAATATCGGAAGTAAAATTAATTAAAGATCAAAAGTTGGATAATTATTCCTATGTGCATCCTGCTTTTTCTTATGATGATCAAAATTTGATTTTCGCAAGCAATATGCCGGGTGGTTATGGGGGGACAGACTTATGGATGGTTAAGAGAGTTGGATTAGAGTGGGGAACTCCAGAAAATTTAGGATCAAACATTAATACCGCTGGAGAAGAAAAATTCCCATATTTGTCAAAAGATGGGACTCTATACTTTGCATCAGATGGACATCCAGGACTAGGAGGATTGGATATATTTAAATCTAGTGTTGAGAATAATTTATTTTCAGTTCCAGAAAATTTAGGAAATCCATTTAATTCTAAAGATGATGATTTTGGCTATATTATAGATTCGGATAATAAAGAAGGCTACTTTACATCAAACAGAGCAGGTGGCATTGGTGAAGATGATATTTATCATTGGAAAAATATAGAATTAAAGCTGACCATAAAAGTTATTTCAAAAAAAACAAATGAACCAATTGAAAATGCAATCATTTCTGGAGATTGTATAAAAGATAATGTTTCAAATATAACCGATACTAAGGGTATTTATAAATCAGATTTTAAGCAATCAAAAGTGTGTACTTTAACTATTTCAAAACCTGGATTTTTAGATAAAACATTAATTATTAATAAATTGAATGATTCAAAAATTATAAATGTTGATTTAGAAGATGATTTGGTTCCTACCATGAAATTACAAGTTTTAGTATTAGATAAAAATACCAAACAACCAATTTCAGATGTAAATGTAATTGTAAAACAAACTTCTACTAATGATGAAGTTGGCGCAAATACTGATAAGAAGGGAATTTTAAAAGCAGGAGGTATTGTTTCAAATCAAATTTATAATATCACTGCTTCTAAAAAAAATGAGGATGGATCTATATATTTATCAAATTTGGTTACACTTAATACGAATAATAAAATACCCCCTGATACTTTAACGTTAACTATTTATTTAGATAAAGCTGAAATTGGAAAAATTTACAAAATTGAAAACATCTATTTTGATGTCTCAAAATGGAATATAAAATCAGATGCAGCTATAGAATTAAAGAAAATTGTAAAGATGTTGTCTGAAAATCCATTAATGGAAATAGAAATTGGATCTCATACGGATTGTAGATATTCTGCTGCTTCAAATGAAGTTCTTTCAAATAAAAGAGCAGCCTCTACTGTTGAGTATTTAGTTTCAAAAGGTATCAGAAGAGATAGGTTGAAATTTAAAGGTTATGGAGAGACAATGCCTGTAAATAATTGTAATTGTGAAGGTGCTGTAAAATCTACTTGTTCTGATTATGAACATCAACAAAATAGGAGGACAGAATTCAAAATATTGAAATTTTAAGGATAAAAAATATATAGACTTAAAAGTTAGATATTTTTATTGTTAATATCTAATAAGATATTGTATAGTATCATGTCATTTGAAATGCGAATTACTTTATTTTGATCACCTAGTTTATTATATTTAACTCTATATTTCTGAAAAACATTATTATTTAACAAAGTAATATTACATGAATTAATAATGTTGCCTTTTATTAAATGGTTGTAATATGGGTTTTGTAGCGATAGATTTTTATCTAATTCTAAAGTAATTTCTGAAAGTATATCCAAATTTATATTTCCTTCTATAAGCCACTCATATCTTTTTTTAGCTACATTTGGACATACATGAAATTCTGTTATTGAAAGATTATATTTTTTAATTATATGAGCAATACTTTGATCAATCTCATTTCCAATAACATGTTCCCCAAAAGCGGAAATATATTGTTTTGTTCTACCTGCTACTTTTATTCGGAACGGTTTAATTGAAGTAAATTGTATAATATCACCTATTTGATAACGATAGAGTCCACTCAAATTGCTTATGATAAGTTCATAATTTGTGTTTAATTTTACTTCGGAAAGTGATATGACTTGAGCATCTGGTATATTCAATGTTCTAAATTCGTAAAAAATACCCTGATTTATTAAAAGAAGCATGTCTTGTGCTTCGGGATGATCTTGAATTGCAAAAAATCCTTCTGATGCTGGGAATGTATCTAGTGTTTTTACTTTATTTCCAAGAAGATTAGATACTTTGTTTTTATAAGGAGAAAAGTCAACTCCCCCATGAATATAAAGCGTTAAGTTTGGGTATAAATTAGAAAGATTTTTTATTTTTTTTCTTAAGAGTATTTTTTCAAATAATTGTATACACCAAGGAGGTATTCCACCAATGATTGAAATATCTTCATTTTCAATTTCTTTAATTATTGCTTCCACTTTGGATTCCCAATTTTCTATAATATTGTTCTTATAGCTAGGTAGTTTATTTCTTTGAAAAAATTTTGGGACAAAATGATAAACTATACCTGAAAGTCTTCCACTTGGGATATTAAACTCTTTGTCTAGTAATGGGCTTCCTTGAAGAAAGATCATTTTTTTATTTACAAAGTCTGCATTTTTATTATAGTATGCAAAGAAACAAAGTACTTTTTTAGCACCATTTACTTGATCTATGATACCTTTTTTAGAAATGGGAATATATTTATGTCCTCCAGTAGTGCCACTTGTTTTGAGTAAAAAATTAATTTTGTCTCTGGTCAATACATTTAGTTCTCCGCATTTAATTTTTTCAATAAATGGTAAGATAGATTCATAATTAGTTAACTTATATTCAGATTGATATTGGGCTATTATGTTATGAGTAAATATTTTTTTATTTGGATTGAACTCTGTCTTAATTGAGTTTTTTATTATTTTTTTTAAGATACGCAATTGATATTTTTCATAGTTATATGAGTAATAGCGTTCTTTTTTAACTATAATAATTGAATATAAGTAAAATAATAGTCCCTTCATTATTTACCATTTTTGCTGTTTTTTGAAATATTCATACAGCCAAATTGTCCATAAGATAAGCAACATTCCATAAAAATAATCCTCAAATGGAATAGTATATAGCCTCAATCCAATAATCTCTTCTGGGTTGTAATTTACAATAGATCTATTGATAAATCCACCTGTTAAAATACCATTTGACAGAAAAAATGGGAAAAACATGATTAGATAAACAATGAAAAAATAGGGATAAAAATCAGGTTTATATTTTTTAAGTAAAATCCAACTTATTCCTAATAATGTAAAAGTAATCATAGGATAAAGTCTATCATAGAACAAAAATGCTACAGCAATCATAGGAATCCATAAAGCAATTTGTGATAAAGATTTTATAAAATTATTAATTTTGATATGTTTTTTAAAACAGTAGTATGTGAAAATACATGCATAGGGAATACAAATGAAAAAGAAAATCTCTTCTATTGGAAGATTATAAATATTAATTCCAAGAGTATATTTTTGATCAAACCACCAAACACCTACTTTAGTTTTATATATATCCCATAAAATAAAAATGAATGCTACAATGAAATTGGCAGGAAAATAATATTTCCAATCTTTGTGAAAATCAAATATTTTAGTAAGAGAAAATACAAATGGAAATAGGATGCATAAAAAATCTACCCAAAAGTATGTGTATTTGTAGTCAAAAATAAAATCCATAATTTATTTTGATTCGTTCCATGCATTTTTGAAATAATGAAAAGGAACCCAAAGCATTCCAAAACATTCCCCATCTTCTTTCCCTAATTTCTTATGATGATTTTTATGTGCTCTTCTTAATGCTGTGAAATAAAAATTATGACTATTTGTGAAGAATCTAAATCGCTGATGTATAATAATTTCATGAACTAATGTATATGCCGTCCCATAAGCAAGTATTCCCATGCCAATGAAAAATAAGAACCTAAGATTTACATAATATGAACCTAATATGAATAAAGTCATAGAAATCACAGCAAAAACAATAAAGAAATTGTCATTTTTTTCTAGAAATCGTTTTGGATTTTTATTGTGATGATCATAGTGCCATACCCATAATAGTCCATGCATAATATATTTGTGAGTACACCATGTAACTCCTTCCATAATTATAAATGTTGCCAATACTATTAAAAATTCGTACATATTATTTCTTTTTAATTAATTTTCGTAAATTGATAAGTGCATATCGCATTCTACCCAATGCTGTATTGAGGTTGGTGCCTGTCATTTCTGCTATTTCTTTGAAGCTGTAATCATAATAGTGTCTGAGGATGATTACTTCTCTTTGTTCATTTGGCAATAAATCTACATATTTAAATACATCTATATGACTTTCTTCATCAATAAGCTCATCTTCTCTATTACTGTCTTTGATAGATATAGTATCCATGATATCAAATTCAGGATTATTATTTTGAATAATAGCTTCTTTTTGATTCTTTCTAAAATGGTCCATACAAAGATTATGAGCAATTCGTAATACCCAAGGCAAGAATTTTCCTTCTTCGTTGTATTTCTTATTTTTGAGTTTATCAATAACTTTAATAAAGGTATCTTGAAAAATATCGTCTGATATTTCATGGTCTTTTATTAATAAAAATATGGAAGTATAGACTTTGTTTTTGTATTTCAATAATAGCATCTCAAAGGCTTTTTCATCGCCTTCTTCATATTTTTTTATTAAATCAATATCCTGCACTATTATTTTAGACTTCATCAATGGTCAAATTAATTTTAAAAGTAGCGTTAAAAATTCTACTTATTTATTAATATTTTATGCAAATTTAAGCATTTGACTCCAAAGAGATGAAAAAGTTTATGATAATCTTTTAAATTATTATACAATAATTTTTTCTTAGCTAAGTTTTGATAAAAAACACAATTATATAGTCTGTTGAATAATATAATAGTTGATATTACCCTGAAATACATCAAAATAAATAAAGTTTTATTTTGTAAATATCATACAATTAAATATTCATTTTGTGAAAAAATTAGCACAGAAAAAAAGTATATTTTTCTTTTTTGTTCAGGATAATATAATAGTAGAGTCTATTAAATTATAAAATATGAGATATTTTCTAAAAAGTTGATTTTTTGTTTTTGAAAATTTATTTATACTTTTGCAATATGAGTAATCTTTATAATTATTCAAGAAATTCCAAAATATGAAATTACTTTTCATACTTTTTTTCATAGAATCTTTCTCCTTATTTGGACAAAGTGAAGTTCCTTATTCCTGGAGATTCGAAAATAAAGATAATCAAGTAAAGTTATATCAATCAATAATAGACAGCTTTGCTATCCAAAAAGCGTTGTCAAATGATTCGAAAGGGATGTATGCCGTAGCTATTAATGAAAAAGTAAAAATAGAAAAAAATAATTTTTTTTTGACGCATTTATCTTCTTTTGGCGATAAGGTCTATCAATATAGACATGGTGCAGGCAACACAAAGGGATTTATGTTTACACTGAAGTTTTCTGATATAGGTCGATCAAAAGTTTGGTTTTATAACATTGATCGAACAAAGTTTTATGGCCCTTTTTCAAGAAATGAATTACAATATGATTCTACTGTTTTATCCCCAATTTTATCGGGGAATGATTGGATTGTAGAAGTGCTCCAGCCCAATGAAGACAATGATTCATACTTTTCAATCGATAATATTAGTAGTTTTTTTAGAGGGGTTAAATCTTCAGCAGGATTTGGTACTTCTGATGATTGTATGATCAATGTAAATTGTAATGAAGGAAATAATTTCAAAAAAATTATTTCCTCAACAGTAAAAATGATTGTAACATCTGGTTCGGTTTCTTATTTCTGTTCAGGAAATTTAATAAATAATACAAAATTAGATGGAACACCTTATGTTTTAACCGCAAATCATTGCAGTTTAAATTCTGCTGCTTCAGATTATCCAAATTGGGTATTTATTTTTAATTATGAATTTCCTACTTGTGAGAATATTGCCATAGAACCTCTTATAAAACAATTAAAAGGGTGCACTTCTATTGCATATTCTGGTAAAGATGGAGGTGATTCCTCCTCTGATTTTTTATTGGTGAAAATTAATTCCAATATTCCTGATGCATGGAATGTGAATTATTTAGGTTGGGATCGATCGGGAAATGCTTCTTCTTCAGGAGTATGTATACATCATCCCGATGGTGATGTGAAAAAAATATCCACTTTTAATACCACCCCTACTATTTCTAATTATGGAAAAAAGGTAAATACACATTTTAGAGTTTTTTGGGCTAATACAGAATCTGGCAAAGGCGTTACACAAGGTGGATCGTCAGGATCAGGACTTATAAATAGTTCGGGGTTTTTAATTGGAACGCTTACTGGAGGAGGCTCTTCTTGTGTAGATAATGATCTTTCTGATTATTATGGAAGATTTGCAATGCATTGGGATAAATATGGTTCTAATAGTTTTGAAATGTTGAAGCCTTGGCTAGATCCTATCAATTCAGGTGTTACATCGCTTGGGTCTATTACAAAATCGTCTATATCAATTTTGGCTAATGAAGATAATTCAAGCATAACTTTTCAGTTTTATTGCAATATAATGACAATAGAATCTAAAGAAGAAGCGGTATCTCTCTCAATATATAATCACACTGGTCAATTGATTAAAAATGAAAAATATAATATAGGAAAAAATGTCCTTTCTATGGATCATTTAGCAAAGGGTATTTATTTTGCTAACATTATTTCTAGAAATAATTCAAAATCATATAAGTTTGTAATTCAATAATTATAGTTGTTTTGAAAATTGCTACGCTCTATTTAATACCCGTTCCCATTTCTGAAAAAAATTCTTTTATTTCTGATGAAGTAAAACAAGTTCTTCCATCTGTATCATATTTTGTAGTAGAAAATTTAAAGATGGCACGAAGAGCCCTGCGTTTGATGGGATATAAAAAAGATTTTAACACAGAAGTTACTTTTTTTGAATGGGACAAACATTCAGAAAATCAGTCTTTGAAAGAAATTGAAAATTGGATGGTAAATGGAGAAATTATAGGAGTTTTGTCAGATGCAGGTTTGCCTTGTATTGCGGATCCTGGTAATAGAGTTGTGGCATTGGCTCATCAATTGCATGCCGATGTTAGACCTCTCTCAGGGCCTTCAAGTATTATTTTAGCTCTTATCGCATCGGGGTTTAATGGTCAAAATTTTTCATTCAATGGGTATCTTCCTATTGATAAAGGGCAACGAATAACTCGTTTGAAGCAATTAGAATCAATGGCGTCAGCAGGACAAACTCAAATTTTTATGGAAACACCATATCGAAATGAAAGTCTTTGGGTAGATATTCTAGCTAATCTTAATGAAAAGACTTTGATAAGTATTGCAGCGGATATTTTTGGGGAAAAACAATATATAAAGACAATGTCTATCAAAGAATGGAAGACTTCCAAAGAGATATTATTTCATAAAGTACCAGCAGTTTTTTGCATGTATCGATAAATGAAATGGGATCAATTAATTTTAGTATATTTGTATCGTTTATCCAAATTAAATTATTTATAAAATGAAAGGTTTAATTACATTTTTTCTTTTAATTTCAGTTAGTTTACAAGCTCAAAAAAGTACTATTATAATTAAAAGTTCAGTTGAAAAATTTAAAATTTTGGTAGATAAATATCCCCAATCTACTTCTGCTTATGGTACTTATTTTGTGTACACAGGGCAATTTCCAAAAGATAAATTTATAGAATTGGATATTTTGAAATATGCACAAAAAATTATCATCCCTTTTAATAAAATTACAAAGAATAAGACCTTTTTTGAATTAAAAAAAAGCAAAAATGATTCATTATACATTATTGAAGTCAGTCCTTTTGTGTCAAATGATGTGCCATTTTATGCTGTGTATCGTACCAAGCCTGCTTCAGTAGTTTTGGATTCTTCAAAAATGGCAAAATCTTGTAAAATGTCTGATAAAGAAGTTACAGTTTTTGGTTCGAATTTTAATCTTTTAAAAACTGAAAAAAGTAAAACAAATTATATAAAATCTTATTTATCAGAAAAATGTATAACAATAGATCAAGCTAAGGTCATGTTGGCTCCTATTGAAAGTGATGAGGATAAATTTATGGCTTCAAAATTATTTTTTGAACATTGCACCCATGCAGATTATTATGACAATCTTCGTGTTGTATTTAAATCAAAAGAAGCTGCTGATAAATTTTCGAATTGGCTCAAAACCAAAAAGTAAAATTATAGTAATTGATCTATTTTTTCCAATAACCATTTTTTCTCAATTACTGTAGATTCTTGGATCGTTTTTTTTAAGTTTTTGTAATAAGAGCTACTATTGCTTAGTCTTTTATTTTGAATTCTTTTTACATAATTGATAAATTTTAAATTACTGGTTACCCTTTCTTTAGTAAATAATTTATTTCTATTCAAAAATTGGAATAGAGATTGACAATTATATATTAATGAAAATTCATCATTGAGTTCATAATTACATTTTATCAATAATATACGAGCCGTGGAAGCATAAAAAGAGTCTTCGTAAGTTACTTTTAATAATTGTCTTATGGCTTTATCGTAGTCTTTTTTCTCGAAATAAAGACGAGCATAATTAAAGTTATAGGAGTTTTTCTGATCGTTTTCAGAAACAGTATAATTATATTCTTCAATAAATTTCTCGGTCCATTCTAATTTGTCCAATTGAAGCGCGCAGTATACTATATTTCTGAAGTTTAAGGATGTCAAATCGCCTTCTTTTATGTAAAATTTTAAGCTAAATTCGTTGAGTTCAAATAAATGATTTAAATACTCTGTTTTGCCCAGATTAATCTGTCTAATACAATAGTTTTTCAAATAGGCAAGTAGATTGATCAAATTATGTTTGAATTTTTCAAATTCTTCACGGTGAATGTTTTCCTTCAAAAGGAAAAAATCTGCCTCTTTTTGATTTTTGATTAATAGAAAAATCGAAGCATACTGCTGAACCATTATATCAAATTGACTTTTATTTTCAATGATTTTTTCAATAGCATTTTCATTAAAATCAAAGAGTTCTTCAGTTTTATATTTAGCACTAAAACTTAATTCAGTGATTTTTGAAGATAAAATCTGAAAGGAATGAAGCGCTGTTTGGTTTTTTAAATTTTCTTTAAATGTGTTATATATCAATTCATTATCTGTAGGAAAATAGGTATTTATATAGCTTAGTTTAGTGTTTGAAAAATAAAAGTCATACATCATTTTATCTTCAAAGGACTTACTTTCAAAATTGTTTTTTGATTTCAGCAATGTGGTGAGACTTCGGTACATTTTTCTTTCATTATAATACTTATAAAGCAGATTGATTTCAGCAATAGGGAATTTATCTATTTGTTCCACAATAATGTATTTCTCTATGATTTTTATCAATCTACTTTGATAGACTCGATATTTATTGTCGTTGAATTTTTCGCCATCAAAAACATACGCATATACAGCATATTTATCTATTTCTATATCTTTGTATGTGTTTTCTGACAAATAATGATGCATTTTGATTAAATGATCACTTTGATTGTATACCCGGCATAGTAAAAGTGACGCTATATCTTCTTTTTCTATTTTCGTAAAATGAACATAAAGTTCTTCTAATTTGGATAAATGAGCTTGCATATCATAAATTTTTGAATTATTATTTCATTTCTTACGTTATTTTGTAAATGAAATTGTTCAAGTGTTAGGATTTATTTTTACAATGTAAAATTAATATAAATCGATAAAAATGTTATTAATTATTGTTATGATAAATAAAAATTTTGTAAAAGCCTTTAATAAATGTATTAAAATGTATCATTTTTTTTGGAATTTTAGCGTCATTTTTGTATCAAATTTAAGGCAATAGAACATAATATTGAGTTATCCATCTAAATCTATAATTATGAAAGTACGTATATTATTTTTATCCATGTTGGTTTTAAGCTTTGGTAATTTTTTAGCTCAAAACGGCACACAACCCGATAGTGCAAGAGTAATTGTAGGATCCCAAGCTAGCATTTTCATTCCAGTGCTTTCAAACGATAATTTGAATGCAAACAAGGATTATGAATTGGTTTCTGTATTTAAGTCCAATACGAGCACTGCTATAAATATTGGCGTAAGTCTAAATCAAGCGCAATACCAAGATCCTCAAGGAACTACAAATAATGATACTTTTTTCTATATAGTTAGAGATAAAAATACGACTACTTTTGACACAAATTATGTAGTGATTCGAAAATTAGATTTATTCCCCGATTTAAAACCAGGCGATGCCAATAATGATAATATATGTAATAATTTGGATGTATTGAATATAGGTGCTGCATTTTCACAAATTGGAATAGCACGTGAAGGTATTTTTAAAACAACGAATTGGGGCGTAGTAAAAGCTTTTAATTGGGCCGGAAATTTCTCCTTTAATTACAAATTTGCAGATGCCAATGGTGATGGAGTTATAGACAGCACAGGCGATATTGCTACTATTTTTAAAAATTATAATCAAACGATAAATTTTCCTTCACAGATTTATAGCCCAGCGGGAGGTAAATCACTAGTTCTATCTTGCTTGGATACATTTAAAGTAACTAATATTGATAAGATTTTTCAAATTTCGGTATCTCTAGGCACTCAAAATGATCGTATTTTAAATTCTTATGGTATAGCGTTTACCATTAATTATGATACTAATTTCATGAAAGCCCAAACTATAAAATTTAAGCCTTCAAATTGGTTTTTAAATAATTCAAATGTATTGCAATTCAGTTTTAACAATATCAAAGCGGGTGAATTAGATATCGCTATTTCTCAAAAAAATGGACAAAATAGCGCAGGAGGTGGCGAAATGGGAATTATTGAAATTGTAATTGAGGATGTATTGGGATTGATGGATGGAGCCAAGCCTAAGTTTAATATTACAAAAGCGCTTTTGATAGATTCAAATATGAATAAACTACCATTGAATTTACCAGTAATAGCAAAGGAAGTGACAGTGAAGAAAATGACAAGTAAAGTCATTAATTCTATTAAAAATAATGGCATAAAAGCTCATTATCAAAACCAAAATGTAATTATTGAATCTTCAAATTTTGAACAAGAAGTAATTATTTTTAATATTTTGGGGAAAGAAATAACTAGATTAAATGCCTTAAAACCCGATCAAAAATACTGTATCGATTTTAGTGGTATGAACAGTGGCATTTATTTGATTAAATCAACGGATACGACTTTAAAACTAATAAAACCTTAGTTCGTTTTTAAAATTTTTGAAAAACAATTTATAACCTTTGATTCGTCAAAGGTTATTTTTTATATGCTTCTATTGCTTTTCGAACGCTACCTTCTGCTAGCAATAACGTTCTTGCTTCTTCCAATGAAATATGAATTTCCTCAACAATCATTTTGGCGCCACGTTCTACCAATTTTTTATTGGAAAGTTGCATGTCCACCATTTTATTCCCTTTCACATGACCTAGTTTAATCATTAATGAGGTACTAATCATGTTTAAAATTAATTTTTGTGCAGTTCCCGCTTTAAGCCTCGTACTACCCGTAATAAACTCTGGCCCAACCTCTGCGACAATAGGAAAATCTGCAAAAGTGAGCATTTCAGCCTTTTCGTTACAGGTAATACATGATGTAATAATCCCATTTTCTCTACATTTTCTCATAGCACCTATGACATAGGGAGTTCGGCCACTCGCTGCAATTCCTATTAATACATCATTATGATTGATTTGCCAAGCCATGAGGTCCTTCCAGCCTTGTTCTTGATCATCTTCTGCACCTTCTACTGCTTTTCGAATAGCAGTATCGCCTCCTGCTATTATGCCTATTACTTTTTCAAAAGCCACGCCAAAAGTAGGTGGAAGTTCTGAAGCATCTACTACACCCAATCTACCACTAGTTCCGGAACCAATATAAAACATTCTACCTCCTGATTGCAATTTGGGTAATGCATTTGTAACCAATTTTTCAATATCAGGAATACATTTCTCTACAGCCAAGGCTACTTTTTTATCTTCTTGATTCATCCAAGAAAGGATGTTTTCAAAACTCTCATTTTCTAAGTTTTGGTATAAAGATTGAGATTCCGTAGTCAAATGATTTAGATTCATACTATGTAGAAATTTATGTGGAGCAAAGATAAGTCATTAAATCTTTTTTGTAATCAATTATACATGTAAGCATCCAATATATAATGTAAAAATGATGCAATTGATTTTGCTCTTGTTGTATTAAAATTGTTTATAGCAGGTTTTTGTTTTAGGAAAGGCTATCGATATTATCAATTTTAAAGATATTGTGTTTAGATTCAATAATATTTTAGTTGGAATAGTTTTATTGAATGCAGTAAAATAATTTTTTCCTTGAATTTATTTTTTTGTGTATAGATTTGCCCTTATAAATTTTAAATTAAAAAAACTAGAAAAGGACAGTGGAAAATAAAGAAATTAATAGTGGCGTATATTCGCACAAAATTAGAGCTGGAAAAAGAAGAACGTATTTTTTTGATGTTCGTACTACTAAATTTGATGATTATTATGTAATCATAACTGAAAGTAAGAAAAAATTTGATCAAGAAGGGTATGAAAAACACAAAATTTTCTTGTACAAAGAGGATTTTAACAAATTTTTAAAAGGATTATCTCAAGTAATTGATCATGTTAAGACTGAATTAATGCCTGATTTTGATTTTGATGCATTCAATCACGATCAAGAATTTGAAGGTGAAAGCGAACATAATACAGAAGATTAATATTCTATAAAATATCAAAAGAAAAGCATCTAAGAAATTAGGTGCTTTTTTTATTTCTTTAAATTATATTCCATAAATATTTCTAGTTTTTGTTTACATTTGTAAATTGTATAGGGGGTTAAAAAATGATAAAACAAGATTCTATTCAGAGAGTATTGGATACCGCTAGGGTAGAAGAGGTGCTTTCGGACTATATTCACATGAAAAAAAGAGGTGCCAATTATATGGCCAACTGTCCTTTTCATGATGAAAAGACACCTTCTTTTGTCATCTCTCCATCCAAAGGTATTTACAAATGTTTTGGTTGTGGCCAATCGGGAAATGCGGTTTCTTTTTTGATGAATCATGAGAAAATGAATTTTTCAGAATCTATTCGTTATCTCGCCAATAAATATTCCATACAGCTAGAAGAAACCGAACAAACCAAAGAGGAAATCGTCCTAAATACCACCCGTGAGTCTCTCATGATTATCAACGAATATGCCTGCAAGCATTTTGAAGCCAATCTGCATGATCACGAAGAAGGTAAAATGATAGGACTATCTTATTTCAAAGAGCGAGGACTTTCACATGAAACCATTCAAGCCTTTAGATTGGGGTATTGCATCAACGATTGGGAATATTTCTCCAATGAAGCACTTAAAAAGGGTTATAACAAAGAGTTTTTAGTCAAATTAGGGCTGTCCAAAGAAAATGAACAAGGCGGTCTTCGCGATTTTTTCAAAGGCAGAATTACGTTTCCTATCCAAAATACTTCGGGGCGTGTCATAGGATTTGGAGCCAGAACTTTGAAAAAAGAAGATAAAACCGCCAAATATCTAAATAGTCCCGAAAACGAAGTTTATAATAAAAGTAGAGTTTTATTTGGACTATATACCGCTAAAAATGCAATCCCAAAAGAAAATTATTGTATTTTAGTAGAAGGCTATATGGATGTGATTTCCCTCTATCAAGCCAATATTCATAATGTAGTAGCCTCTTCGGGGACTTCACTCACACAAGATCAAGTTCGACTCATAAGACGTTTTACTGAAAATCTTACTATTCTATACGATGGCGATTCGGCAGGTATCAAAGCGGCACTTCGTGGAATTGAAATTGGAATAGAAAATGGTTTAAATTTAAAGATAGTATTGCTACCTAAATCGCATGATCCCGATTCGTATGTCAATGAATTTGGCGGCGAAAAGCTCAAGGAATATATAATAGAAAATGCCAAAGATATCGTTACCTTTAAGGCATATTTGTTCAAGGAAGAAGCAGGGAATGATCCAGTCAAAAAAGCGGAATTGGTCCGAGAAATCATCAAAACTATTAGTCTGGTAAAAGATAATATCAAGCGAAGTTATTATCTCAAGGAATGCGCTATGCTTATGGGCATAGAAGAGGAATTGTTGGCGCGCGAAACACAGAAGATGATAGTAGGTAAAATAGCCGATGAGAAAAGATTGAAAGCAAAAGAGGAAATTTCATCATTTGAGGAAATGGATACCTATGAAGATATTTCCAAAGAACAAGATGTTAAAAATTTATCCAAATATCCTTCTAAACTAATCATGACGGAGATCGAACTCTGTAGAGTGCTTATAGAATATGGGGATAAAGTGTTTTCTGATTCTGAAAATCCCTTTGATACTGAAAGTAAAATTTTTGTACTTCAACACGTTTTTGAAAATGAACTAGAAGACTATGCTTTTGAATCGGAAGTATGTGAGAAAGTATTTAATCTTATAAAAGCCAATTATTTAGAAGGCAATGTATTGCCTTTTAAATATTATGCCACACATGTAGATACTGATATTTCTCAGTTTACTATCAAATATTGCTATCAATATCAAGACGAACTTTTAGCTAATTGGGGTACAAAAAATGAACACGTAAAAATCTCTAATTATGGAGATCATTTCAAAAAAGAGGTAGGTGATACAATTAAACTTGTCCGTATTACAAATCTTGAGAAGCTAAGTAAACAAATTATTGAATTTTGTAAAAATGAAATGGAGCAAAATACTCATAATGATATAGCTTTTAAGCATTTGGAAATTCAAAAATTATTTTTGGAAAAAATAAAAGAAGAAAGCGCGCATCTTCAAAATGTGTTTAGAAATATTTAATTGAAAACATTCAACTTTATTTAAAAAATAATAATTCAACATTCCAATAGATTTAATAAAATAATATATTTTAACTTTATAATTAAAATGTATTTTTTCTATTGCGAAATAAAATTAAAATTTTAATTTTGTGACTTATTAAAAAATCTATTTTTAATTCTATCCAAATATGAACTTAACATTAAAAATTTGGCGTCAATCCAATAGAAATTCGCAAGGGAAAATGGTTGACTACTCAATCTCAGGAGTAGAGCCTGATATGTCTTTCTTAGAAATGATGGATATATTAAACGAAAGTCTTGTATCTAAGAATGAAGAGCCAGTAGCTTTTGATCATGACTGTAGAGAAGGTATATGTGGAATGTGTAGTATGTTCATCAATGGCCGTCCACATGGGCCCGATGATAGAGTGACAACATGTCAATTACACATGAGAAAATTTAAAGATGGAGATACTATTTATATTGAGCCATGGAGAGCTAAGGCATTTCCTGTAATCAAAGACTTGGTAGTAGATAGAAGTGCTTTTGATAGAATTATCCAAGCAGGAGGATATGTAAATGTAAATACCAGCGGAAATACAATAGATGCAAATGCAATTCCTATCCCAAAAGCGGATGCAGACAAAGCATTTGAAGCGGCTATGTGTATTGGATGTGGTGCTTGTGTAGCGGCATGTAAAAATGCTTCGGCAATGTTGTTTACATCAGCAAAAATTTCACAATTGGATTTATTGCCACAAGGAAAAGTAGAAAGCTACGATAGAGCTCAAAAAATGGTAGCTCAAATGGATAAAGAAGGATTTGGAAACTGTACCAATACAGGAGCATGTGAAGCAGAATGTCCAAAGGGAATTTCCCTTTCTAATATTGCGCGTATGAATAGAATATACGCCAACGCTATCATTACTTCAGAAGAATAATAGCTGAAGTATGCAAGAGCTTTTCCAGGAAATTATAAATAATCCTGCACATTCTCTTTTTGTAATAGGAAATCTTATAATTATTGAAAGTTTATTATCGGTAGACAATGCTGCGGTATTGGCTACTATGGTTATGGATTTGAAAGATGAAGCGCGCGAAAAAGCGTTGAAATATGGAATTTGGGGCGCTTATTTTTTCAGAGGATTAGCGATGTTGTTTGCTTCGGTTCTTATTGAAATATGGTGGCTCAAACCATTGGGGGGGCTTTATCTGCTGTATTTGGTATTTGATTGGTGGAAAGGTAAACAAACTACAACGAAAGAAGATGATATAGTAGATAAAAATTCAAATTGGTTTTATAAAAATACAGTGGGTGTTATAGGTAATTTTTGGGCTACTGTAGTTTTGGTTGAGATTATGGATATGGCTTTTTCCATTGATAATGTTTTTGCGGCTGTGGCATTTTCAAAAAATATAATATTGGTTTGTTTAGGCGTTTTTATCGGAATTTTAGCCATGCGTTTTATAGCGCAATGGTTTGTAAATTTGATGGAAAAATATCCATTCCTAGAAAGAGCTGCATTTTTAGTGATAGGTATATTAGGTTTGAAATTAATGCTATCAATATTTGAACATTTTTACCCCGAATCAAGTTTTAGCAAATTTTTGTCAAGTCATACAACGGATATGGGTATTTCTGTTCTTACGGTATCCATATTTTTTATTCCAATCTTAACTTCGATATTGTTTAATTATCCAAAGAAAAACATAGCGTAGTTTTTAAATTTTTTAAATCTATTTTTGTGAATGAAAGTCCACTATCTTTAAAAATTTCAAATTTAGAGAAATTAAGTTCAGAATTGATGCTTTTATCGCAAGATAATGAATTTTTAAATGAAGTGTATGCGCGAAATAATTGGTTTTTGCCTCAATTTGTACAGCTAGCATTGACAAATATTTGCGAAGAATATCTTCATCCTCAAAAATTAGCTACTTGGATGGAAAAATATCCAATGGATGTAGCGCCTCAAACTATTGGGCTCATCTTGGCTGGAAATATACCTCTTGTAGGATTTCAAGATTTGTTGTGCGCTTATATGACACCTCATACTATCAAGCTGAAAATTTCATCAAAAGATGAATTTCTTACAAAAATTGTATTGAATAAGTGGTTTGAAATAGATGCGGATTTTAAAAATAGAATTATTTTTTCAGAATTAATCAAAGATATTGATAAAATTATTGCAACTGGAAGTAATAATTCGCACCAATATTTTGAATATTATTTTAGCAAATACAAGCATATTCTCAGAAAAAATAGAACATCGGTAGCCATTGTTCCAAAAGATATTACAGATGCTGAATTGGATGGTTTGGTAGATGATATATTTTTGTTTTTTGGATTAGGATGTAGAAATATTTCCAAATTGTATATCGAAAAAGGATTTAATACCAATAGACTTTTTGAACAATCGGAACGATATAGCTTTTTATTTAATCAACAAAAGTATATGAATAATTATGATTATCAGCGAACATTGCTTTTGATGAACAAAGAAATACATTTAAGTAATAATTTTCTGATTTTGAAAGAAGATAAAAGTTTACATTCGCCTATTTCCAATGTTTTTTATCAATATTTTGAAAAAATTGAAGACGTATTTACTGAACTCAAAACGCTCAAAGACGATATACAATGCGTTGTATCTCGAAATGATATTCCTTTTGGGAAAACACAAATGCCTTCATTGACAGACTACGCTGATAATATTGATGTGATGGAGTTTCTCTTGAACAATTAATCATGCCAAAAAATAATATTTTTTTTCTCATAGGCTTTATGGGAAGTGGCAAAAGCTACTTTGGCAATAAACTATCCAAAAAACTCAATTTTACATTTGTTGATCTTGATACTTATATCGAAACAGAAAGTATGATGTTTATTTCCGATATTTTTGCACGTTTTGGTGAGCCAGAATTTAGAAGGATAGAAGCAGAATGTCTTCGAAAAGTATCTGAAAATCAAAATAATATAATTATCAGTTGCGGCGGGGGTACACCATTTTATGAATCCAATTGGGAATGGATGCAAGAGATGGGATATACTATTTATTTAAAGCAATCGATAGAAGTATTATTCCAACGACTCAAAAAACAGAAAAATAAAAGACCTTTAATAAAAGATTTGAATGATACACAGCTGTTAGATTTTATTAAATCAAAATTAAGCGAACGCGAAATACTGTATTCAAAAGCTAAAGTGACTCTTGAAGATATATCGGTATCGAATTTGTTAGAAATTATTTCAAAATTAAAAGCATAAAAAAAGAGATTGTAATGAAACAATCTCTTTTTTTTATTTATAAAACGTTGGATTTGTATTAAATTCCAAATGCCGCTTTAATTTTATCTACAAAGTCTAGTCTTTCCCATGTAAATAATTCTACTTCCATGGTTTTTTCATTTGACTTATCTTTATTGAATGTTTTTGTTATCTTTTGGTTTACTCTTCCCATGTGACCATAAGCTGCTGTTTCCAAATACATAGGTGTTCTTAAATTCAGTCTATCTTCAATAGCATAAGGACGCATATCAAATATAGTTTCGATAATTCGAGCTATTTCGCCGTCATTTTTCTCTATTTTTGAAGTGCCATAGGTATTAATATATAATCCACAAGGTTTAGCTACTCCAATAGCATATGAAATTTGAACCAATACTTCATCACAAAGCCCTGCTGCAACCATGTTTTTTGCGATATGTCTTGTAGCATACGCAGCACTTCTGTCCACTTTACTTGGATCTTTTCCGCTAAATGCACCACCACCATGAGCGCCTTTACCACCATAAGTGTCTACAATGATTTTTCTTCCTGTCAAACCAGTATCGCCATGAGGACCACCAATTACAAATTTTCCAGTTGGATTAATATGATATGTGATTTGGTCATTAAATAAGGCTTGAATTTCTGGTTTCAATTGTTTTTTTACTCTTGGAATTAAAATAGAAATTAAATCACTTTTGATTTTAGCAAGCATTTTGTCTTCTTCGTCAAAATCGTCGTGTTGTGTAGAAATTACTATAGTATCAATTCTTGAAGGTTTATGATTGTCAGAATATTCAATAGTTACTTGACTTTTGGCATCAGGTCTTAAATAGTTGATTTCATTATTTTCTCTTCTTAGTGCAGCTAATTCTTCTAATAATTTATGAGATAAATCCAATGCTAAAGGCATATAATTATCTGTTTCGTTGGTAGCATATCCAAACATCATACCTTGGTCACCTGCACCTTGTGCATTAGCTTTGGCTTCAAAATCTACTTCTTTGGGTTTTCGGTCCACACCTCTATTTATGTCATCTGATTGTTCATGAATTGCAGATAAAATACCACAAGAATTAGCATCAAACATATATTCACTCTTTGTATATCCAATTTTAGCAATAACTTCGCGCGCTATAGACTGAACATCTAAAAATGTTTCGGTTTTTACTTCGCCTGCCAATATCACTTGACCTGTTGTAACTAATGTTTCACAAGCTACTTTTGAGCTAGCATCATACGCCAAAAAATGATCTATAAGTGCATCTGAAATTTGATCAGCTACTTTATCTGGATGACCTTCGGAAACCGACTCCGACGTGAATAAATAGGGCATAATTTTTTGAATTTAATTTTTAAAAAAGAGTACAAATGTACAAAATAATAAATTATTTAATTGGTATTTATCAATGGAAATAAAGTTGGACGACTAGGAACCGCATCCAATTTTATATTTGAAATATTATGCTGTAATAAATAGATGCCATCTTTTATACTATCTGGAACATGAATTAGCTCAGTAATAGAGTAATCTGTTTTTGGATTTTTTGGATAATCCCAAAAGATTTTATGGCAACTCAATTTCCCTTCATCCTGTTCTCGATCAACAGATGGAAAATCTACAAGCAAATGTTTAATATTCTTTTCAATAATCCATCCCATAGCTTCAGGTGCTATGTATACCGGATTGGTTCCCGAATAATTTCTACTTTTTTTTTCTTCATCATTGGGCAATGTTCTAATAATTAGCGCTTTGACTTTATCTAAATGCATACACATAGATTCCAAATGATGTCTTTCAATGATTTTGTCTCCATTTTCTGCAAAATTTGGATATATAGAAACCACTTCGGCTATTGAGTATATATCTTTTATACATTCATTTACAAAATAATCTTCTAGGCTTATATGTCCTACACATTCTGTATGAGTTCCATTTCCATGGGGATTACATTGAAAATTCATAAAATTAACGATCCCTCCCATTTTGGTACTACCAATAAAGTCTCCTTCTTTTACAGGTGAAATACGAAAAGGAGGAGCATAAAAAGCGTTTACTTGACCAAATCCACTGTGAAAAGATATAGAAATATCTGTGGGTTTGGTTATGTCAAATTGAAAATTGTGATATGAAATCTTCATCTTTTTTTTCTGTCAAAAGTATGTATTTTCATTTAATAATGTTGAAAAAATGAAAAAAACACACATAAAATTACTATAAAAATTAATTTTTTTTTTGCGATTAAAAAAAGGAATATATCTTTGCAATTAAACTAAATTAAAAATTATGACAAAAAAATTATTTTCATTTATTGGAATGTCGATGATTTGTCTATTTGCTTTTGCACAGGATGTAAAAGTAAGTGGTACGGTTTCCGACGCTTCAGGAAATCCATTGCCAGGTGCAGTGGTCATTGAAAAAGGAACAAATAATGCTGTGAAAACAGATGGAAATGGTTCCTATACTATTACTATTCCAGCAAAAAGAGTTCCAACCTCTGTTATGGTTCGTTCTACAGGCGCTGGATCAGCTGATGTATCAGTAGATGGATCATCTTCAGAAGTGAATTTTAGTCCTTCTTTAGGTGCACAAAAACAAAACTTAAATGAAGTAGTAGTTTCTGCTTCAAAAAAATCAGAAAAAGTGTTGAATGCACCTGCATCAGTAAGTATTCTTTCTGAAGCTAGAATTCAACAAAATACTTCATTATCTGTAGTTGATAACTTGAGAAAAGTAGCTGCAGTGGATATTATGCCTACAGGTCTTGTTTCTAACAACGTTAACGTTAGAGGATTCAACGGTATTTTTTCAGGCTCATTGATGTATTTGGTAGATAACAGAATTGCATCTGTACCTTCTTTGAAAGTAAATGCATTTCAATTAGTACCTACTACAAACGCTGATATCAGAAGTATGGAAGTTGTAAGAGGTCCTGCATCTGCATTGTATGGTCCTAATGCGGCGAATGGGGTACTTGCTATCTATACAAAATCTCCATTGGATATGGAAAATAGATTAGAGGTAACCTTAGGCTTAACATCTGGTATGAGAGCAGGAGATGAGGATAACGCTAAATTTAATTTTAAAGCAGATAATTCAATTGAAAAATTAGGCATTATAAGCCCAGAAGTTAGAATTGCAGGTAAAATCTCTAATACATTAGGATTCAAAGTTTCTGGTAATTATTTAAGCGCTACTGATTTTGCTTTTTTTGATTCAAGAGAGCCAAATGGTAAAACAGTTCGTTTTGGAAATCAAGCAGGAGGAAATGCATGGGCATCTGATGGTTCATCCCCATCTGTATTTAATAGAGATTTTGGTATTAAAAAAATCTCTGGGGATGCTCGTTTAGATTGGAGACCAACTGATCAAACAGAGATTGTTTTTTCTGGAGGGTATTCAAATAATACAAATATGGAGTTGACTGGTTTAGGAGCTGCTCAAGCAAGAGATTGGACATCTACATATTTCCAAACACGTGCTAAATTTGGTAAATTATTTATGCAATATTTTATCAATGAAACAAATTCAGGGAACACATTTTTGATTCCACAAAGTGAAACGCAAACTACTTTTACTTATCTAAAGGATAATTCAAGTATGCAATCTATTCAAATCCAGCATTCATCTGATTTTATGAATAAAAAATTGAGTTTTACATATGGAGCTGATGCCTTTTTGACGCGTCCAAAAGGTAATGTATATGGAAGATTTGATGGTGGAAGAGCTAATGTAAATCAATATGGTTTGTATGGACAAGGTGAGTATAAAATTAATAAACAATTCACTTTGTTAGGTGCGTTAAGAGCAGATTACCAAGATGTAATTGATGAGTGGATGTTTTCTCCAAGAGGTGCGGTAGTATACAAGCCAAAAGAAAACCATACATTCCGTGCTACATATAATAGAGCCTTTACTTCTCCAAGCACATTGAACTTTTTCTTAGATATCAATAATGCTTCATTCCCTAGAAATTCGATAAGAGCACTTGGAAATACAGATGGGTTTAACTATAATTTTGTAAACGGATCACCAGTTGTAAATACACTTTCTGGCCAAGCTATTCCATTTGATGTAATGAATGCAAATGCTGCTGCTATTGCGCCTTCATACATGGCTGCTTTAAGACAAGTAATGACTGCTAATTTGGTGCAACAAGGTTTACCTGCTGCAAGTGCTGCTTCTACAGTAGCTACAATCACTAATGGGTTAACTCCAACTTCTTTTTCTTTGTTTGATATTGCAAATTTAACAGCAGTTGATGCTAAAGTGGTTTCAAATAAAGAAGCAGTAAGAAGTACTGTAACTCAAACTGCAGAAATTGGTTACAAAGGATTTTTGATGGATAAGTTATCAGTAGGAGTAGATTTATACTATTCAAGAATTGAAAACTTTGTAAGTCCATTAACTTCTGCTTCTTATGGAGTAGTTATCAATCCTAACTTTTTCACAGGTGCAGGTGGGTTAAGAATTGGACAAAACCTTGGTGCTTTAATGGCTGCTGATCCAGTTAGAGGTGCTCAATTAATAGGTCTTTTATCTGGTGGAACAAACAAAATGCAAGATGCTGTAGTAGGTGCTGCTACTTTGATGTCAAGATCAGGACTTGCATTGCCGGCAGGTATGGTTTCTCCTAGCAATAATCCATTAGCTGGAGGAGATTATATTTTGACTTATTTGAACCTAGGTACAGTGGATGTAGCGGGTGCAGATTTGACTATGAACTATCAAGCTTCATCTGATTTGAACTTTGATTTTGCATATTCTCATGTAAATAAAGATAGAATCGAATTACTAGGTGCTACTGGTGGTTATGTAGCTTTGAATGCTCCAAAACATAAAACTGCTTTAGGTGTAGAATATAAATTACCTTTTGATAAAAAAGGACTTTCTGTAAGAGGAGGATGGAGATGGATGGATGCATTTCCTGCAAATTCTGCTGTATATACAGGAATGGTTAATGCTGCAAATATCGTTGATTTAGGTTTAACTTGGAGACCATCTTCAAGTCCTAATACTATTTTGTCGTTGAATGCACATAACCTTTTGGATCATAGACATATGTTCTTCCCAGGTACTCCTGCTTTAGGAAG
>JBEIDU010000024.1:0-24067 GCA_040383345.1 Chitinophagales bacterium | reverse complement strand
TTACTTATGCTCAATCAATTGGATAAAATACATTTAGATGATTTGCAATCCAAAATCGATGACTTTGTAGTAAAAGTATCTAAGTTTCAGGAAGATAGTATAGCTATGCCATAATTTGTATAATTTAATAGACGACTGTTTATTCCATTTTTTGATTTTTATATAAAATCATATATTTTTGCGTAAGTTAAATTCAAAATTCAAAAATGCAAGTTATTGATAAGTTTTATTATACAATTGGAGAGGTTTCAGAAATTTTGAATACCCCAGCCTCTCAATTGCGTTTTTGGAGTGGAGAGTTCGATTTAAAGATCAGAAAAAACAGAAAAGGCGATAGACTATTTCAAAAAGTGGATATGGAGATGTTGCGCCAAATTCGCTATCTATTAAAAGTAGAAGGATATACTATTGAAGGAGCAAAAAAATATTTAAAGCATCACAAAAATATAGAAGTTAAGCCCGAAATTGAGCCAATAAATATTCAATCTCATACAGAATTTGCAGTAATTAAATCACAATTAGAATCTTTAAAAAAATCATTGGAGGATATTAGAGATAGCATTCTTTAGTTTTACTCTGAATATAATCCAAAATAATTGTAAATGAACAAGTTAAATGTAGCCATAGTTTCGGGTGGATATGATGCGGAGCGTATTATTTCTTTGAAAAGTGCCAATGTAGTCAAGGCCAATTTGAATTCATCCAAATATAATACTTGGATTATTGATATTACTCGCGAGGTATGGTTTGATATCGATTCTAAAATAGAAATAGATAAAAATAATTTTTCATTACAATCCGAAATACCTATTTATTTTGATGTAGTATTTATGTGTCTTCATGGTTCTCCTGCCGAAGATGGAAAAATTCAAGGTTATTTTGAAATGCTTCAGATTCCATATACAGGTTGTGATGCTAGAAGTAGCGCCATAACAATGGATAAGATTTTTAGCAAAAAAATAGCGCATTCAATCTTGGATATAAAAACAGCACGATTTGTAGAAGTCATGGACATCAAAAATGTACCATTGGAAGAGATTAAAAAAATTGGATTGCCTTTATTTGTAAAACCTAATGATGCCGGCAGTAGTTTTGGAGTAAGTAAAGTCAAAAACTGGGATGAACTCATGCCTGCTATTGAAGAGGCTATGAAACATTCAAAAAGAACGGTGGTAGAAGAGTATATAGCAGGAAGAGAGTTGGCGCAAGGAGTTTTTGAATCGAATGGAAAATTGGTAGCATTACCCATTACAGAAGTTGTTTCGGAAAATGAGTTTTTTGATTTTGAAGCAAAATATGAAGGTAAATCAAAAGAATTGACACCGGCGCCAAATATTTCAATAGAATTGGAAGCACAAATAAGCCAACATTCTATTGATTTATTTATAGAGTTTGGTTGTAGAGGTCTTACTCGTATTGATTATTTCCTTAAAGGTGAAGAAATTTTCTTTTTGGAAGCCAATACATTGCCAGGGCTTTCCGAAGCAAGCATTTTTCCTCAGCAATTAGTTTGCAAAGGTATTACATTGCAAGAAGCTTTTGAAAGTCTTTTGTTATCTGTGCTAAAAAAATAACTAAGACTTGAAGAATTTATTTTTTTTCTTAATTATTTTTTCGCAGCAAATTTTTGCCCAGTATCAAGAAGGCGATTTATTGTTTCAAGATTGTGATTGTGGCGCCATGTGTGATGCAATTGAATCTGTAACTTACAGTAGAAATAATGCTCGTTTTTCGCATATTGCTTTAGTCGTGAAAAATGAAGAAGGAGAGCTACAAGCTTTAGAAGCCAATATAAATGGTGTTGTTATTGTCCCATTAGAAGCATTTGTAAACCGGTACAAATCTAAAGAGGGAACCCCAACTATAGCAATTGGACGCTTGGAAGCAAAATATACGGAATTGATTCCTCAAGCAATTTTATTCGCTAAATCAAAGTTGGGGATGCCTTATGATACTTTATTTTTGATGAATAACAAGATGTATTATTGTTCGGAGTTGATATACGAAGCATTTCGCTTTGCCAATCAAAATAAAGATTTTTTTAAGCTATATCCTATGACTTTTAAGAATATAAAAACAAGTAATTTTAATCCTGAATTTGTAGCATATTACCAAAAAATGAAAATCCCTATTCCTGAAGGAAAAATGGGATTGAATCCAGGGTCTATAAGTAGAGATCCCAAACTTACATTGACATTTTTATATTAATTCATAAATATTAAAGTATATGAATTGGGATTTGACTGAAATTCAGCATGAAAATTTTGAAGAAAAAGCACTTCAGATCTATAGATATCAATATGATAATTGTGAAATCTATCGACAATTTTGTAAAGGAATAAAAGTAGATAAAGAGGAAGTCACATCATTGATACATATTCCTTTTTTGCCTATTTCATTTTTTAAAACCCACAAGGTTATTTCTACTCCTACAAGCAATGAGTTCTTTTTTGAAAGTAGTGGTACTTCGGGGATGAGTATTTCCAAGCATTATATAAGTAATATAAATCTGTATCATCAAAGTATTGATTTGAGTTTTAGTTCTCTTTTTGGAGATATTGCGGAATATACTGTGTTTGCCTTATTGCCTCATTACCTTGAACGAAGTCATTCTTCACTGGTTTATATGGTGAAAAGGTGGACGGAACAGTCTCAGAAATTAGAAAAACATTTTTATCTCAATGAGCTACAAACATTGAAAAAATCCCTAGAAAAAGCAATACAAGAAAAGAAGAAAATAGTATTGATTGGAATCAGTTTTGCGATAATTGATTTAATGTCCGTTTTTAAATCGGATTATAAGGAATTGATATTGATAGAAACAGGTGGCATGAAAGGTACGAGAAGAGAAATGCCCAAAAATGAGTTAATGCAGATGATACATGAAAAATTTCCAAATGCAACTATTTGTTCGGAATATGGTATGTGCGAACTTTTTAGTCAATCCTATGCTATCAACAATTTAAAATTCAAATCACCTAAATGGAAAAGAGTTTTAGTATCTGAACTAAATAATCCATTATCTTCATCATTTGAAGGAAATGGCGTAGCTAAAATCATCGATTTAGCAAATACGCATAGTTGTAGTTTTATAGAAACCCAAGACTTAATAGCATTGTCTTCTCAAGGTTATTTTGAAATACTAGGGAGAAAAGATAATAGTGATATTAGAGGTTGTAGTCTTATGTATACATAAAATTCTATCTAAACCGTCTAATTTTCTTAGCGTCTTTATCTTTTCGGGTTGATTTTGAAGGTGGAATGAATTTTTTATTGGGATTATTCAAATTTTTTAGCTTTAAAACTTCTTCTTCAGTTAAAAATCGCCAGCTACCTCTTGGAAGGTTCTTTTTGGTCAACCCGGCAAACACAATTCGATCAAGATATCTTACTTGATAGCCTATATGTTCAAAAATTCGACGAACTATTCGGTTTTTACCACTATGAATAGCTACACCTATTTTGGCTTTATCTCTAGGATCAGAATATGCTATATCGTCTACTTTTATAAAACCATCTTCTAGTTCCAAACCCTCTGCTATTTTTTCCATTTCATCCATTGAAATCTCATTGTCAAGTTCGGCTACATATATTTTTTCAATATTGAATTTGGGATGCGTGAGTCGTTGAGTAAGTTCCCCATCATTAGTCAAAAGAAGAAGTCCCGTAGTATTTCTATCCAATCTTCCAACGGGATATATTCGTACATTCCCTATAGATTTATCTTGCTTCAATTTTGGCATGATGATATCTACAACTGTTTTTCTATCTTTTTCGTCCGAAGTAGTTGTAATATAATCTTTTGGTTTATTTAATAATATATATATATAACGCTCGGGTTTTATTAATTTTCCTTTTACTTTTACCACATCTTCGGGGCCTACTATCAAACCCATTGTATTGACCGTTGTACCGTTTATAGTTACTTCTCCATTTTTTATTAGTTGATCGGCGTCTCTTCGACTACATAGTCCCGAGTGTGCTATATATTGATTTAATCTCATGCTGCAAAATTAAATGCTTTCTTATAGATAATGTATTTTATTTTTGTAAACGATAAAGCCTTAAGATAATAATATTTAAAAATAAATGCATGTTTACAGGAATTGTTGAAAATCAATCTGTCATAGAACAAATTCATCGGAATCAAAATAATTTAGAGATTTGGTTTTCAAGCGATTGGACACAAGAGTTTAAAATAGATCAATCTATTGCGCATAATGGTATTTGCCTTACTATAGATCAAATAAATGGCCTGCAGTATCGTATAACAGCAATTGAAGAAACTATTAAAAAAACAACTATTGCCAATTGGAAAGTACATGATAATGTAAATTTGGAGCGCTGTCTAAAACTCGGAGATCGATTGGACGGACATATCGTTCAAGGTCATGTAGATTCAATAGCTCAATGTATATCGGTAATTCATGAAGGCAATACCGTAGAGTTTACTTTTCAAATTCCAAATGAATTTCTTGGATATATAATAGAGAAAGGAAGTGCCGCAATTGATGGCATCAGTCTTACTACTCATACATTGTTTGAGGACACTTTTAAAGTGTCGCTTATTCCATATACTCTAGAGCATACGAATGCCAATGAATGGATTGTGGGCTCTAAAGTCAATATTGAATTTGATTTCTTAGCTAAGTATTTGCAGCGAAATTTAAAATTGGCGAAATAAACTATTCGCTTCTTTTTTACTATAAACACTTATAAAATATAATAAAAAAAACGAGGTGTTTTCTAACACCTCGTTTTTTTATAAATAGACCTAAATATAATCTAATTATATTTTTGTCAGTTTTACTATAATTGAAAAAGTGGATTCTATTCTTTTAACTGTCAATGAATTACAATCAAAAGAATTAATCTCAGTTGTATCTTTATCAAATACAAAATAATTCTTGCTATTTGTTGTATATACTTTCCAAGTACCATTTACAGCTGGTTCTGTGCATTTAGAATCCTTGTTCTCAGTATAGGTTCCAGATGAATTTAACGTCGTTGTATTATTAAAACAAGGATCACTAGTAAATATACTTGACCATCTAGAAGTAACATCAATACCACTGGAATCAATTCTTACAATAGAATTTTTATACGTTTTACTCTCAAATGTTGATTTTGAAAAAGAACAACTTTCATCCTTACTACATGAACTTACGGTTATTAATTGAATTCCCAATAAAGTGGTTAATATTAAATTTTTCATTTTGATTAAATTTTAATTTGTTTAAACTAAGTTGATTTGGTTGGTGTTATTCAAGTTTTTTAGTCTTTCTTCTGACCAGCTTCGTATTCGTGTCCCCAAAGTTTTGCACGTTTCCACTTAGGATAAAAATAATTCTATAACCTTGATTAATTAATGCAAAGATGCGGCAATAATTGAGAATTATTGATTAAAATTTGTTAAAAATTTGTTAAAAAATATTAAAATTTATATCTAATAGTTAACTCATTATTTACTAGTAGGCATTATAATATTTGCTCTTGATGATAAGAACTGTAGTTCTTATTTCTATGCTTTAAATTTGATTATGTTAGTTGCCATTTCATTACAAAATCATTCATGTAAAAATCATTTCCTATATAAAAATCCTCTACGGATTCTATTTTAAATCCTAATGTAAAATAGAAATTTATTGATTTAAAATTTTTTCGATTAACCGTTAGTCGAATAACATTAGTTGAAGAATGTATTTCTAATAATTTGCTAAATACAAATTTGCCAATTCCTTTTCCTTGTTCGGACTGGAGAATATAAAATTTATTTATAAATGCTTCATTTCCATCACTAATAGATATAAATCCTATCGCTTTTTCTTGGATTTCTATTATATAAAAAATATGATTTTTAACTTTCATTTGTTCAAGAAGCGCTTCTTTTGAATACATATTTTCCAGCATATAATCTACTTGTTCTTCACCAATAATTGGAACATAATGAATATTCCATATTGATGCTGCCAATTTATATATTAATGTCAAATCAGATTCTTTTGCTATTCTTAATGCTATATTCATACTTATTTATATTTCATTTGCTATGGCCAAAGATAATAACATTACTTCATTTGCACCTGCATTTAAAAGTTCATTTGCACAAGCTTCTATTGTAGCTCCCGTAGTAATGACATCATCCAATAAGATAATTTTTTTATTTTGAACAAATGTTGGTTTTATGACTTCAAAAACATCTTTTACATTTTCTTTACGTGCTTCTTTATTCAAATAAGTTTGGGATGTGGTATGCTTTGAACGTATTATACTCTCTAAAACTATAGGAATAGGCATTATAGTTGCTAGTCCATTAGCCAATACTTCACTTTGATTATATCCTCTCAATGCTTTTTTAGTTTTATGAAGGGGAATGGGTATGAGGAGATCGGCATTAGAAAATATGGAGTTTTTTACTCGCATCCCCAGCGCAATACCTAATTGCTCTCCTAGATGTGTATTGCTTTCGTATTTGATTTGATGAAGAATTTGACTCGTTAAATTATCTTTTGAAACAAAAAGCATACTGTATGCATTGTAAACGGGTAAAAGTCCTTTGAATTTATCTAAAACTATATTATTATTTATATTTTTGATATGGGTGTATTCCATTTCATCCATACAACGAACACAAAATAGACTTGAATTTTGAAAAATACGTTTGTTACAAACGTTACATGTATCAGGAAATACTATTTTTGCAAGATTTTGTAATAGTTTCATAGTGTTTGTTTTGAATTTTGTTTATTATAAATATAAATGCCGCCCCAATGGCATTAAAAAGGATGTCATATTCTGAAAATTTTCGTTTTACCGCTACAGTTTCTTGTAGAATTTCGATAATAACACCAAAGCATACCATCGCTATCCATAATTTGAAAATAAAATGGAATCCCAAATGCTGAATGGTATGGAATAATGAAAAATAAAGTAAAAATGCCATCAAAGCATACATTATAAAATGTACAGCAAGATCAAAAAAATTGAATCCTATCTTAGGAAAACTGTTTCCTGGAATCAAACTTAATATTAAAATAATGGCAGTCCACATGATTGTATACTGCCATTTATTTTTAAATAATTTGGATAAAATATCCATCTATGATTGAGGATTAACCTACAATTGCCTGATATTCTTCCGCACTCATCAATTCTTCTAACTCATTGGGATTACTGATTGTAATTTCTACCATCCAGCCATTTCCATAAGGATCAGAATTAACCAATTGTGGATCCGATTCTAAATCCTCATTAAGATTCAATACAGTACCACTTACTGGCATAAATAAATCAGAAACAGTCTTTACAGCTTCGATAGAGCCAAAAACATCGTTTTGTTTTACTTCTTTGCCCAATGTAGCAATATCCAAAAATACAATATCACCCAATTCTTTTTGAGCAAAATCCGTAATACCTACTTTTGCTTTGTTCCCTTGTACCAAAACCCATTCGTGTTCTTTTGTGTACTTCAATTCTGATGGAAATTTCATTTGTTTTTATTTTTTAGAGTTAAAAATTTAGTTTTAGATTGCAAATTTAACTAGGAAGCCAGAAAGATGAAGAAAAATTATTTACTTCTTCTTTTACTTCAGCCAATACAGCTTCATTATCTAGGTTCATTAAGGCCTTGTCTATCCATCCTACTACTTTTTCCATATCGGCTTCTTTCATCCCTCGGGTAGTAATGGCTGGTGTTCCCACTCGAATACCCGATGTGATAAAAGGAGATTTATCATCAAAAGGCACCATATTTTTATTCACGGTAATATCTACTTTTCCTAATGTAATTTCAGCTTTTTTGCCCGAAATTTCTTTATTTCTCAAATCGATCAGCATTAAATGATTGTCTGTTCCTCCAGACACAATGTAGTAGCCTCTATCTTCAAATGCTTTAGCCATAGCTTGTGCGTTTGCTTTTACTTGTTTTTGATACGTTACAAAATCATCGGTAAGTGCCTCGCCAAAAGCTACGGCCTTTGCCGCTATTACATGCTCCAATGGACCGCCTTGTGTTCCAGGAAACACAGCACTATCAATCAATTCAGACATTTTTCGGATTTCACCTTTTGGATTGGTAAGTCCCCATGGATTGTCAAAATCACGACCTATCATGATGACACCACCTCTAGGTCCACGCAAGGTTTTGTGTGTCGTGCTACTCACAAAATGACAATATGGAACCGGACTACTCATCAATCCTGCTGCTATCAAGCCAGCCGTATGTGATACATCTGCCAATAACAATGCGCCCACTTCGTCTGCTATTTCTCTAAAACGTTTAAAGTCCCATTCTCTTGAATAAGACGAAGCACCGCAAATAATAAGTTTGGGCTTCACTTCTCTAGCTTTTTCAGCTACTTTGTTCATATCTATCATTCCTGTACTTTGTTCTACGCCGTAGAAATGTGGGCTGTACAATTTTCCCGAAAAATTAACTGCCGAGCCGTGAGTGAGATGTCCTCCATGCGATAAATCAAATCCCAAAATAGCATCTCCAGGTTTCAATACAGCTAACATTATCGCTGCATTAGCTTGAGCACCAGAGTGTGGTTGTACATTGGCATATGCTGCGCCAAATAATTGGCACAATCTATCAATAGCTAATTGTTCAATTTTATCTACAACACTACATCCCCCATAATATCGCTTTCCAGGATATCCTTCCGCATATTTATTAGTAAGGCAGCTTCCCATAGCACGCATTACAGCTTCTGAAGTGTAGTTTTCACTCGCTATTAACTCCAATCCTTCTTTTTGTCTTTCGTATTCTGCAGATATTAAATCAAAAATCACCTTATCGTTGCTCATTATCGTTTAATTTTTTTGCAAATATAAAAACCTACAACGGAATTCTTCCTTTTTTTTCATTTATTCTTTTAATTTCAAAAATATTATCTTTGCGTGTATATTTCAAATATTGAAAAAAATGAAAAAAAGCATTCTTTTTTTATGTCTATTTGGAACAATGGCACTATCTAGTTGTTTTCTTTTTAAGAAAAAATGCAATTGTCCCAAAGTGAGATCGTCTCTTAATTCAAAAAGTAAAGTTCATGTCTAATACAACGCTAACTGCCAAAGATTTTGCGAGCGATAATGAAGTTCGTTGGTGTCCGGGATGCGGAGATTATTCTATTTTGAAACAATTGCAGATGACTTTGGCCAAAACGGGCTCTATTCCTCATAAAACGGCTATTATTTCTGGCATTGGATGTAGTTCTAGACTGCCATATTACATGAAAACATATGGATTTCATACCATTCATGGTCGATCATTTCCTATTGCTACAGGACTCAAATTGGTCAATCCTGATCTAGAAGTATGGATCGTAACGGGCGATGGTGATTCGTTATCTATAGGAACGAATCATTTTGTGCATCTTTTTAGAAAAAATATAGATGTCAATATCCTTCTTTTTAATAATAGAATCTATGGCCTTACAAAAGGTCAATATTCTCCTACATCGGAGATGGGACAAAAATCAAAATCCACTCCTTATGGGGTGAAAGAGCGTAATCTAAATGCCTTGGAATTAGCGCTAGCGAGTCAGGCTACTTTTGTAGCTAGGACAGTGGATAGAGAGGCATCTCATATGCAGTATGTATTTATGGAGGCAAAGGCACATAATGGTAGTTCCCTTGTAGAAATTCTTCAAAACTGCCCTATATTCAATGACGCTATTTTTGAAAATTATACTAATAAACAATTGCAATCCGAACATGTTCTTTTTTTAGAACCAGGAAAGCCATTATTATTTGGGAAAGATATGGAAAAAGCGATTATATTGGAAAATTTCACTCCAAAAATTATAGATACTGCACAAATTACAGAAGCAAATATATGGATTCATGAGCCAGAAAATAGACAAAAAGATATTTTGCTCTGTCAATTTGGCTATCATGAATATGCTAATTTTCCATTGGCTATCGGCGTTATTCATGTTAACAATAATTTAGTTAAAATTAATAAAGAAAAAGAAAGTAAATCGCAGTATTACAATGCATCTCAGGTTATTAATAAAAATATTTTTAAGATTATTTAAAAAAAAAGTGGGTATTAAAATAAAAAAACATACCTTTGTTCCTTAAATTTCGAATTAAAAAATTCATAAAATAAATTTATAATATGAAAAAATTGTTTTTACTCCTATTAGTTGTTATAGCTGGTCTTAATGCAAGCGCACAAGCAAAAACAACTGAAAAAAAAGCAGAAGCCTCCAAAGTAGAGGCTCCTGAAGTAGTTAAAGAAACTCCTAAAGAAGCGCCAAAAGTTATGCCTGTGGTAGCTTCAATTGGCAATGAGGTTTATGCTCCTCAGATTAAAGATCCTTTTGAAATAGGTATTTCTGCAGGATTACATATGATTCGTGGCGATATTTATTCAAGAGTAGGTATGAATTTGGATAATTCTACATTTGGATTTCATGTTAGAAAAGCATTTGGATATCACTTCTCATTAAGATTACAATATAATTATGGAAATGCAACCATGAGACATGAGATGCCTCATTTTTCAGGTATTGCTAATGGGTTATCTACAACAGATCCGTTATGGTTTGTAGCTTCTCAAGCATATACACACACGTTAATGGTAGATAATGTATTTACGTTAGGTAATACATCTATACATAAAGCTAAATCAAAAATTACATATGATCTATTTGCAGGACCTGCTTTAGTAGCATACAGAACAAAGCTAAATGTTAAGAACGCTTCAGGTGCAGCATATGATTATGCATTATGGAGTACTATTTTTTCTACTGCGAGTACATCTAATCCAATTAATGGATATATTAATGGAAAGGATGCTGTATCTAAAGAAATGGATGATAAATTAGATGATACCTATGAAACAGAAAGTGATAATAATGGCGTAAAAGCAAAGTTTATGGATTATGCTATGGCGGGTGGTATTACTTTTGGAGCTGGATTTAACTTTAGACTTTCAAATAAATTCAACTTGGGAATTGAGCAACGTTTTATTTATGTATTTGATGATTATTTAGATGGCGAAAGATGGGCAAATTATCAGTTCAATGCTGCAGACGATAAGTCATATTCTCAAAATAATGATGTAATGTATAATACTACGGTAAAATTGAATTATAATTTATCAAAAGTAGGAGCAGAGCCTAAATATTGGATGAATGAAAATGAGTATATTTATAATAAAGTAGCTGGATCGGATAATAAAAAATTATTGCGTGAAGCATTTGCTGATGAAGATAAAGATGGTGTGCCGAATCAATTAGATCAAGAAGAAAATAGTAGAGAAGGATGTCCAGTAGACGTAAAAGGAGTTGTATTGGATAGTGATAAAGATGGTGTGTTGGATTGTGATGACAAAGAACCATTCTCGCCATCAGGATATCCTATAGATAATAAAGGAGTGGCTATTGTTCCTCCACCAGCTTGTTGTCAAGAATTGAAAGACAATATGAAAAATATGCCAGCATCGGCACCTTCTAATACAGCGTGTGCTGAAACTTCAATCCCTTCAATTCGTTATGCAAAGGATAGATTTGGAGTATCTGCTGATAATGCAAATGCGTTGAGAACAATAGGAGAAAAGATGCAAGCTTGTCCAGATATGAGATTGGTTGTAGCTGGTGTTAATGATAAAAATACAAACAATGGTAAATACAATGAGCAATTGTCTTATAACAGAGCAAGCGAAGTTGTAAATTATTTGACAGAGAAATTTGGTGTATCTAGAGATAGATTTATCATTAAATACAACCAAGATGGAATTGGGGAGCTAAATGCAGATAGAGCTGTAATGTTCCGTCATGCTCAAACAGGAGAGTATGGAAATAGCAATCCTCCTTCACCACATCCAGGTCTAAAAGCAGGTTCTAAAGAATAAAAGTTAGAATTGTAAAAATACTTAAAGCCTAATGAGATTTCATTAGGCTTTTTTTTTGATAAAATTTAGGTGAAAAATGCCTTATATTTGTAGGCTATTCGAGTACATTAAAAAAAACAAAATGAACGAAGATTTATTTAAAAATATAATATCCCATTCAAAAGAATATGGTTTTATCTTTAATTCTAGTGATATCTATGATGGATTGAGTGCAGTATATGATTATGGACAAAACGGTGTTTTACTTAAAAATAATATAAAAGAATATTGGTGGAAGAGTATGGTGCAAATGCACGAAAATATCGTAGGAATAGATGCTGCTATTTTTATGCATCCAAGTACATGGAAAGCTAGTGGTCATGTGGATGCTTTTAATGATCCTTTAATTGACAATAAGGATAGCAAAAAAAGATATCGTGCGGATGTATTGATAGAAGAGTTCGTAGCTAAAATAGACGATAAAATTAAGAAAGAAATAGAGAAAGCATCAAAACGATTTGGAGAAACCTTTGATGCAAAAATGTATAGAGAAACGAACCCAAGAATTTTGGAATATCAATCAAAAATCAATGAGGTAGAAACACGTTTTAAAAAAGCATTGGAGGATAATAATTTAGTTGAAATAAAACAAATTATTGAAGATTGTGAAATCGTATGTCCAGTGAGTGGAAGTCGAAATTGGACCGATGTAAGACAGTTTAACCTTATGTTTAATACGCAATTGGGTTCGATAGCGGATGATAGTGCTACTATTTATCTTCGACCTGAAACGGCGCAAGGAATTTTTGTTAATTTTTTAAATGTATTAAATACCAGTCGACAGCGTATTCCATTTGGTATAGCACAAATAGGAAAAGCGTTTCGTAATGAAATTGTAGCGCGTCAGTTTATATTCAGAATGCGTGAATTTGAACAAATGGAGATGCAATTTTTTGTAAGGCCTGGCGAGGAAATGAAATGGTATGAATATTGGAAAGAAACTCGTATCAATTGGCATAAGAAATTGGGTATAGATGCGGACAAATATAAATTTCACGATCACTTGAAAACAGCGCATTATGCCAATGCAGCGGTAGATATTGAATTTGAGTTTCCTTTTGGATTCAAAGAATTGGAAGGAATTCATAGCCGTACCGATTTTGATTTGAAACAGCATCAAGAATTGAGCGGAAAGAAATTGCAATATTTTGATCCTGAGCTCAATCAAAGTTATATTCCTTATGTAATTGAAACTTCAATAGGTTTGGATAGAATGTTCTTAGCTATTATGAGTAGTGCGCTCCAAAAAGAAGTGCTAGAAAATGGCGAAGAGCGAACCGTCTTGAAAATTCACCCTACTTTGGCACCCAATAAAGTAGCTATTTTACCTTTGGTGAAAAAAGATGGATTGCCAGAAAAAGCTCGTGAATTATTCGATAAATTGAAATTTGAAACGTATGCTTTCTATGACGAAAAAGATAGTATAGGAAAGCGTTATCGTCGTCAAGATGCATTGGGGACGCCATATTGTATTACGATTGATCATCAATCCTTGGAAGACAACACTGCTACTATTCGTGATAGAGACAGTATGTCACAAGAACGAATTTCTATAGATAACATATTGAATGTAGTTCGTGAAAAAACGAGTTGGAATAATTTATTAGCTTAAAATTTATAAGAAACCAAAAGGGGAAAGGAAATATTCATATCTTCATTTTTTGTGGAAATGAAATATTTCGCTTCAATTGAAAAATCTAGCTTTTTATAACTTAATACTTTAAAACCCAATCCAAATTGCGCATCTGAAACTGAAAATGAGTTTGATTGTAAACTTGATGTTGAGTTAGAAACATTATTGATAAGCAAAGATGGGCCAAATCCACCATAAGTATAAAGTTTTGGAGTGATTTTCATAGCTATAAAAAAATGAATCGGAATCGCCCACAAATCAATATAATCACTTGGATCTTGTGGAAAATCATTTACTTGATACATTTTTTGTGGAGATACGTCTAACCCTAACGATATTCTATATTTTGAGTTCCACAAAATTCTTCCTTGAATTCCATAATTGATTGGATCTACTTGATCTCTAAAAGTGGTAATATTATTGAAATAATAATTTGGAGCTACTCCAGCTTGTAAAGAAAAGGGTATCTTGGAGTTTTCTTGTGCTTGTATTTGCAACGCTAACAAAACGAAAATAATGATAAAAAAACGATTCATAATTAGTTTATTCTTGTATATAAAATTCATAAGCCAAAATGGATGGATAATTTGTAAGTATACCGTCAAAAGCACCTTTGTTTAGATATTCTTTTATAGCAGATTGTCCATCCAAGGTCCAAGTAAATGCTAATATCCCTGCGGCTTTTGCTTGTGCCATTTCCTCGAGCAATGTACCCAGTGTCCAGCGAGGTGCATACGCCTTTGAATTTAGCGATTTAGCCTCTTCAATACTCAATTCGCACAGCGTAGGAATCTCGGTATAGTTTGGCAAAGCCAAAACAGCTTGTTTTACCTCATCATTAGGAATCCCAAAGAAAATTTGAATTTTCCTGTTTTTTGCTCTTGCTTTCGTAATACTATTCATTATTACAGGTTTCATCTTTTGAAATACTGCGCCGCCTACTTTTACGTCCAACCATATTGATTTTATTTCAGTAGAATCAATAATAATATTTAAACTTTCTTCCAATGTAGGAATTTCTTGTCCATCTAGGAGCTTGATATTATTTTTCAAAAAAGTATAATTATAATCCGAAATTGCACCCACCAATGGACTTTTTTGTGTCAATCGGATATTAATATCGGGGTCGTGATAAATTACGGGTACATTGTCTTTTGTCAATTGAATATCGATTTCCAGCCCATTTGCACCCATTTTTTCGGCATACATAAACATATTGAGCGAATTTTCGGAATAGGGATTATTGTCAGCATTTCTTCCACCACCTCTATGAGCAAGAATGTGAAAGTCTGAATTCTTTACCTTATTCGAAAAAGGGCGAAGCCATTGAAGCGTAAATGGAATTTCATTTCCATTATTTTGGATAATATTGCACGATATTGTATACGAACTATTGCTAGTATTTAAGATTTTGGATAATTCTTCTTTTGATATAATAGCTTTAACCTTTTCGGATTCCTCTTCTAATAAAGGACTTCGCCATACTCCTGATAGAATAATGGAAGAATCGGTAGGATTGAAACCTGCCTCAAAATAGATATACGTTCCGTTTCTATTACTAAAAAAACAAAAATTAGTCCGTTTCCAAACTCCTACAAATGAGCTGCCTAGTTTTGGATTTCCTGAAGAAAGCGTAAAAACACCTTCCATTAATGATTTGTATTGAGTAGGAATAGGTTGTGTATTGTTCAAAATGGTTTGATCCAACGAAACGCCGTTAGAAATTGTATCTTTGGTACAGGCTGAAAATAGGAATAGTCCGATAATAAAGATAATTTGATTCAATTTCATAGTATTATAATTTAAATCCAAATGTAAATTCGGGAATGAAAAATTTTTGTCTAATGGTATTGAAGGCTGGCCAGCCTAAAATATGAAACTGCATAATATTAGCATTAAATCCAAGTGCAAATGTTTTGTTTTTAAAAATCCGTTGTTCCATCATCACTCCAAATGTGTACCCATTTATTGCTTTTGTGTTAAATGAATTTTCTACATCACCTGCAGAGTAATATATTTTACCGATGAAGTCAATTTTAGCATTTAGTGTAAATGCGATATCTTTAATGGAATATCCTATATTGACAAAGGGATGATGTTGAATAACTTTGATATCGTTGTTGTATCCAAAATCATTAAGAAAACCAAAGTTATATCCTAATTGATACCCCAAAGCTGCATGCCATTTTTTATGAATAGTATGATGAAAACCAGCTCCAATTCTTATTTCATTGGCAACTCCAATGGTTTTTATATCAGCATGAACTACCATTTTGTAGGGAAGATAAAAACTAGCCCTGTAATAAAGCATAGGTGCACTTACAGTTTCTTCAAGCCATGAATTGGGAAGGTAAAGAAATGTAGCGTTCAACCCATGATGGTATGTCCATGTCTTTTTTATAATAGGTGAAAATTGACAATTTTTCTCTAAATCAAAACTGTCTTTAGATGTATCTTGACTAAAAAATGTCAATGGCATCCATATAAAAATTAAAATATATAAAGATCTCACAATTAATATTTAGATAACAAAAATAATTTTTTTAATTAATTTTCACTATCAATAATAATAGTTACAGGCCCATCATTGAGCAATTCTACTTTCATATCGGCACCAAAAATTCCCGATTCTACTTTTTTTCCAAATGCTATTTCTAGTTTTGAAAGAAATGAATTATACCTCTCTTTGGCTACAATGGGCAGAGCAGCAGACGTATAGGAAGGTCTATTTCCTTTTTGTGTATCGGCATAGAGCGTAAATTGGCTAATGACTAATAGTTCGCCGTTGACATCTTTTAATGATAAATTCATTTTTGAATCGTTATCATTAAAAATCCTTAAGTTAATAATTTTCTTCGTTAAGTATTCTATATCAGCCTCATTATCATTTATACCAATGCCTAATAATATCAATAATCCCTTCTCGATTTTACCCACAATGTTTTCATCTACTTTTACTTGTGCGTGTGTGACTCTTTGAATTACGGCTTTCATTGTTATAGAATTTTATGATTTATTTTCGTTCCCAGCTATCGTTTTGCGAGATTATATCATCTAGAATATTTCGATAATTTTGATAACGAAAATCTGCTATTTTATCTTCATTCCAGAGTTCCATTACTTTGCATTGAGGTTCATTGATATGGAGGCAATCATCAAATTTACATTGATTGAGCAAGGCGGCCATTTCTCTAAAATAATATTTTAGCTCATGTTTTTCTATTGCCAAAACTCCAAATTCCTTGATGCCAGGTGTATCTATAAAATTAGCATTGAGTTCTTTCGAAAAAAACATTTCGGCATACGTAGTGGTGTGCATTCCTTTTTCATGCACTTTCGATATCACATTGGTTCGTAAATTCAAACTGGGGTCTATCGCATTGAGAAGGCTCGATTTGCCTACCCCAGAGTGCCCCGAAAAGAGTGTTTGTTTACCCTCTAGCGCATTTTTTAATTCATCCAATCCTACTTTTTCTTCAGCCGAAGTAGCTATTACTTTATAACCAAGATTTGTATACGTTTGCATCCATTCTTCAAGTATAGCGTTGTCTTTTTCCGATTTATACAAATCAATTTTATTGATAATCAATACAATAGGGATATTGTAGGCTTCAGCGGTAGTGATAAATCTATCGATAAAACCCGAAGATGTTCTGGGTTTATTGATACTCACTATCAGGGCTGCTTGGTCTAGATTGCTCGCAATTATATGTTTTGCCAGCCTATGTTTTGGTGATTGACGTACGATATAATTTTTACGTTCTTTGATTTGATCAATGATATAATCGCCATTTTCATAGGTCATTTTTACTATGTCGCCTACTGCTATTGGATTGGTAAATTTAGATTCATCTTGACGAAAAGAACCTTTGAGTCGAGCCATTATCTCTGATGTTATGGAATCGCACCAAACATTATACCATGATCCTGTAGATCGTATAACTACTCCTTCCATCTATCCTAATTCTATAATTCGTTCGTGAAAAATTATACCTATTTCGTTTAATTTTTTTAAAATAGGCTCATAAATTTCTTTTTTTAATGGTAATAAAATCCCTGTTTCTTCAATTTTTTGATTTAATATCATTTCTGCTGCATAGAAAATTGGCATCCCCACTGTCTTGGACATGGCGGTATATGAAGCATCTTCTCCTTCTAGAGTCATATAGCTTTCTATCTGATATTTTTTACTATTTTGGATAAATTCAAAATAATGAACCATTACTACAAAGTCGGTATCTTCCGAGCCTAAGGCCCATTTTTCCTCTAAAATTGATTGAAGAATAGCTGCTGGGCTACCAGTTGTTTTTTTCAAAATAGATGTTGAATCATTAAATCCTATAAAGTCTAATTTTATTTCAATATCAGAATTCCAAATAGCAGCAAATTGTTTTTTAATTGTTTTTTTGTCGAAAAAATGATTGTAAAAATCTGCAAAAGAGCTATTTAATGGCATTTGCAATTCAAAGCTATCATCCGTTAATCCAAGCATAACAAGAATATTCCATGCATTACAAAAATAAGGTCTTCGCAAAGTACCCCTATATAAGGTCTCAATTTCATTCCATTGATAAACTTCTTTGTATTTTAAGGAATCTCTATTGGCATAGCCATCAAAATTCAAACCATTAGAAATGGATACATTTTCAGCATTTTGGAATAATGCGTAATAAGGAATATATCGATTGTTGTTGTTTTCTAAATATTTAATTGTACCTCCTTGTCCCGCTAAGATTACATTACGAGGGTTCCAGCTAAATTTGTATCCCCAAGAATTAGTATCGGATTTTGGCGCTACCAATCCGCCTGCGTATGATTTATACGAAGTAAGTTTTGCACCTTTTTCTAGCAATTCATGATACACTTTCATAGTTGTAAGATGATCAATTCCTGGGTCAAATCCCATTTCATTGAGGAAAATTAAGTTTTTGGCTTTGGCTTCGCTATCTAATGCTTTCATTTCATCCGATACATAAGAAGGTGTAATCAAATGGCTTTTATGGGCTATACACATGGATGCTATTTGTATATGTAAATTTGCAGGAAGCATAGAAATCGTAAGATAACTATTTTTTATATGAGCTTCAATCGCTTCAAAATTATTTTTTTCAAACTCAAAAAAAGAAATATTAGGTTTATCAGTATATTTTTTCTTTAGAATTGAAATGTCTATATCGCCAATAGCAAGCTCAATATTCCATGATTCTACATGTCTATATAAGTTATGAATAAGATGTTGGCTGCTTTTCCCTGTTCCTAAAAGCGTTATTTTTTTCATTTAATTAGATTTAAGAATTATATTTTGTAGTAACACCTACGCTAAAAATTATAAAATTTAAATACAAAGCCATTAAGAGATAATAATATATTTGTGGAAATTTAGCTAGGTAAAACCATGCCATAAATCCAAATAAAATCAATCCTTTAAGAGCTATAGATGCAAAAAATACTTTTAGAAATGTGAGGTTGCTTTCTTTTTTGATAAAGTAATTGAAAATAGCAAAAAAACAGGATAATAATCCAAAAACAGATACTAATAGAATCAAGTAGCGGTCTAGTGTCATTTTAAAAACAAATAGAAATAAATTGGCAATACAAGCAATCGCAGAAAAATAGAAAATATACCACTTCATTTTATTTCTCGCTTTTTATTACATCTTTTACGATACTGTAAAGTGCCATGATTAAGAATAATGTAGAAAAACACAATACGCCATAGGGCTCTTTATTAGCCATTTTGCCATCAACCCATCTTCCAATAAAAAATCCAACTAAAATATACGCAAGCAACTGAAATGCTAGTCCACTATATTTTGCCAAATTATTATATTTTGAAGGGATCAACCGGCTAGCTGTTGGGTTTATTGATTTGGTGATTTGGTGTAATTTGAACTTGTTTTTGAACTCCAGCCATCGATATTTTAGCTTGAATAATTGCACCCTCTTCTACAATCAATTTTCCCGTTTGAATATTCCCATCTATATTGGCTGTTTTTGAAATTTTCAGAATTTCTTTTACTTGGATGTTTCCTCTTACAAATCCATCAATACTTCCATCAAGGCAGGAAATATCTCCATTGATTTGACTTGTAACGCCTAGAACTAATCTTCCCGTGATATGAATATTTCCATTTATTTTACCGTCAATACGTATATCACCATCCGTTTTAATGTTACCCTCTATCAAAGTACCATTTCCAATATTGTTTATTGCTTGCATTGAAAACGAATTATTTACTATTTCTTTTTTGCCAAACATGACTTTTATGGTTTTTATTTTTTATACATTCGTTTCGCAAATATAAATTATTTTATTTTATTCACCGAATCTTCTTTAGAAAGTAAGGTTTGATTATTTTTATCATAAATCTTATCTATAGGTATTTCCCCTTTTAGTACTTCTTTTATCTGTTTTGCCCAAAGTTCATTTTGTTCGATTTCATTTTTCATGATTTCAGTTTCATGAATCAGTTCTCTTAATTGCTTTCGCACCACAGCATCGCCATAGCCAGGCATGTAATATTTTAGAGGTGAAAAAGTTAATAATAATATGGATACGATCATATTTGCAAAGGTCATCAAACAGAATAAAAGTATAATATTTAGCTTTGATAAGAAAAAAGTACCTACCGATTCAAAGGTAGATTCATTATATATTACCAAACGGTATTTATATTTCAAATTCTTAAATAATTTTTTAAAGCTATAATTCATATTGCGTTTGTATATTTGCAAATTTAAAGGTTTATTTTAAAATAAATTTCATTTTTTTGAGTTTACTTTAAAATCTTTTGACAAAAGCGATGTCGAGCACGAAAATACTCTATATAAATTGAAAAATAAGTGTTTAATTTTATTTTTTTTACTTCTTATTACAAGTATTTTTTCGTCTTGTTCCAACTCAAAATATAGAGGGTTCAAACAATCCGTTATCAATTTCACTTCTTATTACAATACCTATTTTAATGGAAAGAATAAATATAAAATGGGTTTTAATGAAGTGCGAAAAGAAAAGACCGAAAAAATTGACGGTATTTTATCTTTTTATCCATTTGAAAATAATAAAGAAGATTTTCTGGCCTCCACTCATTGGGGTGATGTAGGTGGTAAAGCCTCTAAAATATTTGCAAAAAAATCAAAAAGTCGCTGGGTAGATGATGCCCTATTGCTCAATGGAAAAGTATTTTATTACCGAGGGATTTATGATTCTGCATTGATCCAATTTCAGTATATTACTACTTATTATCCAAAAGATTATCACAATGATCATTTGCGTAAAGGCTATCCAAAAAAATATGAAAAAGCCCTCAAACAAGCCAAAAAATCAAGAAAACCTATTTCCAATTCAAGTCTACCGCACAAGTATGCGCGAAACGAAGCAATCATCTGGTTAGCGAAATCTCTTATAAAACTTGAAAAATATAGTGATGCACAGTCTGTAATTCTTAATGCGGAGGCAGATTGGAGCTTCCCATTAGAATATAGAAAAGAACTCAATAAAGTCAAAGTCTCTTTGCACATTGCCAAAAAAGAGTATAATCCGGCATTGGTTTTGATGAAGGATATTGTTGAAAAAACGGAGGATAAGAAAGAATTAGCTAGAAATCAATTCATCATTGCCCAGATCTTTGAATGGGTAAATGATAAGTCAAAAGCTTTAGGTTATTATCATAAGGTATTGTCAAGTAAGGCGCACGAAGATTTGAAATTTGAAAGTATTATGAAAATTTCGGAGTTATCCTCAAAAGGTGCAATGAACGCAACAATCCTAGACTTAAAAAAATTGCTCAACAAAGGGAGCAATATAAATAGACTCGATCGCATATATTACGCTATAGGAAATTGTTACGCTCAAATAAATGACAAAGATCAAGCCATAGAAAATTACTTGAAATCGATAGCTGTTTCTAAAAACAATGACCAAAAATTTCTTTCTTTTGAGAAAATAGGTACCTTTTTCTTAAATAAGAAAAATTATATTGCCGCTGCAAATTATTACGATAGCGCCAATCTTTTTATTCCATCGGATTACAAATACAAAGAAGAATTTAAGAATAAAACCAAAGCCCTTCTTGAACTGAGTAAAAATAATAATATATATGAAAAAAATGATTCTATTATTCAACTAGTTCAAATGGGTAAAACAAAAGCAAAAGCAAAAATTAGCAAAAAAATAAATAAAGAAAAACGAGAAAAAGATAATAGAGAAATTATTGAATCCACAAAACTTGAACCACAAAATAATGCATCATCGTTTACCAATAATTCAAATTGGTATTTTGGCAACGAATCAAATGTGGTTCGTGGAAAAGATATTTTTCAGAAAAAATGGGGTAAAATTAAATTGAAAGACAATTGGAAATTAGCACCACCGGATTTATTAGGAACTCCATCTTCTTCCGAAATATCTGTAGATAAATTCAAAGATGAGGATAAAACTACTTTAGCATCGGATGATATAGCGGATATAGAACTGAATCGTCTTCCTTTTGAAGGCCCTGCAAAAGAAAAGATACTTACCGAAACCCAAGAGGCCCTTTTAATAATGGCTAGAATCTATCATTATGATATCAAAGATGTAGACAAAGCCATTGAAACATACAATATGGCTTGGAAACGGTATACTCCTTTTTCTAAAGATGAAGAGGAAATTTTATATGCATTGTATTTGCAATATAATGAATTGACGGACTTTGCAAAAGCAAATGAAGTTAAAAATAAACTATTTGAATCCTATCCCAAATCAAAGTATATCGATTATATCAAAAATCCAAATCGAAAAGAATTGGATTCAAAAGAAGAAATGCTTGCTGCGGCAAACTATAAAAAAATATTTTTGAACTATGAAGCCAAAAATTATGTAAAGACTATCAATTTATGTAAAGAATTTATAGAAAATAATCCTGAAAATAAACTAGTGTCAAAATATATGCTACTCAAAGCCATGGCTCATTCCAAATATTATCAATTTGATGAATATATGGGAGCGCTAGACACCATTGTAAAATTTTATCCCAATGCCAAGGAATTCAATACCGCCAAAGAGTGGTTAGAATATGCCAAATTAGTTAATAAAGATTCCTTCACCAATTCTTCACTACTCGTAAATCCTTCATCTGCTTTGGGAATGCAAAAAACAGAATCACTTTTTTCAGCAAAAGCAAATGACAGTATAGAATCCACAACTTCTATTGAAAAAGAGGCTCCTAAGGTTAATTTTTATTTTAATGCACAAGCACCACATTTAACCATTATAGCTATCTCAGATATTGCCAATGTATATTTGCTCAAAAATGAGCTAGAAAAAATCGTTTACAAAAATTTCCCAAATTCAAGAATAATTATAGAGCTTGTCTTTATTCAAAAAAAGCCTTATTTTATTATTGGACGATTTGATAAAGTAGCTAAAGCGCTAGGTATGAATGAATTTTTAAAGTCCGAATCTACAATCTCTAAATATATTGATAATTTCGACTATGCTATAATCAGCACCTCCAATTTTGATTTGCTTCAAATAACTGGTGCATGGAATAGGTATAAAGAGTTCTTCGAACTTAATTATTAATATTTACCATTTCTGAGTGTATTATACAAGATTATTATGATTAAGTTCAAAAAACATATAAATTAAAAGCGCTTTTAATTAATTTTTAAAAAAAAATATTAGGGAATAAAAGCTTGAAAAACAGTTGTTTTAAGAATAAGATAGGTATAAAAATAAAAAAAGATAAAAAAAGTTTGCATGATTAAAAAAAAGCTCTTTATCTTTGCACTCCGTTTCGGAAATAGCTCGAAGCGAATGAAGAGAAAGAAAGTGTTGTTGGAAATAAAAAAGAGTTCATTGAAATAAAAACGAGAAACAAGTAGAACATAACTTGGTAAGAAGCGTAAAACAAAAAAATAATATTTTTTCTTTGAAAAAATGTACAGACAAATTCACTATGGAGAGTTTGATTCTGGCTCAGGATGAACGCTAGCGGGAGGCCTAATACATGCAAGTCGAGCGCTGTAGCAATACGGAGCGGCAGACGGGTGCGTAACGCGTATGAAACTTGCCCTATACAGGAAGATAGCCTTGGGAAACTGAGAGTAATACTCCATAATATTATTGAATGGCATCATTTAATAATTAAAGCTCCGGCGGTATAGGATAGTCGTGCGTCCGATTAGCTAGTTGGTAGGGTAACGGCCTACCAAGGCAACGATCGGTAGCTGGTCTGAGAGGATGATCAGCCACACGGGCACTGAGACACGGGCCCGACTCCTACGGGAGGCAGCAGTAAGGAATATTGGACAATGGAGGCAACTCTGATCCAGCCATCCCGCGTGGAGGAATAAGGCCCTATGGGTTGTAAACTCCTTTAGCTAGGGAATAAATCAGTGGATTCATCCGCTGTTGAAGGTACCTAGAGAATAAGCACCGGCTAACTCCGTGCCAGCAGCCGCGGTAATACGGAGGGTGCAAGCGTTATCCGGATTTACTGGGTTTAAAGGGTGCGTAGGCGGACCATTAAGTCAGATGTGAAAGCCCC
>JBEIDU010000023.1:0-24319 GCA_040383345.1 Chitinophagales bacterium | reverse complement strand
GGATACTTTGAGCTATGTATTAGCTATGCAAGAAATTTCAAAAATAGATAATTCTTGCTCCGTGGCTATGAGTGTTAACAACTCATTGGTTTGTTATGGAATAGAAAAATATGGAACAGAGGAACAAAAACAAAAATATTTGACAAAATTAGCGTCAGGAGAAGTAATAGGTGCGTTTTGTTTATCAGAACCTGAGGCTGGAAGTGATGCTACGAGCCAAAGAACTACAGCAGTAGATATGGGAGACTATTATTTGCTAAATGGGACTAAAAACTGGATTACAAATGGTACTCAAGCCTCTGTATATTTGGTAATAGCTCAAACAAATCCTGAATTAAAACATAAAGGTATCAATGTTTTAATCGTTGAAAAAGATATGCCAGGATTTGTAGTAGGTCCTAAAGAAAATAAATTGGGAATTCGAAGTAGTGATACTAATACTCTTTTGTTTAATGACGTAAAAGTTCCAAAAGAAAATAGAATAGGTGAAGATGGTTTTGGATTCAAATTTGCTATGAGTACACTCAATGGAGGAAGAATAGGTATAGCAGCCCAAGCATTAGGAATAGCCATGGGCGCATATGAAAGATCTGTAGCTTATGCAAAGGAAAGAAAAGCTTTTGGTGCTGAAATCTCAAAATTACAAGCAATTCAATTTAAATTGGCCGATATGGCTACCGAAATTGAAGCGGCAAAATTGCTTGTTTACAAAGCGGCAAAATTGAAAGATGAAGGGAAAGATTATTCTCAAGCAAGTGCAATGGCTAAATTATATGCAAGTAAAGTAGCCATGGAAACTACTGTAGAAGCTATTCAGGTTCATGGTGGATATGGTTATGTGAAAGAATACCATGTAGAACGTTTGATGCGTGATGCAAAAATTACTCAAATCTACGAAGGAACATCAGAGATTCAAAAAGTAGTTATTTCCAGAGGTGTTTTAAGCTAGTGAGTTATACTATTTTGAAAATATTTGCGTTGTTTTTTTTATAAAATGATTAATTTGACAAGAAATATAATAAAAATAATAATAGGGATAATGTTAGGTTATCCCTTATTTTTTTATAGTCAGGCAACTCCTGTTGTAGGAACATGGCAGCATCATTTTGGTCCCAGAGTATTTTCGCAAATAGAAAAAATTGGAAATGATATTTATTCAAATGGTGAATTTGCTTTATATCGCTTTGATTCTAAAAAACAAGAAATAGATTTTTTGAATAAGCCACTAGGTCTTTCGGACTATTATATACAGGCTATTAGATATGATGAAAACAACAAAAAGTTGTTGATTGTATATGAAAATTCAATTATGGACATGATAGATTTTTCTGATGGCAGTGCCAAGATTGAATCTAATTATGATGTGTATAACAAGATTTTTATTGGACGAAAGAATATAAATGAAATTAAATTTATTGCTGATAAAGTATATTTGGCCTCTACACTTGGAATTATAGTATATGATTATAAAAATAATGATATAAAAGAAACGTATGTAATAGGAGATAATGGAGTTAATACTAATGTTTTTAGTGTAGATAAATTCAAAAATAAGTTTTATGCTATTACAAATTATAAATTAAAAGAAGCAATAGACAATCAATCAATAAATCTTCAAAATTATGCTAGCTGGAATACAACTAATGCTATGCCCAATGATTCTTTTGAAAAAATGATTGCATTGGATAACTTTTTGTATTGTTTTACGGAAAAGAAGTTATATCAATTTGATGGATCTAATTTTACAATTTTAAAAACATTGGATTCTACTAAAGTATATCATGCTTTCAAGAAAATAAACAATGAAATTTATACTATTTATCATACAAAAGATTCTCAAGATAATATTTTGGGAAGTAATATTGAAAAAATAAATAAAAATAATTTAGAATCAATCTATCAAACCAAAGATAGAGTGTTTGATATTATATATTCAAAAGATAATGAATTGTTTATTTGTGGAGACGGTATATATCAAGTAGAAAATAATACAAAAAAGTATGTAGATTTTAAAATTGCACCCTATAAAGAAGCATATAGACTTCAATATATCAATAATCGATTGATTTTGAATACAGGAATTTTGAAGACTACAGTAGATGCTTTCAAAATTTATAGCGGATATTTTGAATATCTGAGCTATGGATGGAATCATGCAGGTTTATGGACTGATCCATTGAACAAATATCAAACTCACATGAGCTTAGTAGAGCGAAACGATGAGCGATATAGAGCGTTCGTGTTTGGGGGATTGGTAAAAGAGCAAAAGGGTATATTTACATTATTTGACTCAAGAAATTCGCTATTAGAGGGGTTAAATCAAGAAAATAATATTACGGATATGCAGTTAGACAAAACAAATAATGTAATTTGGCTCACTGCAAAAAATGGAATTACTCCATTAAAGTCTATAGATGTTTCGGGGAAATGGCGCAATCATCCCATTTCAAAATTAACTCCAACTTCAGAAATTAGAAAATTATTTATTGATAAATACGGCAATAAATGGCTTTTAACTCGAAATCAGGGTATTGTGTTTTATAATGAAAAAAATATCGATGATCCTAATGATGATGTCATGTATTTGATAAAAAATATCAATACCGGAGATTGTAAACTGGATGTGTCTTCATCGTATTGTATTGCAGAGGATAAGTATGATAATATATGGGTAGGTTCAGATAAAGGAATTGTTGCTATTTATGGATGTAATTATAATATCAATGAACCTTGTAGCTTCAATATTCCAGGACAAACAATTAAAAATCCTAATAATCCAAGTGACTCAACGTACGAATGTGCTTTTTTAAATTCACAAGTCAATGCAATGGCAATAGATGGTGGCAATAGAATGTGGATAGGAACCGCTGGGAGTATTTTTTATTTAGATGAAGGGTTAAGTGTAAAATATGAAGGGATTTCTTCAGAATTTTTAAAATTCACAGAAGTGAATAGTCCTTTTCCTGGTAAAGCAGTGTATGATATATTGGTGCATCCTAGAACGGGAGAAGTCTTTTTTTCTACTGAAATTGGATTGGTTTCTTTTGTTGGTCAAAGTACTGCTGAATACAATGAAAATGCAAGTAATTTATTTGTAACGCCCAATCCTGTTCCAAAAGATTATAATGGATTGATTTCGTTGGATGGAATGCCTGATAATTCCATATTTAAAATTACGGATAATGTGGGAAATTTAATATATCAAGGTAGAACCAATGGCACACGAATTGTTTGGGATGGAGTAGATTTGAATGGAAAACGTCCACCTACAGGAGTTTATTTTGTTTTTGCTGCTCAAAATGGCACACAAAATGGAGCCATTAAACGTATGGGGTCTTTTACTATTATCAATTAGTATACTTAGATCCCATCGTTGGAAATTTAAAATTTATCCTAAATTTTCTACGTTAAATCTTAAAAATACCTAAAAATTTAATTACTTAGATTCGAGAATAAAAAATACGTTACTTTAGATTCTTAATATTATCAAATAAGAAACAAACGCAATGTTTATGAAAAAGTTTTATCTGTTTTTTTGTATTGGAATTATAAATGTGATGTCATATGCGCAAAGTACTTTTATTGGCATAAATACATCACAACATGCAGGTATATTATCCACACTAATCAACCCTGCAGAAATAGCTGGAATGCAACAAAAAATAGATATTCAATTATTTGCAATGGATTTCAATGTCAATAATAATTTAATCAGTTTATCTACTCGTAATACGGATAAATTTGACAATCCAAAAGAACTTTTTTTTGGGAGTAAAACCAATGGTAAACCTTTCAATGCCTTTATTGGTATTGATGTCTTAGGACCTGGTTTAGCATATGCTATTAATAAAAAAACAACCTTTGGTATAGTGACTCGAGCTAGAGTTATGTTTACGATTAATGATATAGATTTGAATTTGGGAAAATCAGTTTTGAATACAAGTATAACCGATATCGATAATGGTTATAATATAAATACAAATCGTCAATCTTTTTCTACTATAAGTTGGTTTGAAATGGGTGCGAGTGGCGCTACCTCTTTATTAAATAATGAAAGACATTCCTTAAAAATTGGGGGTACAATAAAAGCTATTTTCTCAGGCTTTTATGCAAATTCATATTTGAGTCAAGCTAATATGAATCTTAATATCGATTCTGCTAACAAAAAAGCGTATTTGACAGGGACGGGAACGTTGGGAATGACTTATACAAATCCTAATATCAACGATATTAAAGGAAATGTAATAGGGACTCCATCAGGTTTTGGAGTAGATGCTGGAATTTCATATCAATACAAAAATATAAAAACAGGAAAATATATTGTAAGAGCTGGTGTGACTTTGAATGATATAGGATTTACAAAATTTACTGTAGATCAAAAAAATAATAAGGAATACATAGTTGCTGCCAATAATGTGGATATTTCTAAATATATTTCTAGTGATTTTGATAAAGTTCAAAATGAATTAAAGGCCAATGGCATAATTCAAGAACAAAATAAAATAGAAACAGAAATAGAAATGAAACTTCCAATGGCAATCAATATATATACCGATCTAAATCTTTGGAAACCCTTTTTTATTACATTACAAATGCAACAAAGAGCATCCAGTAATGATAATCCTAGAAATCTATTGGCTAATAATTATTTTGCTATTATTCCAAGAGTTGTATCAAATTTTATTGAAATATATACCCCATTCACATTTACTGAAAATGCGGGGAATATGATTGGTGCAGGTATGAAAGTAGGGCCGCTTTATTTTGGATCTAGTTCTTTTATTTCTGCTATTGCTAGCGAATCCAAACAAGTGGATTTTCATTTAGGCATTAAGATAGGATTTGGAAAAAACAATTAATTTTAGAAAATATGATAATAAAAACTGCAATGAAAATTGCGGTTTTTTTATCTTTAATAGTTTGTATATTTGTCAAAAATAAAACGATGCATTTTAAAGAATTTATAGCGCAAGCCATTATAGAAGATACACAAGATCCAAATGGTATAATTCCTACCGGAGATCATAGTGCCAATAGTTGTGTACCTGCGGACGATATTAAAAAAGCAAAATTAATAATAAAAGACAATGGAATCATAGCAGGAGTTGATGTAGCGTTAGAAATTTTCCATCAAATTGACCCTTCACTTAAAATTGAACTTTTTATAAAAGACGGAATAACTGTGTCGAAAGGGGATATCGCTTTTATCGTGGAAGGAAATACGCGTTCTATTTTACTTGCAGAAAGATTGGTGCTTAATACGATGCAACGTATGAGCGGAATTGCTACCAAAACGAATGAATTTGTGAAATTAATTAGCCATACTGCTTGTAAAGTTTTAGATACCCGAAAAACTACACCTAATTATCGTTATTTCGAAAAATTAGCTGTAAAAATTGGTGGTGGAACCAATCATCGTTTTGGGCTATACGATATGATAATGCTCAAGGATAATCATTTGGACTATTGTGGCGGAATTGCCGAAGCTATTAATAGAGCAGTAGCTTATAAAGTAAAAATGAACATGCAACAAGTGCCTATTGAAGTGGAAACCCGAAATATAGACGAAGTAAAACAAGTCTTTGCTACAGGAAATGTTCAACGTATTATGCTCGATAATTTTTCGGTAGAAGCTTGCCGTGAAGCGGTAGCATTTGTTGCCAATCGAATGCCTTTAGAAGCTAGTGGTGGCATTTCTCTGGATACTGTTAAAGATTATGCTGAAACAGGTGTAGACTTTGTATCGGTAGGAAGCCTAACCTATTCATACAAAAGCTTAGATTTGAGCTTAAAAGCGTTCTAAAATTAATTTATTTAGGTATTTGTTTTTGAATAATTTCAATGGCATTTTTAGTTCGTAAATCTCCAACGCCTTTTACAATTTTATAATTTTTTCCAAAATTTTTCAATTCTTTTTCAAATAACTGAAACAGTTCGATTCGGTCATTCGGATTTTCGCGCAAAGGGTCTTCTTGCCAAGGTAAATCGATATCGGTCAATACATAAAGTTTATAGTCCGATTTTTCTATTTGTTCTATCATCCAACCGGGCACGTTCCATTTCTTAAATTCAAGCCATATTTTAATGGTTATCATTTCGGTATCGCAAAAAAGGTAGGTCTTGTCATCGTGAATTTTTTGAAGTTTGTTTTCAGTTTCTTGCTGAAGTGTGGCTATATCTAAGACATCTTGATATACATAATTTACTCCTTTATCCGCCAAGTACTCACGTGCCATTTCAGGAACAAAATGTGCATTGAAATAGCTTGCCAACGCTATCGTTAACTGACTTTTTCCTGTTGACTCAGGCCCCAAAATTGCTATTTTGTTTAGCATTGAATTTTTTAAAAACTATTCCAACAAAAGTAATCTAAAAAATAGAATTGTAATGGCAAATAATTGTGAATTTTTTAAAAATTATGTCTAGAGAAAGTTATTGTGGTTTTAATCTTAACTATTTTTGGAAAATTATACTTTAATCTAAATTTAATCTATGTTTCATCAAAATTGAGATATTTTTGCAGGGAATAAATACATATAAATTTTGAGTTATCATAAATATATTGCCAAGACCTTTGCAGGATTAGAGATTGTTTTGGAAAAAGAATTACAAGAAATTGGTATAGAAGACTGTACTATTTTGAAACGAAGTGTAGCTTTTGAATGCAGTTTTGACCATTTAATGTTGGCCAATATGAGCCTACGCACTGCCATTCGTATCTATCGTCCGCTGTTTGAATTTGAAGTGAAAGACGAAGAAGATTTGTATCAAAATATATTGAAATTCAACTGGGAAGAATGGCTGACGCTAGACAATACCTTTGCTATAGAAAGTATCGTCAATTCGCAGCAGTTTGTCAATTCTCATTTTATTAGCCTTAAATCAAAAGACGCTATAGTAGATCATTTTTATTTCAAATACAAAAAGCGTCCCAATGTAGATATAAAAGAACCACATTTTAGAATACAAGTTCATATTTCTAGTTTGAACAAATGTACCATTTCGGTAGATACTTCGGGCGAGGCTTTGTACAAAAGAGGGTATAAAAATAGACAAACCGAGGCTTCAATCAATGAATGTCTGGCTTCGGGGATGATTTTGATGTCAAACTGGGATCGAAAGAAAGACTTTTACGACCCTATGTGTGGTTCGGGAACTATTTTTATTGAGGCGGCTATGATTGCTAGCAATTATCCTCCTAATTTAAAACGCAAAAAATGGGGATTTTTTCATTTCAAAGAGTTTGAAAAAGCCAAATACGAAAAATTGCGTACGATTCTCGAAAGTCAAATTCAAGTTTCAGAAGTCAATTTTTACGTAAATGATTTAGCGGGAAAATCTTTGGATATTGCCAAAATGAATTATTACGATGTTAATATCGATTTGCCATATATTTATTTTTCAAAAGAAAATTTCTTTGAACTTCAACCCAAGTCCAAAGAGGGAATTATGATAATCAATCCACCATACAACGAGCGTATTGAACTTAATAATGAAGATTTGTGGTACAAAGATTTGGGCGATATTTTCAAAAATTTCTACAAAGGATTTGATATTTGGCTAATTTCTTCCAACAAAAGTGCCCTCCGCAAGATAGGGCTCAAAGACAGCACCCGATTCCAACTTATGAATGGCGGACTCAACTGCGAATATTGTCATTACGAAATTTTTTAGATTATGAGTGCACCCATTAGTACTATTTTTTTTGATATGGATGGGGTTTTGATACTCTCCGAGCCTTTTTGGCAAATAGCCGAGGCGGAGGTTTTTCAGCGTGAATTTGGTATTGCACTCAGTTCAAAAGATACTACCGCCAGTACAGGGCTCAAAACCACGGAAGTAGTTGCATTACACGCGAAAACGTACAATTTAGGAAATCTCTCCTTAGAGCATTATGGGCATCTGATAGAAAAAAAAGTAATAGAACAAGTCTTTGAAAAGGGCGAGGCTATGACAGGACTTTATGATTTGGTAGATTTTATAAAGGAAAAAGAAATGGGACGCTTTTTGGTTACTTCTTCCTCACATTATGTCCTAGAAAATATCCTTGCATTCTTAAAACTCGAAGATTTTTTTGAAGCCTGTTTTTCGGCTTATAACGAAGAATGGGGGAAACCCAATCCTGCGGTGTATCTTTCCGCTATGTCTTATGCACAAGTGCCCAAAGAAACCATTCTGGTAATAGAAGATAGCTTCAATGGCGTAAAAGCCGCACGTGCTGCTGGACTCAATGTATGGTCGCTTCCCGAAACCCACAATAGACAACATCCGTTTTTTACAACGGAATGCGAATTTGTATGCAACAATCATTTTGAAATAAAACAAAAACTTGAAACCTTATATTTAGACTAATCCATTAGATATGAATGCTACTATTATCACGATAGGCGATGAACTTTTGATAGGTCAGACTATCGATACCAATTCTGCTTTTATTGCTCGTCAGTTCAATAAAATAGGCGTGTCTATCCGTCAGCGAATGGCTATAGCCGATGATGCTTCGGAGATTGTTCGTTGGTTAGAATTTGGGCTCAAAGAGTCTGATATTATTGTTTTTACTGGCGGTTTGGGACCTACCAAAGATGATATCACCAAAAAAACATTTGCAAAATATTTTGGGGTAGGGATGAAGCGAGATGAAGAGACCTACAAGCACGTAAAACATATTTTTGAAAGCCGAAATCGTCCTTTTTTGGAGATAAACGAACAGCAGGCGGAAATTCCTGCCAACGGCGAGGTCTTGTTCAACAATATGGGAACCGCACCCGGTATGTGGTTTGAAATTGACGGAAAAATAGTGGTATCCTTGCCTGGCGTTCCCTTTGAAATGGAATTTTTGATGACCGAGCGTGTTATCCCCAAAATTTTTGCAAAACAATACGCTACGCCATTGTATCATCGCCATATCCAGACGGCGAGTATGGGAGAGAGTTTTCTCGCTACCAAGATAGAAGCCATTGAAAATGAGCTTCCTAGTACGGTCAAATTGGCGTATTTGCCGTCTACCTTTAGGGTCAATCTTCGATTGAGTGGCCACGAAAACGACAAGGCTCTGATAGACCGCTATTTTGAAAAGATAAATGACACCCTTTCCGATTATATATATGGGTATACGGAGCAGAGCGTTTTTGAGCATTTGTTTCACAAACTCAAACAAAAAAATGCGACAATCTCTTTTGCCGAGAGCTGTACAGGTGGTTATTTGGCAAATGCAATTACCGAATTTTCGGGGGCATCCGATATCTTCAAAGGCTCGTATGTAGTGTATTCCGATGCTTGGAAAGCGCAAATATTGGGCGTAGACCCTCAAATAATAGAAAAACACAGCGTGTACAGCCCCGAATGTGTCACCGATATGCACCGCGCCTTGCTCGAAAAATCAGGTGCCGACTTTGCCATCGCTACCAGTGGCATTGTGGAGCCTACTGTCCACAGCAAAAAAGTTGAAGCCTTTATCGCAGTGGGCAATAAAGAACGTGTCCTTGTAAAAAAAATAGACCTCATCTACAACCGCTCAAAGAATAAAGAAGCAATAGCTATTAGTGCTTGTTTTTATCTCTTGAAAGAGTTCTTTCTTGAATAAAATTATTGATGGATATATAAAAAATAAAATGTTATTTTTTATATCAAAATTTTGTAATTAAAAACACTATTGGAAATTAGAAAAAAAGTTGTATCTTTGCCGACCAATTTTAAAAATGAACCAAACTGAAATTAAATTAATTAGCGGACGCGCTACAAGAACATTAGCCGAGGCTATTTCGAAAGAAATGGGCATTGAGCTATGTGATGTAGTAGTAAATCAGTTTAGCGATGGTGAGTTTCAGCCAGTAATTAATGATAGTATCCGTGGAAATCACGTATTTATTATTCAAAGTACATTTCAGCCTTCGGATAATTTAATGGAGCTTTTGATGCTAATCGATGCGGTAAAAAGAGCTTCTGCCAAGTATATTAGTGTTGTAATGCCGTATTATGGATATGCAAGACAAGATAGAAAAGATCGTCCGAGAGTGAGTATTACTTCAAAATTGGTAGCAGATTTGATATCTACAGCAGGTGCTAGCAGAGTAATGACAATGGATTTGCATGCCGATCAGATTCAGGGATTCTTTGATATTCCACTTGATCATTTATTTGGTTCTTCTGTATTTTTAAAATATATTCAAAGTTTGAGTTTGGATAATATATGTATGGCTGCTCCCGATGTGGGAAGTACAAAACGTACGCGTTTTTATGCACAACAATTCAATTGTGAGATGGTTATATGCGATAAATATCGTAAGAAAGCCAATGAAATAGCAGAGATGACCTTGATAGGTGATGTAACAGGAAAGGATGTAATCTTGATAGATGATATCATTGATACGGGAAACACTTTGTGCAAATCAGCACAAATTATAAAAGATAGAGGTGCTAAAAGTGTAAGAGCTTTGTGTACGCATCCAGTTTTGTCTGGAAAGGCATATGAGAATATTGAAAATTCAGTGTTGGAGGAATTGATAGTAACAGATTCCATTCCTTTAAAACGCGAATCTCCTAAAATAAAGGTAATTACAATTGCCAATTTATTTGCCAATGCTATAGAGAATACATTTCAATATAAATCTATTCACTCATTATTTATCAACAATACAATAAAATCATAATTTATAATTAATGGAAACTTTAAAATTAGAAGCTCAAAAGAGAGAGCAAGTAGGTAAAAAAGCATGTAAAGCAACAAGAAGCTCAGATTTAGTTCCTTGTGTAATGTATGGTGGTGGGGATAATATCTCTTTTGCTGTAGATTATAATGCTTTGAAAAAAGGTATCTATACGGACAAATTTGTTGTTTTTGAATTGAATATTTCAGGAACTACTAAAAAAGCTATCGTAAAAGAATTGCAGTTTGATTCTGTAAATGATAGAATGATTCATGTAGATTTTCAAGAATTAGTAGCTGGGAAAAAAGTAAAAACTGAAATTCCTTTGATTACAAAAGGATTTTCTAAAGGACAACAAGCTGGAGGAAAATTGGAAGTGAAACAAAGAAAAATCAAAGTTAAAGCGGATGCGGATAAGATCCCTTCTTCTATTGAAATAGATGTTACGCCATTGGAGCTTGGAAAATCTTTGAGAATTAGAGATATTATTTGTGAAGGATTTGAAATTTTAAATCCACCGGCAATTCCTATCGTAACTATCTCGATCCCAAGAGCATTGAGAAGTGCGCAGGCAGCTGCAGGAAAATAATATTATTTTTATATAATTTAACTATAAAAAACTCTTTAAATTCTTATTTAAAGAGTTTTTTTATTTGTATTTGATATGAAATTATCGGCAAGTATTTATTCATCTAAAGATAGAGATATCTCAGATTTAATTTCTGAATTGTCTTTATATTCAATTGATTTTTGTCATATAGATTGCATAGAAAATGAATCGGTTTTTGAGGATATTAAATATATCAAGTCGCATACCGATGTCGCCATTGATTTGCATATAATTTCAAAAAATCCTGAAACATTTTATTCTAAAATAGAAGCTCTTCAGGTGAATCGTGTTTCTTTTCAAATTGAAACAATTGCTTCCGATTTTTATATTCCAAAATTTGAAAACACCAAAATAGGATTGGCTATTCAAATAGGGAATCCAGATATTTTCGATATTATTGAATCCTATAAAGATGAAATATCACATGGTTTATTAATGACTACTACACCAGGTGTTAGCGGTGGTGTATTTAAGCATTCAGATTTTGACACTATTCGCAAGATAGTGAACACTTTTCCTCAAATTTCATGGCAAGTAGATGGTGGTGTGAATAATGAAGTGGCCTATATTTTGCGTATTTTGGGCGTAGATTGTATCGTAATTGGGAATTATTTGATGAATCATAGGAGTATAGGTGCGGCTATCATGAATTTAAAAAGTAAGAATGTAGCTTCTGAATGTTTAATTTCTGATTTTATGATACCAATTTCCGAACTTCCTTTAGTTCACATTGGAGACTCTTTTGAAGAAATGCTTCAAATAATGGAAGATTATAAACTAGGTACAGTTTTCTGTATTGGGCAAAACAATCATTTTGAAGGCATTATAACCAATGCAGATATAAGAAAATGTTTGCTTACAAAAAGCTTTGATTATTCAATGTCTTTATCTAGATTAATTAATAAAAATCCAAAGAAAATAAAAGAAACTTTTACTATCAAAAATATGTTATCCTTCATATCTAAATTTTCATTTCCCCTATTGGTTTTGCCTGTAGAAAGTGAGAATTGTGAATTGGTGGGAGCCATTTCATTTCATAAATTAATAAAAGGAGACTAAATAAATATGATACTTCACGTTAAGAAAAACGCCCCTTTACAAGAGCTGAAAGATTTTTATCAAGCCACTTCATTTACTTCGGATACTTACGAAGTTTTAGTGACTTCTTCTTCTATCAAATCCTATGATGAAAAACATGCTGATTTCATTTTGTTTAGTCAGGCTTTTTCATCAGATATTCAGTTGGCTAGTAGTGAGTACATGAATGCTTTGCGTGACGTGAAAATTGGCAATGAAATATCGATAGGTGGCGAAAGCAAAAATACACTTATGATTACAGGACCATGTAGTGTAGAAAGTGAAGAGCAAATTGAAATGTCAGCCAAGTATTGCATAGAACAAGGTATTAAAGTTTTGAGAGCAGGCTGTTATAAACCTCGTACTTCTCCCTATACATTTCAAGGATTAGGACAAAAAGGCTTGATTTTATTAGCTAGAATGCGTGATAAATATGGTTTGAAAATTATTACAGAAGCTAAAGATAGTTCGCATATAGATGAAGTAATTGAGTATTCAGATATTATTCAAATAGGTGCTAAAGCGATGTATGACCACGGAATACTAAAAGCATGTGCCAAGTCTCGTAAACCTATCTTGCTCAAAAGAGGATTTGGATCTACATTACAAGAATTTGTTCAAAGTGCAGAGTTTATTCTTAGTGGTGGTAATCCAAATGTGATTTTATGCGAAAGAGGAATTAGAACCTTTGAAACGAAGACACGATTTACTTTAGATCTATGTGGTGTGGCTTATTTGAAAGAACATACGAATTTGCCAATTATTTTAGATCCTAGCCATGCGATGGGTTACCGATATGGTGTTGCCGATTTGGCAAGAGCATGTATAGCCATGGGAGTAGATGGACTATTGATAGAAACCCATCCCGATCCTAGTGTAGCAAAAAGCGATGCAAGTCAGCAGTTGAATTTTGAACAATTTGATGCTTTGCATAAATCGTTGAAACCTATAGCGAGTGCTGTAGGAATGCGTTTAATCTAAAAATTATCTTTGAAAGAGAAATCTATTTTTCAAAAGAATATAGTATCTCCCGAATTAATCCCAAATCGAACGATAAAGCCTTGGGAATCGGACAAAAATCCCTATAAAATTTGGATTTTTGAAATTATCATGCAGCAAACTCGACTTGCGCAAGGCATGCCTTATTATATAAGATTTATGGATACATTTCCCAAGTTAGAGTCTTTGGCTAAAGCGGATGAAATTATCTTATTTCAAATTTGGAAAGGGCTTGGATATTATAGTCGTGCCCGCAATATACATAAAACTGCAAAATGGATTTTTTTTGAGAATCAAAATCAATTTCCAACGAACTATAAAGATTTGCTGAAATTGTATGGTGTAGGAAGCTATACAGCTGCGGCTATAGCTAGTTTTGCTTACAATGAAGATGTGGCAGTCTTAGATGGTAATGTATATCGAGTTTTAGCTCGTATTTTTGCATTGGAAGAAACTGTTTTTTCATCAAAAGGAAAACAATTGTATCTAGATTTAGCCAATAATTTACTTCCAAAAGGAAAAGCCGCATTGTATAATCAGGCACTGATGGACTTAGGAGCCGTTGTATGCACATACCAGAACCCAAAATGTGATAGTTGCTTGATGCAGACTATTTGTAAGGCATTTAAAACCAATCAAGTATCTGAATTCCCCGTAAAAAAAGCATATAAAGTCTTAAAAGACCGTTTTTTTCATTGTGCTTTTATTGTATGTGAAAATAAAGTGTATGTGGAAGTCCGCAAAGAAAAAGATATATGGCAAGGGCTCTATCAAGGTGTGATGATAGAAAGTCAAATATTAAAAGATTCAACTATTAAAACGCCATTTGGAGCATTTCAAGTCGATTCCAATTTATTTTCGGACTGGCATATTCAAAAATTAAGTCATGTAAAAGCCCATGTAAAATTTGTTATTTTGGAGGTAAATAAAGTAGATAATTGGTTTAATTTTATTACAAAGGAAGAGCTTTATCGTATGCCTTTTCCAAAAGTAATAAATGATTTTGTCTTGAATAACTTGTAATATTATCCGTATATTTGCTTATCTTAATCATTTAACAAATATGAGCATCATCCCTATTCAAAATTATATAAACGGTAATCTTGTAGACGCTATTTCGGGTAAGGTTTTGGATAATGTAAATCCTGCTACAGGTCAGGTTTTTGCTACTATCCCCGATAGCGATTCCAACGATGTGCTCCACGCTATAGACGCAGCAAAAGCAGCGCAGCTTGAATGGGGTAATATGCCTATGGAAACTCGTTTTGATTGGATAATGAAAATTGCCGATGGTATTCAAGCTCGTTTTGATGAGTTTGTTATGGCAGAATCTACTGACAATGGAAAGCCTACTTGGTTGGCGGCACAGAGCGATATTCCTCGTGCTATTTCCAATTTTAAATTTTTTGCATCGGCGCAAATGAATTTTCCTAGCGAAAGTCATCATACCCCAGGACAAGGTTTGAATTATACGCTTCGTCGTCCTTTGGGTGTAGTAGGTTGTATTTCCCCTTGGAATTTACCCTTATATCTTTTTTCTTGGAAAATTGCACCTGCTTTGGCCGCAGGAAATACCGTAGTGGCAAAACCTTCGGAAATTACTCCCTTTACTTCGTATCTGCTTTCTACGGTTTGTAAAGAAATTAATTTTCCAAAAGGCGTATTGAATGTAGTACACGGATTGGGCGCTAAAGTAGGGCAAGCCATTGTAGAACATAAAGATATAAAAGCCGTAGCTTTTACAGGAGGTACACAAACGGGGCGTATTATCAATGAAATTTGTGCGCGTCAGTTCAAAAAAGTATCCCTTGAGTTGGGGGGTAAAAATCCAAATATTATTTTTGCAGATGCCAATTTAGATGAAGCTATTGATACTACTATTCGTTCCTCTTTCAACAATCAAGGGCAAATTTGCCTTTGTGGCAGTAGGATTTTTGTTCAAGAATCTATTTATGAAACGTTCAAAACTCGTTTTTTAGATAAAATAAATACCTTAAAAGTAGGGGACCCACTTACCGAAGTCAACTTGGGTGCGGTAGTGAGTCAAGACCATCAAAAGAAAATTCTATCCTATATCCAATTGGCAAAAGACGAAGGAGGAATTATAATTACGGGTGGGGAAGCGCATCATCCCGAAGGTCGCTGTGAAAATGGTTTTTTTATAAAACCAACGGTTATTGAAGGATTGAGCCATTTGTGCAGAGTTAATCAAGAAGAGATTTTTGGGCCAGTGGTTACACTTACCCCTTTCAAATCCGAAATGGACGCTATTGAAATGGCAAACAGCACACCTTATGGATTGGCCTGTAGTATTTGGTCGCAAGATATAAAGAAAGCGCACTATATGGCAGAGCAAATAGATAGTGGTATTGTATGGATCAATACTTGGATGGTCCGCGACTTGCGTACACCATTTGGTGGAATGAAAGAAAGCGGAATGGGTAGAGAAGGAGGCTTTGAAGCCATGCGCTTCTTTACGGAACCCAAAAATGTCTTTGTCAAATATTAAAATATGTTCAATTCGTTTGGAAATTTATTAAAATTAACCACTTTTGGCGAAAGTCACGGAGAGGCAATTGGTGGAATTTTGGACGGAATGCCTGCCAATATTGAAATAGATAGTTCCAAAATTCAAACAGCCTTGGATAGACGAAGACCGGGACAGTCCTATATTACTTCGGCTCGCAACGAACCCGATAAGGTAAAACTACTTTCAGGAATTTATGAAGGGAAGACAACGGGACATTCTATTGGATTTTTGATTCCCAATGAAGATAAAAAATCGAAAGATTATGACGAATTGAGTCAGATTTTTAGACCGTCGCACGCCGATTTTACGTATTTTAAAAAATATGGAGTCCGCGACCCAAAAGGAGGTGGTAGAGCCTCGGCACGTGAAACCGCCAATTGGTTAGTTGCAGGTGCATTGGCACAAAATATTATTCCCAATATAGAAATAACAGCTTTTGTATCTCAAGTGGGCAATATAAAATTGACAGAAACGGATGTAATTGATTTTGAAGAAATTGAAAAAAATCCCGTTCGATGTCCCAATCCACTTCGTGCAAGAGAAATGGAAAATTTTATTGCTCAAATAAAAGATGAAGGCGATACTGTAGGAGGTATAATTTCTTGTGTGGCTAAAAATGTACCTGTAGGATTGGGCGAACCTGTTTTTCATAAATTGCATGCGCAATTGGGACAAGCGATGCTATCGATTAATGCCGTAAAAGGCGTTTCTTTTGGCGCTGGATTTGATGCAGCGGCTATGCGTGGAAGCGAATACAACGATATTTTTAATCTTGACCAAACCACTAAAACCAATCATTCAGGTGGTATTCAAGGAGGAATTTCCAATGGTATGGATATTACTTTTCAGGTGGCATTCAAGCCTGTATCTACCCTTATGAAATCACAAGAATCCATTACACATTCCAATGAATTCGTTCAATATACTGCCACAGGCAGGCACGACCCTTGTGTAGTGCCTCGTGCCGTACCTATTGTAGAAGCAATGACCCAGCTAGTTCTAGCTGATATGTATTTGATGGCAGAAAGAAGAACATTATAAGTTTTTTCATCATTATTTGCTCAAATCTTATATGTTTTACTGATAGTTTTTGTTAAAAAAAATAAAAGTATAGTATTTTTTAAGCTATTTGAAACGTTCCCTCAATATTTTCTGCGTTCCCTCAATATTTCATGAATATTTGAAATTTGGTGTAATCTTTATTTACGTTTTAATCAATGTATAACTATTAAATCAATATATATCTTTTGAATATCAAAAGACATGAAGACACCATAACAAAACTAATTAAACCTTTGCAATTAAAGCGCACTTATTTCGTATGAGTGCGCTTTTTGTTTTTTGATAAGTAATTAACTTATTTTCATTTAATTTCTTTTCAAAAAAATCCTATATTTGCCAAATATGATATTCCTAAAATCATTCATAGCAAAAATTAAGCACAATGGGATTATTCCTATTTGCCTAATGATTTTTAGTTGTTTTTTTATCAAAGGACATTTACCTTTGAGTCTTTCTGTATTAGTCTTGGCATTATATTCTTTATTGTTTTTTTCATTAAAAAAAGTCTTTACAAAAAGAGATATTATATTTTTTAGTATCATTATATTTTATGTTTTTATAGTACTTTCCGGGCTTTGGAGTCAAGATTTATTTTATTTTTTTCAGAAAATGAATCTCAAAAGTTCGCTATTAGCTGTTGCCTTTAGTTTTTTATGGTTGCCTGATATTTCGCTAAAACAATTTGAAAAATTAACTATTGCCTTGTTGGTTATTTTTGTTTTGTCATCTTTTATGGTTATTGGAATATATTTAAAAGATATTCAAGTGTTTTCGCATAAAATTATGCAAGGTCAGCCCTTATGGGTCCCCATGCGAAGTCATATACGTTATGGGTTATTGCTCAACTTTTGTTTTTTGTTAGCCTTATATTTTACGTCATTTTATCATCAAATTAATAAACGAAATTCGATTTTTTATGGAATTATGGCGGTATATTTATTTGTATTTATTCATTTTTTGAGTGTAAGGAGTGCTATACTTGCTATGTATATTGCATTGATTTGTTTTGGTGTATTTTGGGTGATAAAAACCCGAAAAATTATCAAGGCGAGCCTTATTATGACTTGTATCGTTATATTATCATACACAATGATACTTTTTGTGCCTACATTGAGTCGAAAAATAGGGTATATGCGCTGGGATATTCAAGAGTTTTTGGCCAATCCTACTCACAAATATTCCGATGGAAGCCGATGGCATTCGATACAAATTGGGGTTGAAATATTTATGAAAAATAAGATTTTAGGCGTAGGAGAAGGCGATATGAAGCAGGCCATTGTAGCTTTTACAGGTGAAAATACGGGTGAGGATGTAATGCTTCCACACAATGAGTATGTATATATTGCCGCTTCAAATGGTTTTGTAGGATTATTTTTATTTTTAATGATCATTTTTGCTTCTTTTTGGATTTCATGGCGTCAAAAAGAATTGTTGCCTTTTGCTTATACAGCTTCTATGTGCTCGGCATTTATGGTAGAACCTATGCTTGAGACCCAAATTGGAATATTGGTATTTGTAGTGCCTTTTTGTTTATTTCACAAAATTGAGAATCGCCGATGACTATCACCACTGTAATAATTACGTTCAATGAAGCTTTGCAGATTGGCAAATGTATTGAAAGTGTCCTGTCTTTTTCGGATGAAATCATTGTTGTGGACAGTTTTTCGGAGGATAATACGATAGAAATAGCGGCTACATTTCCCAAAACGAAGGTGCATCAGCGAATTTTTGATAATTATATTCTACAGAAAAATTATGCAAATAGTCTTGCTTCTAGTGATTTTATTTTTAGCTTAGATGCAGACGAATGGGCTTCAGATGCGCTGCAATCCTATTTTGTGGAGCATAAAAATTCGCTTCCGCAGATAGCGTCTTTTCCTAGAATCAATAAGATTGGGGAGAAATCTATTCTGTATGGTACTTGGTACCCCGATAGAAAAACACGATTTTGGCAAAAAAATCATGCACAATGGGAGGGAACTACGCCTCATGAACATTTGGCATTTTCAAAAGATATTGTTGAAGCCAAACTCTCATTTCCCATAATACATCAAGCATATTTGGATATTAATTCATTATGGCTCAAATCTAAAAAATATGCAATGCTAGCTTCACAGGGATTATCAAAAAAATCTTGGATTTCGATTGGAGTTTCGTTGTTGTTTAGCCCCATCATTAAATTTTTCAAAGGATACTTTTTGAAAAAAGGTTTTATAAATGGAAAAATAGGATTTTTAATTGAATTTATTATTTTTGTTGAGACTTTTACAAAGTACTTTCAAGCAGCCATCAATAAAATAGGTATAAAAAAACATTCATGACAGCTCAATCTTCATCTCTTTTCAAGCGTATATTTCGATTTATAGGTAAATCTATTAAATGGTTTTTTATTATTAGCGTGATTTCGGTTGTATTTTTCAAATGGCTTCCGGTACCTATGACTCCTTTGATGATATGGAGTTTGCCAAAACAAATGCTCAATTCTGAACGAAAACTTCGACTGAAAAAAGACTGGGAGAGTATCGATAATATTTCCCCTCATCTTCAATTGGCTGTGGTATGCTCGGAAGATCAAAATTTTTTAAAACATAATGGATTTGATTTAGTAGCCATCAAAAAAGCCTTGAGAAACAATGAAAGAGGACGCAAGATAAAAGGTGGTAGCACCATTTCACAGCAAACGGCTAAAAATGTTTTTTTACTTCCTGTACGAAGTTATATTCGAAAAGCCTTTGAGCTATATTTTACAATTTTAATAGAGCTAATATGGTCCAAAGAGCGCATCCTCGAAGTATATCTCAATGTCATTGAATTTGGAGATGGGATCTATGGTGCAGAGGCTGCGTCCCAGCATTTTTTCAATAAATCCGCCAATAAATTGAGCAAAGAAGAAGCTGCAATTCTTGCTTCCGTGTTACCCAATCCTATAAAATATAAAGCGGACAATCCATCTAGTTTTATCAAAAGACGCAAACGATGGGTTGTAAGACAAATGAATATGTGGGGCAATCATTTACCAATGGAGTAATCTCATGTTAAAGATATTTTTAAACATAAAATAAGATATCTTACCTTTTAATCATCATACATTCTGCCACCATAATCAGAAACATTAAAGTCTACTTTTAGAAAGTCGCCCCATGACATCGCTTGGTTTTCAATTTCAATAGTTCCATCTCCATACAATATCGTGTGATAGGTATTCATATTATGCTGAATCGTAATTTTCCAACTGTTGATGGTTCGTCTTTCCATTGAATATCTTTGATGATTATCATATTTAGCATTTTTAAATCTTATATCGAGTGAAGGCTCACTTTTTTCGGAGGGCTGATATATGTGCATCAGATTATTGATATTCGGGAAAATTTGTTTGAGCATAGCCATATTTACCCAGTCTTTGAGTTCTATATTGATATACTTTTCACCATATTCAAAATTAAAATCAGGCAATTTTAGATTTAATTGAGCCAGCCCGGCTAATAATTCTTTACTAAAACTAGAGGTGATTTGATTGGTTTTAAGATCTCGAAAATAAGATTCTACGAGTCTTATGTTTAATACAGGATTATTTACATTTGTATTGATAATCCAACTGGTAAAGTTGGGTGCCAGCCGTTTCATTTGCCATATAATAGCCGCCAATGTGTCTATTTCTGATTTTGATTTTTGCAATGGATTGGGAGCATATAAAAGGCGGTTTAAGTTCGTATAGGCTGTAGAGATAAAGCTATGTTTTTCGTTGGCGTTCAACATTGAAAATTTATCAAAAAAAGAAGATTTTTTTTCTGGCTTTTGAATCCATACGCCATAATCATAGAGCGCTTCATAGCTAATTGTATTATTTTTGAATACTTTATATGCACCATGTCTTACACCATTGAGGTAATTGATGTCCACGATGACCTGACCGGTAGAATCCAATTCTTGAAAACGTCCGTTTATTTTTCCATCCAGCAATTTTATTGCTCTAATTTTTATACCATTTGAAGCATATTCTTCTATAAACTGTTCTCTATTTTTACGGATATCTACATAACTCAAATTTCCGTTTTCATAATATTTTTGCTGTGTAAACAAATTTACAAATTCACTTTTTGTCAGTTCTACCGCTTCTTTAAGATTGCCGTTGGAATACCATTCTTTATTGGATGTAATTTTGTTGTTATTATAGGCATAATTTCTTTTTAATGTCTTTTCGCGTCCCGATTCATACCATTCTTGATACGTTGTATCGGCTCCTTTGGTATGATTCATATACGATTTTATTTGTCCATTTGGATACCAAAAGGTTTCTTTTCCATTGTCTAGTTTGAGGTTTATCAATTCTTGTTCATGAATCAAAACGCCCTTATCCGTCCATTCCTTTAATTTCCCAATTCCATTTTCATCAAAATGAAATTGAAACACTAGCCTTCCCTTATCCGACCATTCTTCCTTTTGTGCTTGAAAAGGATATTTACCATTGATATTATACAAATGATTTGCTTTTAGTTTTTTATTGTCATGCCAGTATGTCCAAACATCTTTTTTGATCCCCATGTCATAACTTCCCACACAAATGGTATCGCCTAAAAAGTTATATTCGAGGAAAAGGCCATGAAGTTTGCCCAATTTATAGTGCATGGATTCTTTTATTTTTCCATTATGATGATAACGAATAGCAGGGCCTTCGAGCGAGGCAAATTCATGTGTTCCGTCGTTGCGCAATTGGTGGTGTTTTTCTTCTGCAATCTGACCAGTCATATCATATATTTTTTCACACCCAAATGGAACTTGTATATAGGTATAACCATCCTCATCAATAATATGAGAAGGATGATTGGCTCTTTGATATTCGGTTATTTCACTGTCTTTTATCCAAGAAAAATATTGATCAAATCTAAGTTTTTCGTCGGGAAAATAGGATTTTCTATGCACGCATCTTCGATTGTTTTTATCCAAATAAAAAATTTCATGAAGCATCAATTTACCATTTTCTCCAAAATTTTTGTATTCTCCTATTACCGAATCCCGCTTTTTTTTATACATTTCTAAATAGGAAATAAGAATATTTTGGGAGGAGTATACAATTTCTTTTTGGATTCTACCCGTTTTAAACATACGGTACAAAAAAGGTTTATTGCCTTGCTTTTGTTCGCATTCGCCTTCAAGGGGAATCTGTGTATTGGGTTGATAAAACGTAGCAAAAACCCAAAATCCTCCTTTCTTTGATGAAGTAGAATATTTACAAGGATCTTGAGCCAATAATGAAGTGGATAGAATTGTAAATTGTATGAAAAATAAAAAACGTGAAAACATATAAATTAATGATAAAGATTCCTATTTAATAATACATGTAAAAATAGGTGAAAAAGTATAGAACTAGGTATTCTCTTTATGCTTAATATAAATCATTTGGCATACTTTGTCCATTGCTTTATACAATGTTGCATCAATGTTGGAAGCTCGTGAAATATTTGTCAACAACTCAACTGCTTTATATAAATTTTCATTATCTTGTAGTGTAATTCGTTCAATAAAATTTATTTTATTTGTTCCTTTTGGAGAATCGGAAATGATTATTTCTTTCGTATTCGTATCTATTGCAAATAAAAAATTCATATTTGTTTTATATTAAAATTGTTATATAAATTATTCGTGTACATGGCATCTTCCACTAGAATGGGATGTCCTTTTTTTACATCTTTTCCCCTTTTTTGTTGTTCCAGTGCATTGGCTTGAAGTTTCGGATCTATTATTGGTATAAGAAGATTTTCGTGATTTTTTTATAATTGAATTTCCATCACAACAATTGTTGCCTACTTTTTTGTCATGAACTCTACAAAAACAGCTATTTGATTTGCTTCTATTGCATTTTAGACAAAGCAATTGAATATTAGAAACATCGCTACTACCACCACATGAAAAAGGAATAATATGATCATATTCCAAGTTTTCAAAACTACCACAACATTGGCATTTGCCTCCATCTCTTGTATATACAATATTTTTTGTGGTTTTTGAAATATGCCTGCTTTGAGAAAAACTGCAAAAGCTACATACTAGTAGTAGTAGGATTAAGTAGATTTTTTTCATAGTATTGGAATTTATGTTAATTATTATGTATGATTTTGATAGGTATTTGTCAGAAGATTAAAGCTATTGATTTCGGGCAATAAAAGCGCACGTTCACTCGGCTAAAATACAAAAGTTTACAGAAATACTATTACATAAATTTAGCACGGATCCGAAAATTTTGGTAGGTTTTTTCTGGGGATGGACTGTTTTTGTTTCATTTTCTATATAATTTTCCAAGGGAGCTTTTTCGTATGAAGCATCTTGGTTCATCTATAATTTAATCTTATTTCAAAGTCAATCATTATAATATAGTATCAAACCGCTTTTATATGGAGGCTTTTAAAAGTCTAACATTTCGTAGTATTCCTTTAATTCAAGTGTACGAGCTTTCACAATTTCCTTCTTCTTTTGTGCTGTTACTTCATACCACATGGTTCCTTCTTTAACTTGAAAATAGAACTTTGAAATAAACAAAAATTCTTTATCTCGGTATATTACCCATTCCTTTTGCGACTCTTTCAGAATTTCAAATGCTTCTTTAGGTAATTTCTCTTTCAAAAGTATATAATACTTATTTAATTCTAAATCCCAAGATTCATGGGCTTTAATAATACAACTGCATATTTCTGAGTTAGAAATATTGTTTTTATGAATACATTTCGATTCTAATTTGTCAATTGAGCTCTCACGTTTCTTGTTAGTTTGAGAAAATAGCATCAATGTGAAAAATGTGAAAAATATTATAATTGACGTTTTCATATTTATTTTTTGAGGTTTGTATCTAACGGTTTGCAGCTTTGCGAAGAAGCGGATTTCGAAGCACTAAACTGTCTGCCAGCACTGAACTTGATACGAAGCACAAAGCTCCAAGTTTGCACGTCACCCCCGTGTTAGCGTTAGGTTTTATTATCAATGGTTATTTATAAAGTTATTAAATTCGGTTTTTCCAATCGGGCTTTCAAATAAAGAGCCGTGTCCACCACCTGTAATCTCAACAAATTGGCTATTCTGGCAATTTATACAACTAAGTACATCTTGTTTAAAAGTTGGCCAAGTATATAGTTGAATCGGAGAGTCACTTAATCCTTGAACAAATAAAATATCGGACTTAAACCCATTAGCAAAATTAAGTAACGACCTTTGAAAGTATGGACTAGGATTGCTTGACGTAGTTCCATATACATTTTTCAATTTTGTACATACAGCACTTGGTTGAATTTGCCCATTTTCTTCTAATTGACATCTATAAACTAAATTCAAAGGGCCTGGTGCATTAGCTATTACACCATTTGTTTGATGCATTGTGTTAAGTCTAGTAACCAAATAGCCACCCTG
>JBEIDU010000022.1:0-24695 GCA_040383345.1 Chitinophagales bacterium | reverse complement strand
GTATTATTATTTTTTCTATTTTTTTGTTTCCTTTACTTTTATCTTCACAATATGATAGTAGAAAATTTACTTATAATGAGGGAAATGATAAAAATTATATTAACTACGAACAATTAGAAGAGCTGACTACTAAAATGATTGAAAGCAATCCAAATTATTATAATGAAGAAGATGTTCAAAAATTTATTCATATCGATGTAAATACTTTGTCAAAATATACCGATATAGAATTACATAAAAGATTATTGGCAATTCCTACAACAATCCCATTAAAATTTACACCACAAATTGGAGAGTTGATTCGCTATTTTGTAACAAAACGAAGAGAATATGTTACCCGAATGTTGACTATGTCAAAGGTCTATTTCCCAATATATGAGGAGATTTTTGATGAGGCAGATTTACCTTTGGAGTTAAAATGTCTTTCAATTGTTGAGAGTGCATTGAATCCTTTAGCAAAATCAAGAGTTGGAGCTACTGGACTATGGCAATTTATGCATGGGACTGCAAAGCATGAAGGTATGGAAATCAATACATTATATGATGCAAGAAGTGATATTTATGTATCTACAGAACATGCTGCTAAATTTTTAAAAAAATTACATAATTTATATGGTGATTGGTTTTTAGCTTTGGCAGCCTATAATGCTGGACCTGGAAATGTAAATAAAGCTATAAAATATTCTAGTGGATATGATTTTTGGACAGTGAAGCATAAATTGCCTCGTGAAACACAAAATTATGTGCCTTCTTTTATTGCAATGGTATACATTATGCATTATCACAAGGATTATTTTTTGTATCCTGGAAAACCAAAATTTGATTTTAAAAATACAGTAGTAGAAATTATTAAAGAAAAACAATCTACAAAATATATTGCCGAATTAGTAGGAACTTCGGAAGAAGTTATTAAACAATATAATCCTTGTTTGAAAAAAGGTATTATTCCAAAGGTAGATAATGGTTATCATCTGATATTGCCAAAACAATATGCATTGGCATTAAATGAAAAAAAGAATTTACTAGCAATTGATCCATATATATACAATCCATCATTTGATGTGCCATCAAATAATACGAATGATACAACAATTATAGATCCTCAAAAGCAAGCTGAAATAGCAAGGAATAATGAAGTTATAAAGGTAAAAGAGTTGGCTCAAGAAGTAGTAAGAGAAATTGAACGAAAAGTAGATCGTGAATCAAGGATAGAGGAGTTTGAAAAAGAAACAGATTCTTCGTTGGTAAAAACAGATGTTCAAATAATATCTTTTGATTCTATTGAAAATAAAGATTTTAAAATCAATGATTCAGCGTCTTTTGCTGTAAAGGAAGCTTTAATGAAAGATTCATTATTAGTGGCAAAAGAAGATTCTCTTGTGTCAAAAACAGAAAATATAGTACGACATGAGTCAAAATTAGATTCTTTACCTTCAGAAAATTCTTCAAGTGAATTGTTTGACACTAAAGATATTCAAAATAAAATAGCAGACACTTTAGATGTAAATAAAGCCTATACCATGGCAATAAAAAAAGAGGAAGAGATAAAGCAGATAAAGAAATATAAGATTATAAAAGTAGTAGAATTACAAGATAAGATAACTTATCACAAAATTTCAAAAGGAGAATCTTTGAATTCGATAGCAAAAAATTATGGTGTATCGATTGCTAAAATACTTGAATGGAATCCGAAAGTTGATAAAAATAATCTTCAATTAGGTAGTAATATTAGATTGAATGTTCAGGAAAAAATTGTAAAACCCCAGTATGAAAGTATTGCATCATCTTCTTCAGATGAAAATCAAACTGTACACAAAGTAAAAAAAGGAGAAAATTTATATCAAATTTCAAAATTATATAATGTTTCTATTACTAATTTGAAACTATGGAATAATTTGGAAGATGAAAATTTAAAAATTGGAAAAGAAATTGTAATTCTATCGGTAGGAGATAGTAAAAATAATATCAATTTAGGTGATTATTTTTATCACGTTTCAAGTGGTGGTGATACTTTACAGACAGCAAGTAATTTATATAAAGTTCCATTGGAAACATTGAAGAAATTAAATAATAAATCTGAGAACGAACCATTGCAGGCCGGCGAAAAAATAAAGATTCCTTCGCTTTAATTTTAAAAATGTTTTCCTCATTATCTTCAAGATTCTATTTTAAAACTTTTTTTGTAGATCAAGATATTTCTGTTTTTAAAGTAGGAACTGATGCTGTATTATTAGGGGCTTGGCTACAAAATTTAGGCCATTTTGAGAACATGCTGGAAATTGGATCTGGAACAGGATTGATTTCACTTTGTTTGTTTCAAAAATTTAAATTGGCTAGATATACTGCAATTGATTCAAGTATAGAAGCCGTAGATCTCACTTCACATAATTTTATTCAAAATGGAATGAAAAATTATAAGGTATTCCATAAAACATTTGAAAGTTGTTTTCAATATCAAACAATAAAATATGATTTAATTTATTCGAATCCTCCATATTTCATCAATGATTTAATAGCAGAAAAGAATGTAAATATTCAGGCAAAACATGCAATAGCATTTGATTTCAATTTGTTTTTTAAAATGGTAGCGGAAGCATTAACTCCAAAGGGAAAAGTTGCATTAATTTTTCCTTTTAAGTCAAAAGATTTTTTAATAAGTTTGGCTATAAAGCATAAATTATATGTTGAAAAAATATGTTATATTTTTCCGAAAGAAACAAAGCCAGCCAATCGATTTATGGTATTATTATCTTTAGAAAAAGGATCAATTGTAGATCAATCAATAACTATCTATAATGAGGATAATACTTTCAATGATTCATATAAAGAATTAACCAAAGATTTTTATCTAAAGTTTTAATACCCCGAATCCCTTTTTTTCTTGTTTCTTTGTAATGATTTGATAAATTCACTCCATGCTAATGGATTGAAAATATTTTGAAATGGTAATACCCCAGAACTCTGCAAATTGGTTCGGGTTCTTTCATTAAATGTCATGGCTTGAAGTGCTTGTCCATCATAGCTTGTAGATTTTTGTAATTCTTTCCAACGTTCAAATTGAAGATTTTGGTATGCTCTTACAATATCATCTTCTTCCAATTTTAATTCTATGAATGCTTTTTTAAGATCATCCACATTTTTCCATGGAACAATTATGGCTTCAGGAAGTATATTGGTATCACGAAGCATGATTTGAGTTGCATAGAATTTATTTTCTTTGATATCTTGTGGAACAATATATTTACTTTTTTTAAATCCAATGGAACTATATTCAATGGTGTCTCCTCTTGCTACAACTAAGGTATAATAACCCTCTTCATTTGAATAAGCCCCAGAATTTCTTGATTTGTTTTTCACTAATACAAAAGGGATTGGCTGAAGAGAATCACGCCCGGCAGAAAGTATTGATCCTGAAAATTGAATTAAGGATTCTTGTGAAAATAAAGATTGGGTTACTATTAATCCAATTATCAAAAAAAATAGCTTCATATAGAATTGATTTATTCAAATATATCAAAAATCAAGTTTTTTTATTTAGCAAAACAAAAATTTAATTTAAATAAATATCTGAAATACTATGACAAAAATACATGAATTTCATTAAACAAATCGTTAAAAAAATAGCTATTTATTATAAAAAAAGCGATATACAATTAAAGCATTAACAATGCTTCAACTGGATCAGTTCCAATTAACATTTTTTCAGGATTTTCAAGATAGTCTTTAACAGTAACCAAAAATCCTACACTTTCTTTCCCATCAATAATTCTATGATCATAGCTCAATGCTAAATACATCATAGGACGAACTACAATTTGTCCATTTTCTACCATAGGTCTATCTTGGATTTTGTGCATACCCAAAATGGCGCTTTGAGGTGGATTAATAATAGGCGTACTCATTAATGAACCAAATACTCCACCATTTGTAATAGTAAACGTTCCACCTTCCATATCTTCCATAGTCAATTGACCATCTCTTCCTTTTTTAGCCAATGAAAGTACTTCTTTTTCAATACCATCCATTGTTAAACTCTCTGCATTTCTAATCACAGGCACAACCAATCCTTTTGGAGTAGATACGGCTATAGAAATATCGGCATAATTATGATAGATTAATTCTCCTTTTTCTACATCTATATAAGCATTTACTTCAGGGAATTTCATCAATGCCAAGCTACACGCTTTTGTAAAGAAACTCATAAAACCTAAGTTTACACCATGAATCTCTTTAAATTTATCTTTATATTTGGTACGAATATCCATAATTGGTTGCATGTTTACTTCATTAAAAGTAGTAAGCATGGCTGTACTGTTTTTTGCAAAAACCAATCTTTCCGAAATAACTTTTCTTATTCTAGGCATTTTTTTCACTTCATCTTCACGACTGAAAGCCATTGGTTGACTGAGCATATTTTGCATACTTGCTTGCAATGTTGCTGTTCCATTTTTTACAGCTTGTAGTGCATCATCTTTTGTAATTCTACCGTCTTTGCCTGTTCCTGATATTTTTGATGTATCCAAATTGTTTTCACTTATCACTCTTTTCGCAGAAGGTGATGGCGTTTGGGCTGCATAATGGTTATTTGTTTCTACTATTTCTGTTTTTGGAGCTTCCTTTACCGCAGGAGCTATATTTTCTGTTTTTGGTGTTTCCGCAGCTACCTCAGTATTTACAGGTGCAGGCGCATCGGTATCAATTTTAGCAATTAATCCTCCTACGGCTACATCATCTCCTTCTGATACTACAAGTGATATTTTTCCAGCTTTTTCAGCAATAAGCTCTTGAGAGGCTTTGTCCGTTTCTACTTCACATATTGGCTGGTCCAATTGAACATAATCACCATCTTTAACTAACCATGTACCCAAAGTAACTTCGGTAATAGATTCGGCAACATTTGGAATAACTACTTCTAATATCATTGATTTAAAATTTTGTGCAAATATAAATAAAAATTGAAATATACACAGCTATAAATGTAAAATTGATATAATTTTAATTTGATACGTATTTTTTGTGTTTAAATTTAAATTAATATCCTATTTTTGTGGTATTTTTAAAATATTTATCATTAAATAGACATTATGCAAATTGAGAAATTGATTGCTTCTTTATTACAAAAACATGGAAATGTTTTTATTCCTGGTCTTGGTGAATTAGCTGTAAATAAAGAAAATACAAAACTTGAAGGAACTCAAATGATGCCTGGTAATACATCACTTATACTCAATACTTTTTCTGATAATTCTGATGGTTTATTGTTGCATTCGTTTTCAAAAGAATTTGATTGTACTATAGAAGAAGCTCCAACGAAGTTATCAAATGCAATCAATGAAATACAATTAAATTTAAATGCAGGAAAATCAATATCAATTCCTGGTTATGGATATTTAACTAAAAATGGAGATTCAATTGTGTTTCAGCAAGAAAAACATCATCTTCTACCAAATGACTTTTTTGGGTTACATGTTTTAGAAGTTCAAAATTCAAATAAGAATATAGATTTATATAATTTTACTACTAAACCTGTAGAAACACAATATGACTTAAATAAAAGTATAATTAAAAATACAGAAGAGGAAATTATTGAAGAAGAAATATTAGAGAATACCATTACTATTGAAGAGTCAATACCAATTATAGAACCAGAGCCTATCAAATCAATTTTTGAAGACGAGCAGCATGTAGAAATTAATTCAGTTAATGATATACAGACGATTCCACAAATGGAAAGTCCACTTAATAGAATTGAAAGTGAATATGTGGCTTCACCTAGACATGCAAATACGTCTAATGCTTCTTCAAAATTAAAATGGGGGACCGTAGCAGGTTTGGTAGCTTTATTCTTAATTTTGTCATTTATTTCAGCTTGGGTTTATGCTACGTTGAAATGCAATAAAATGCTTGGATTGAGTCCAATCTGGGATAATGGATGTCAAAAAACACCTAGTTTAGCTGCAAACTCAGTAAAAGTTGAAGGAACTAAATCTTCGGATTCAGCAATAAATAATGAAAATATCACCGCTGAATCTGCACCTCAATTAGCAGCTCAAAAACCGATTTCTACGCCAAAGACAGTTAATGCTCCTACTAAAGAACCTGTGGATGAAAAACCAAAAGAAATAGCTAAGCCCATAGCGCAACCTGATGTATCTAAGCCAATTGCTAAAGTAGAAAAATCCGTAGAGGCAAAACCTGAAGTGCAAAAACCAGTTATAGAAAAGCCTAAAGAAATCAAAAAGGCGGAATATAAGCCAATCGAGAAACCAAAAATGACTGAAAATAAAGTTTCGGAAAAAACAAAGGTGAAAGAAGAGTCGAAGATGAAAATTACTGATATTTCAAAAGAAACTTCTAAAGTATCTGAAAAGCCTAAAACAGAAAAAGTAGAAAAGCCAATAGTGGAAAATAAACCAAAGGTTGTAAGAGAACCAAAAGTAGTCGTGAAACCTATGCCAAAAGTACCTATGTCAGCGTCTTATAAAAAAGGAATGACATATTTGTGTTTTGGTACATTTAAAAATCCTACGGTAGCTAAGAAATTAAAATCGGACTTGAGAGGTATTGGAGTGGTTACAGAAACTGTAGAGATTGATGGAACTTATCGTGTAGTAATACCTTATACTAATAGAAAATTTGCTGAAACTGCAGCGGAAGATTATCCAAATACAATTATATTTGAATAATAAACTCATTTTTAAAATTTATAAATCTTTAAATTATTAAATACTTTTTTAATGAAAATAGCGTATGTATTTCCTGGACAAGGAGCCCAATTTGTAGGAATGGCAAAGGAATTATTAGATAAAAATCCCGAATTTGAATCGTATTTTTCAAAAGCAAATGAAATTTTAGGGTTTGATATTAAAAAAATAATGCTTGAAGGTACCATGGAAGAGTTGACACAAACTGATGTAACGCAGCCTGCGGTTTTTATTCATAGTGTCCTAACTGCTATGAGCCAGTCCAACTTTAATCCAAGTATGGTGGCTGGGCACAGCTTAGGAGAGTTCTCTGCATTAGTAGCTAATAAAACGTTGAGTTTTGAAGAAGGTTTAAAATTAGTATCCATAAGAGCAAATGCTATGCAAAAGGCATGTGAAGCAACTCCTTCTACAATGGCCGCCGTTTTGGGAATGGAAGATGCAAAAGTAGATGAAATATGCCAATCTATTGACGAAGTAGTTGTAGCGGCTAATTATAATTGTCCGGGGCAATTAGTGATTTCAGGTTCGATGAAGGGTGTAGAGCTAGCTTCTGAAAAATTAAAAGAAGCTGGTGCCAAAAGGGTTTTGCCATTGAAAGTAGGCGGTGCATTTCATTCGCCGCTAATGGAAGGTGCCAAAGAAGAATTGAAACAAGCCATTGAAGCAGCCGTTTTTAATGAACCTATTTGTCCAATATACCAAAATTTTACAGCTAAGTCACATAGCCATCCTTCGGAGATAAAACAAAATTTGATAGACCAGCTTACAGGTTCGGTAAAATGGACACAATGTGTAGAGAATATGATAGCAGATGGCGCTTCCAAATTTGTTGAATTAGGGCCTGGTAGTGCGTTAATCGGCATGATTAAAAAAATAAATGCAGAGGTAGAAGCTGTTAAGGAATAATTGATGAATACGATAAAAGATTTTCTACAGGCTACATCGTACTTTGCGGATAATTCTAAAATTTGGGTTTATTTTGCAAATAGAGCATTTTCTGATTCTGAATTTCAAGATATTCAAAAACAATTGGACAATTTTTCAAGTCAATGGAAAAGTCATGGCGCTGCTATGAAGAATGCGATGATGTTAATCGAAAATCAAATAGCTATTATTTCTGTAGATGAATCCCTTCATGCAGTGAGTGGCTGTGGGATTGATTCAAGTGTAAAGGTTTTGAAAGATATTGAACAAAAATACAATATATCTTTTTTTGAGAGGAATTGGGTTTTTTTCAAGGAAAATGAAGTTCTCAATAAAATGCAATTATCCGAATTCAAAACATATTGTAAAATAAATCTTGATATTGAAGTAGTTAATCCGTATTTCAATAGTTTAAAAGACGTCAGAACGCATTTTTATTCAAAAATTGAAGAGTCTTTGTATAAGAATTTTATGAAAAATTAGAATTTAAACAAATATAAAAAAAGCGCTCAAGTTATGAGCGCTTTTTTTATACAAATAATCGTCTATTAGACTCTACGCATCCAATTCTCCAGCAATTACATTCATACTACTCATAGTAAGAATGGCATCGCTAAGAACAGAACCTTTTATCATTTCAGGATATGCTTGATAGTAGATAAAACAAGGACGTCTAAAATGTAAACGATATGGACTTCTACCGCCATCGCTGATGATATAAAATCCTAATTCGCCATTTCCTCCTTCTACCGCATGATATACTTCGCCTGCTGGAATTGGAATTTCTCCCATCACAATTTTAAATTGATATATCAAAGCTTCCATATTGCTATAAACCAATTCTTTTGGAGGTAAGAAAAATTCTGGAACATCAGCATGAAAAGGACCTTCAGGTAGATTTTCATAGGCATTCTTCATTAAATAAAAACTTTGCCAAATTTCTTCTTGACGTACCATAAAACGGTCATATGTATCACCATTTACACCAACTGGAATTGTAAAATCAAAATCATTATACGAGCTATATGGTTCGGCTATTCTTACATCATAGTCCACACCTGCTGCTCTTAAATTAGGGCCTGTAAAACCATATTCCAAAGCTCTTTCGGCTGAGATAGGTCCTGCACCGATACATCTATCCATGAAAATTCTATTTCTTTCTAATAAATTTGAAAATTCTTGAAAAGCTGCTGGGAATTCTTTGATAAAACTTTTAATTTTCTCGTGAAACAACGGACTAAAATCTCTTTCAAATCCACCAATTCTCCCCATATTGGTAGTCAAACGAGCGCCACTCACTTCTTCATACATGTCATAGATTTTCTCTCTCCACTGCCAAATATGAGTAAATCCTGTCAAAGCACCTGTGTCCACACCAATTACAGAATTACAAATAATATGATCCGCAATACGTGCCATCTCCATCATTATTATTCGCATATAATCTACACGTTTTGGGACAGAAATATTCGCCAATTTTTCTACGGCCATTTCATATCCAATATTATTGATAGGGGAGGAGCAATAGTTCATTCTATCGGTCAAGGTCGTAATTTGATAATAAGCTCTTCGCTCTGCGATTTTTTCAAAAGCACGATGAATATAGCCAATAGTTGGCTCAGCACTCAAAATTCGTTCACCATCTACTTTCAATATATTTTGAAAAATACCATGCGTAGCCGGATGTGTAGGACCTAAATTAAGTGTAGCAATATCGCCATCAATACTATCTGTTCCTATCAAAAATTCTTCGTTAAAGTTTGTCATTTTTTTTTGATTTACTTTTTATGCTTCAATTATTTTATCTTCCAAAAAACTTATCTTCCTTGTCTTCACGGGTTCCATCTTCCAATTTGTATTCTTTTCGCATTGGGAAATAATCCATCTCATCCATATTCAAAATTCTTCTTAAATCGGGATGTCCTTCAAATTCAATTCCATAGAAATCAAATTCTTGACGTTCTTGCCAATTGGCTGAAGTAAATAGTCCAGAAACACTTTTGATTTTAGGATTTGAAATAGGAATATAGGCTTTCAATCGAAGTCTATAGTTATGTTCCATATTATGCAATTGATACATTACACATAGCTCATTTCCTAATTTTTCAGGATAATGAATACCACAAAGTGTTGTAAGAAAAGTCATCTTACAAGATGCATTTTCCTTGCAATATTTTATGATTTCAACATTTGCATCTGCTACAATTTCTATAATCAACATACCATATTCTTCGGAATGAGTAATTATTTTATCTCCAAATTTTGATTGTATTTCGCTTAAAACAGCTTCGTTTGTCATTTCTGTGTCTTTTTATTAAATCGTTAAATTTAGTTTTATTCAATTTCGTATGCTTCCAATAGTTTTTGATATTCTGGCATATCTCTTCTTCGAATACTCTCGTTTTTAATTAAATTTTGAATTTGTATAACACCTTCAATAATTTGCTCTGGTCTAGGAGGACATCCTGGAACATAAACGTCTACAGGAATGACTCTATCAATACCTTGAAGAACAGAATAGGTGTCAAAAATACCACCACTACTTGCACAAGCACCTACAGCTATTACCCATCTAGGCTCAGCCATTTGTTCATATACTTTTTTCAAAATTGGGCCCATTTTTTTTGAAATAGTACCCATTACCATTAATAAATCGGCTTGTCTTGGAGAAAAACTCAATCGTTCAGAGCCAAAACGAGCCAAATCGTAATTTGGACCCATGGTACTCATAAACTCTATGCCACAACAAGATGTAGCAAAAGGTAGAGGCCATATAGAATTGGCTCTAGCGAGTCCAATTGCTTCGCTAAATTTGGTAACCATAAAGCCTTCGCCTTTGTACCCATCTATATTTTCTGTTTTAATTTTATCTAACTGATTCATTTTTTTTATCTTTAATTTATAAAAATAATTTTTATCTTTTTTATTTTCCCCAATCTAAAACCCCTTTTTTAACTACATAGAAAAATCCACATAAGAAAAATAATACAAATATTGCCACAGCTATAAATCCTTGAACGCCCGTTTCTAGAAAATTAACAGCATAAGGATAGAAAAAGACAACTTCTACGTCAAAAAGTACAAAAAGGATGGCAACCAAAAAATACTTGATAGAAATAGGGTAACGAGCATCTCCTTGACTTTCTATACCACATTCAAAATTCTGATCTTTTGCTTCTGATTTTCTTTTTGGTCCCAAAAGATGCGTTCCAAAAAGTGTAGTAAAAACAAAACCTAATGCAACTACAGCTGAAATTAATAAAGGAATATATGAATTCATTATTGTTTAAAAATTAAATTTTTATTTAAGAATTGCAAATATAAAATATTTTAAATATTTCAAATGATAAATAATTTAGATAGAATTTAATTTATTTCTACGAATTTTGCAGTAATTTTACAGTATGAGTTTTTCGTATTCATTGAGTATCATTTCTTTGATACTATTAGTTATTGGTTTTATTCCTTGTTTTGGTATGTTAAATTATATCAATATCATTTTATCTATGTTTTTTTTTATAATTGCGTTGATAGAAATATATACGGCCCAATCTTTTCAAAAGTTGTTTGAAGCTATAAAAGCTACTTGGTATATTAGTACAGCTATTTTTATGGGAACTATTCGTTTGATTTTTGGGTTTGGTATTATCTAATAAAATAGACTGAGGCGATTATAATTTGTACCATGGATTCAAAAATAAAAAAGAACATTAATATATCTAATAAAAAGGCACTCTTTTTATATAATATTCTTAAAAAGTATGTAGCAGGCATTGTATTGAATGGTACAGAAGTTAAGGCAGTTAGAATGAGTAATGTTAGCATTAATGAGGCGTTTTGTTATTTTAAAAAGTCCGAATTATATGTGAAAAATATGAATATAAGTGAATATAGCTTAGGTACATATTTGAATCATAAGCCTAATCGTGAACGAAAACTATTATTAAACAAAAAAGAATTAAAAATCTTAGAAAATAAAATTAAAGAAAGAGGTTTTACAATAATTCCAATTGAACTTAAGATGTCTGAAACGGGTTTTGTGAAATTAGAAATTGGATTAGCACAAGGTAAAAAAGTTTTTGACAAAAGGCAATCAATAAAAGAAAAAGACAATAAAAGAGAGTTGGATCGACTCAAAAAATTGTTTTAGATTTATTTTTATTTTTTTAAGAATAATTTATAAAAAAATTTCAACATTCTAAAAATAAGTTAAAATACTAATTATCAACTTTTTTTATTTAGAATGATTCCAAATAACTAATTAATTAACAACATTCTTCTAATCTTGTCTATTGATTTTAAAAAGTCTTTGTATATTTGCGCCGTATTTATAAAAATGCTCAACAAAAAAGCTAATGACAAGAAAAATACTTATGCCGATTTATTTACTTGCGTGTTTGTTTACATTGATTTCTTTTAGTGGAAATGCACAAGATGCGAAAGCAGGTAAAACTTTATTTAGAAGTAAATGTGGAAGTTGCCACGATGTTTCACTCAAACAAAAAATGACGGGTCCAGCTCTCGAGGGTGTCATTGATCGTTGGAAAGCTACCGGTGAATTCAAAGGAAAAAGTGGTGAAGAATGGTTGAAATCTTGGATCCTAAACTGGAATGACCCTGTAGCAGCAGGAATGCCCTATGCAGTAAAAATGAAAGAATACGATGGAAGTGCTATGAGTGTATTTGCCGGTCAAATCTCTGATGCTGAAATGTCAGATATAATGGCATATCTAGCAAATCCAGCGGCTGCATCACCTGCAAAAGTTGAAGTTGCTGGTATGGATGCAAAAGCAGCTAAAACTGAAGAAGGTGCTATGTCAAGTTATACGATAGGTATCATGCTAGCATTTATATTTTTACTACTTCTAGTATATATTTTAGGAAAAACTTCAAAAGAAGTTGATGGAATGCAGTTTTCAAAAGAAGAGGATGGTTCATTCAAATTGACTTTACCAAAAAAAGATAAAAAACCATTTTATTTAAAATCTACTTTTAAATCAGCATTGATGTTGGCTGTTGTAGTTATTTTAATTTTCTCTATAGGAAAAAGTGCTATTGGATTGGGGCGTCAACAAGGATACCAACCTACTCAGCCTATTCGTTTTTCACATGAATTGCACGCAGGGAAAAATAAAATCAATTGTCAATATTGTCACTTTACAGCAGCAGATGGAAAACACGCAAATATACCTTCGGTTTCTACGTGTATGAATTGCCACAAAGCCGTAAATCAAGGACCTAAATATGGTAAATCAGAAATTCAAAAAATTTATGATGCTGTAGGATGGGATGGAACAGCATATACAAAAACTCCAAAACCTGTAAAATGGATACGTATCCATAATTTACCTGATCATGTATATTTTAATCATGCACAACACGTAAATGCGGGCAAAGTAGAATGTCAAACATGTCACGGACCTATTGAGACAATGGAAGAAGTATATCAATATGCTCCGCTATCAATGGGATGGTGTATCAATTGTCATAGAAATCATGATGTTCAGTTTGTAGATAACTCTTACTACAAAGTATTTGAAAAATATCACAAAGAAATGAAAAACGGTACTAGAAAAAGAGTAACGGTGAGTGATATAGGAGGAACTGAGTGTCAAAAATGTCACTATTAATATTAATTTGAATTAAATTATTTAATTGCTATAATCATACAAAATATGCAAGAGAAAATATATTGGCAACATATTGAAGAAATTAATCCTTCAAATATTGTAGAAAGTAATACGAAAGAATTCGCTGAGGACTTACCTGTATTACAAGGAATTGTGGAGCCTATTTCTGATAATGCCCACAATAGAAGAGATTTCCTAAAATCATTAGGATTTACAGTAGGTGCAGCGACATTGGCTGCAAGCTGTTCGATTCCTGAAAGAAAATCAATACCATTTGTAAATAGACCTGAAGATATTATGCCAGGAATGGCTACTTATTATGCTTCTGTTTTTGCTCAAGGTGGCGATTATGTTAGCATTTTAGTTAAAAATAGAGATGGTAGACCTATCAAAATAGAAGGTAATCCCGATTCTATTATTTCAAGAGGTGGAACATCTGCATTGGCACAAGCTTCTGTTGTAGGATTGTACGATAGCAAAAGATATCAAAATCCAAAATCAAATGGAAAAGATGTTAAATGGAGCGAAATAGATAAAGAAATTGTATCTAAATTAGATAGTTTAAAAGCTTCTAATGATAGAGTAGCTATTTTGTCTTCTACTATTATGAGCCCGTCTTCAAATGCTTTAATTTTCCAATTTTTAGCTAAATATCCAAATGCTTATCACGTAACGCATGATATGGTAAGTTTTTCAGGATTGATTCAAGCTACGGAAATGTCATTTGGAAAGAAAACGTTACCAGATTATCATTTTGATAAGGCTGATGTAATTGTATCAATCGGAGCTGATTTTGCAGCTACTTGGGGAAATCCAGTAGAGTATGCATCAAAATACATTTCTAGAAGAAAAGTTAATAAAGAAAATACAAACATGAGTAGACATATTCATGTAGAGGCATTGCCATCAGCTACAAGTGCTACAGCAGATATCAGAATACCCGTTTCGGCATCAGAAGAGGCACGTTTTGCTGCTGATCTATACAATGCGCTCACTTCTGGAACAGCTTCATCTATCAAAGGAGTAAGCGAAGTAAAAGAAGAATTAATGAAAGCTAAAGCAAGTGGAAAAACTTGTTTGATTGTAAATGGTTCTAATGATGCTAATGTACAAGTTATTACGTATGCTATCAATAGTTTCTTAGGAGCTATAGGTACAACGGTATTTGTAGGTAAAAGTGTTAACTATAAAAAAGGAACTCAAGCTGAAATTGATACTTTTGTTGCGGAATTGAATAATGGAACCTTAAAAGGTTTAATTTGTATTGATTCTAATCCCGTTTATTCATTGCCAAATGGTGAAGAATTAGGAAAGAAAATCAAAAATTTAGAATTAAGTGTTTCTTTTAGTGATAAAATAAATGAAACTAGTGAAGTTTGTAAATTCATTTGTCCAGATAATAATTTCTTAGAGTCTTGGAATGATTATGAGCCTAAAGAAGGTATTTATTCTATTGCTCAGCCTGCAATTTCTCCTTTATTTAATACAAGACAATATCAACAGTCAATGATGAAATGGGCTGGTGTAGAAGGTAGCTATTATGATTTTATTAAGAAAAATGCAATGGCTATTGGCAACGGAACGTATCATAATTTTGATGCATTCTGGGAATATACTTTGCAAAAAGGAGAGTATGTAGCGCCAGGAACAGAAGTTTTAACCTCAAGTGCATTTAATGGTAGTAATATAGCCACAGCATTAGGTCAAGTTCAAGCTTCTTATAAAAAATCTGAATTAGAAGTACGTTTCTATCAATCTATACAAGGAGATGGAAGTATGGCAGATAATCCATTTTTGCAAGAACTTCCAGATCCTATTACAAGAATGACTTGGGATAATTATTTTATTGCAAATCCAAAATGGGTAGAATCAAAAGGTGCTAATGCAATATTGAATGAAAAGAAATTTGCTATTATAACATTGAAAATTAATGGTAAAGATGTAACATTACCTGTAATTCCAGTAGCGGGTGTAGCTGAAGGAACCATAGGTGTAAAATATGGATTTGGTAGAAAAACTACTAGCAATGAAGCGTATAATAATGGATTTAATGTATATAGCATTTTATCAAAAGCTTCAAATGTTTCTAGTACCGCTTCTTTTGTTTCAAATTCAGGTGAATTTGCAAAATTAGCATCTGTTCAATCTTATTTTACATTGACTCATAAAGGGTTGGGTGGAGAAAAGACAAGAAATTTGATAAAAGAAACAACATTATCTGAGTATATCAAAAATCCAGAATCAGGTAATACAATTGGTGGTAAAGGAAGAAAAGCATGGATAGATCATCATTTAGTTACATTGTATCCAAAGGTAGAAATGCCAGGCCATCAGTGGGGAATGGTTATTGACTTAAACTCTTGTGTTGGTTGTAGTGCTTGTGTTGTAGCTTGTAGTATTGAAAATAACGTACCTGTTGTAGGTAAAAATGAAGTGTATCGTTCACATGATATGCATTGGTTGCGTATTGATAGATATCATACAGGAAGTATGGATAATCCAGATGTAACGTTCCAACCGATGTTGTGTCAACATTGTGACAATGCACCTTGCGAAAACGTATGTCCAGTAAGTGCTACTAACCACAGTTCAGATGGACTTAATCAAATGGCTTATAATAGATGTATTGGTACAAGATATTGTGCGAATAACTGTCCTTATAAAGTTAGAAGATTTAACTGGTTTGATTATACAGGTTCTGATTCCTTTGGAGCTATGAATGATGAAGATTCATTGAATAGATTGGATCCAATTGCTAGAATGGTATTGAATCCAGATGTAGTTACACGTTCAAGAGGTGTAATCGAGAAATGTAGCTTCTGTGTACAAAAAATACAAGCTGGTAAGTTAGAAGCTAAGAAAGAAAGTAGAGAATTGAGAGATGGAGAAATTAAAACGGCATGTCAATCTGCTTGTGCTACTAATGCTATTACATTTGGTGATGTTAATAATAAATCAACGTTGGTTTATCAATTGACAAACGATGAAAGAGCTTTTGGAGTAATTGAGGAAATTTATACAAAACCATCTGTTAGTTATTTAACAAAAGTAAGAAACAGAGATAATAAACATGCTTAATTCATTTATTAACCCGAAATAAAAAATATGTCACACGTAGATTCGTTAATAAGAGAACCTTTAATATTAGGTAAAGATAAAACATACGGACAAATAACAACAGATATTGTTCGAAACACTGAAGGTAATCCTCCTAGAGAATGGTGGTTTGCATTTGGGATTGCATTGATAGGTTTATTGTTGTATGTAGTTGCTGTTTCATGGACTATTTTCAAAGGAATTGGTGTATGGGGATTACAGAAAACTGTTAACTGGGCTTGGGATATCACTAACTTCGTATGGTGGGTAGGTATTGGTCACGCAGGTACATTGATTTCAGCGGTATTATTGTTGTTTAGACAAAAATGGAGAACAGGTATTAATAGAGCGGCTGAAGCGATGACAATTTTTGCGGTTATTTGTGCTGGTCAGTTTCCTTTGATACACATGGGAAGAATTTGGCAAGGATTTTTTATCTTTCCTTATGCTAATACAAGAGGTCCATTGTGGGTAAATTTCAATTCTCCTTTATTGTGGGACGTATTTGCAATCTCTACTTATTTCACTGTATCTTGTTTATTTTGGTATAGTGGTTTAATGCCAGATTTTGCAACAATTAGAGATAGAGCTACTTCTGCAAAAAGAAAATACATTTACAATATTTTAAGTTTTGGATGGAGAGGAACCGCAAAACAATGGTCAAGATTTGAAAGTTTATCATTGATTTTAGCTGGATTATCTACACCTCTAGTACTTTCAGTTCACACGATTGTATCTTTTGACTTTGCTACATCAGTTATTCCAGGATGGCATACAACAATTTTTCCTCCATATTTTGTGGCTGGGGCTATCTTTTCTGGATTTGCTATGGTACAAACATTAATGTTGATTGCTCGTAAAGTACAGAAATTAGAAGATTATATTACAATTGCTCATATCGAATCTATGAATAAAGTCATAGTTTTAACAGGTTCAATTGTAGGTATAGCCTATATTACAGAGTTGTTTATTGCATGGTATTCTGGTTATTTGTATGAGCAATATGCATTCTATAATAGAGCATTTGGAGATTATTATTGGGCTTATTGGAGTATGATGACATGTAATGTATTGTCTCCGCAGTTATTCTGGTTTAAGAAGTTTAGAAGAAGTATATTTGTAAGTTTTGTAATGTCAATATTTGTAAATATAGGTATGTGGTTTGAGCGTTTTGTAATCATTGTTACATCATTACATAAAGATTTCTTGGTATCAAGTTGGAATTATTTCAGTCCTACTTGGGTAGATATGGCAATTTTTGTGGGAAGTTTGGGATTATTCTTTACGTTGTTTTTAATTTTTGCAAGAACTTTCCCAGTAATTGCTATTGCTGAAGTAAAAGCAATCTTCTCCTCAATTTCTGAAGCAGCTCAAGAGAAACATAGAAAAGAACACAATCATTAATATATTGGATTTTAATATTTTAAAGAAATGAATAAAGGTAAAATAGAACACAAAAATTATGTTTATGGGATATATTCTCATGAAGATAACTTTTTACATGCAATTGATGAAATTCGTGCTGAGGGAGTAGAAATTGATGATGCATATTCTCCATTTCCAGTTCACGGAATAGATGACAAATTAGGTATAAAAGAAACTCAGCTTCATTCTGCGGGTTTTGTATTAGGATTAACGGGTACTTTTACTGCATTGGGAGTAATTACTTGGATCACTACTGTAAATTATCCAACAATGTTTGGAGGTAAACCATTTTGGTCTTTGCCTGCATTTATTCCAATTACATTTGAATTGACTGTATTGATGGCTGCTGTAGGAATGTTTTTTGTTTATATCAAACGAAATGAATTATTTCCTGGAAAGATACCTATGATGGTTGATGAAAGAACCACAGATGACAAATTTGCTTTGGCGTTTGGTATTGATGATAAAAGTGAAAGTGAAATTGCTAATATCAAAAATTTATTAAGCAAAAGTGGAGCAGAAGAAGTGAATACAAAATCTTTTGAATAATTATTTTAAAATAGCATAATAATGAGTAAGAAAAATAAAAAATTCTATATAACGGTTGCTATAATGTTATTGGTAGCATTCTATTTTATGTATAGAAGTCCAAAAAGTACAGGAAGTGAATATGCTCCAGATATGGGACATTCAAAATCTTATGAGACGTATGATGAAGGACCAATTGCCACATTGTTTGGAAATGTAAAAGAATATATGTCTGCTTTGTTGCCCGTTAATGGCACTATACCAAGAAATGCATTACCTTCAGATGAATTATATAGAAAAGAACCTTCTGTAATATATTCGTATCGTTACACTCAATTTTATAAGGATAATGATATCGATAAAGCTAGAGCGGGTGTAGAATTAAAAAATCCTTATGAGCCTACTGCCGAAGTACTGAAAAGAGGTGAGGTTGTATACCAAAATCAATGTGCAGTTTGTCATGGAAAAACAGGCATGGGAGATGGACCATTAGTAGTAAGAGAAGATGGAACAGAACCAGCATATAAAGCGGTACCTCCTTCATATGCGGATCGTTTGGCAACATTGAAAGACGGAGAAATTTATCATTCTATTGTATATGGAAAGAATATGATGGGTGGTTATGGCCCCCATGTAAAAACAGATGATCGTTGGAAGTTAATTTGTTATATTAAAGAATTGGGAGGATTAAATGCTAAAAAAGCGGATAGTTCATCTATGACTTTAGTGAAAAAAGATTCAGTAAAATAATTAAGTAATAATTTAGTATAAATAAAATAAATTTATAATCAAATGGGACACCATGAAATTGCTAAAATAGATCCTCAGAAAGAAGTGTTTACTTTTGGAGGAAATTTAAAGAAAATGAGTATTGTTTTTATAGTACTTGGATTTATTGGTATGGCTATGGCTTATTTCGATAATCAAGGCGCTAATCATCATAGTAGATTTTGGTCAAATATTCTATTAAATACCTATTATTTTAATGGTATGGCTATTTCAGCTGTGTTCCTAGTTGCCGCTCATTCCATAGGTTATGGTGGATGGCAAACAATTTTGAAAAGAGTCTTTGAAAGTTTTGGATATTTTGTTTTTGTTACTTTTATATTCTTTTTATTGATTATATTAGGAATGTGGTTTGATTGGCATTCATTGTATCATCATTGGACACATGCTCCAGCAGATGATACCATTGTTGGTGATAAAGTAGCTTTTTTAAATAAATACATGTTTACAGGTATATCATTGGCTTTTTATGCACTTTGGATGTTTGGTGTAGTCATGATGCGAAGACATTCGTTAAATGAAGATAATGCATCAAATCTAATAGCTTATAATCAAAAAGGAAAGTATAAATCAGCTGCTTATATAGTGATTTTTGGAGTGTCTACTTCTATTTTTTCTTGGTTGGCTGTTATGTCTTTAGATCCTCATTGGTATTCTACTTTATTTGGATGGTATAACTTTGCAAGTTATATGTGCGGATTTTTATCGATGGCTATTTTAATTGTTACTTATTTGAAGTATAAAGGTCATTTAATTAATGTAAATGAAAACCATTTACATAATTTGTCAATGTTGTTATTTGGATTTAGTGTTTTTTATACGTATCTTTGGTTTAGTCAATATATGTTGATTTGGTATGGAAATATTCCTGAAGATACTATGTATTTTTACAAAAGATTTCAAGTTCCTTTATTCAAAGTATTGTTTTTTGTTACTTTGATAATAAACTTTGTATTTCCATTTTTATTCTTTGTTAAAAGAAAAGCAAAAAGAAATTTCTGGTTGATGAATATTGCAGCTGTAATATTAATTATTGGTCACTATTTTGATTTTTACTTAATGGTAATGCCTGAACCTAATTTCCCTATGCATCATGAAGCAAGTCATGATGAAGCGCATTCAAATAATAATCACAATGTTTCAGCTCACATATCAGAAGGTCATGGAGCACAAGGAAGTCATACTGATGCATCATCACATTCATCTGAACATGCTTCACCTGTATCGAATGCTCATGGTCATAAACATGAAACGGTTCAAACATATGCTACCTTAGGAATAACAGAGGCTTTTATATTTTTAGGATTTATTGGTTTGTTTTTCTACACAGTATTGACTGTATTGAGTAGACATATAATTGTACCCACAAATAATCCGTTTTTAGATGAAAGTTTAAAACATCAATATTAATAATTATAGAATAGTAAAATCTGAAAGAAATGTTTAATATAATTTTAACCCTTGCTGTAATTGTTTTATTTTACTCCGTTGTATTTCTTTTTGCTAGAATAGTAGAAAGGATAAGAGAACACAAAGGAAAAGAATTAAACTATTATAAATTAAGTAAAACGAATGCAACCTTATTTACATTATTTGGACTTTTGTTCTTAGGTGGCTTTGTTTATTCTTTTAAAAGATTAGCATATGCATCTTTACCAGAATCTGCTTCAAATTTTGGAGTACAAATAGATAATCTATTTTTTGTAACGGCTATCATTACTGGTATAGTTTTTGTTCTTTGTCATTTTGCTTTATTTGGCTTTGTATGGATGTACAGAAGTAGTAAAAATCGCAAAGCAACTTTTTTTGCACATAGTAGTAGTCTTGAAATCATTTGGACATCTGTACCTGCTCTTGCTATGACAGTATTAGTAGTAATGGGATTAAATACATGGTATCAAGTATTTCCTAATAAAAAAGTAAGAAATACTAATGAAATGCAAATTGAAGTAACAGGTAAACAGTTTAACTGGATAGTAAGATATCCTGGTAAAGATGGAAAGTTTGGAAGAAGAGTTATTTCTAAAAAGTACATTTCTCCTGAAAATGAGTTAGGTATTGATTGGAATGATCCTGCTAGTCATGATGATTTCTTTGCTTCGGAGATTCATATGATAAAAAACAATCCAGTTTATTTTAATTTACATGCATTGGACGTACTTCATAGTTTTTATCTTCCCCATTTTAGATTAAAAATGGATTGTGTACCGGGTGTACCTACAGGTATAGGATTTACACCTACAAAAACAAATGATGAAACAAGAGAAGAATTAAAATCTAACCCATTTTGGAGTGCAAATGATCCGGAAACAGGAGAAGCAAGATTCAATAAGTTTTCTTATGAATTAGCTTGTGCTGAGCTTTGTGGAAAATCTCATTATGGTATGCAAATGAATGTAAAGGTTGAAAGCAAAGCAGAGTTTGAAAAATGGATGTCAGCTCAAAAACCACATTACGAAACAATTAAAGATAAATTAGCAAAATAATTTTTAACTTAGAAAATAAGTAAAATAGAAAATATTTTAATATGGAACATACAGTAAATTCTCATAATATGCATGATCATCATCACGAGGAAACTTTTTTAACTAAATATATTTTTAGTCAAGATCATAAAATGATTGCTAAGCAATTTTTGTTTACAGGAATATTTTGGTCTATAATTGGCGCCTTGTTATCTGTAATTTTTAGATTACAATTAGGTTGGCCAAATGAAACGTTCCCTTTTCTAGAAACTTTTTTAGGTAAATGGGCTGAAGGTGGAAAAATAACAAATGAATTTTATTACTCATTGGTTACAATGCATGGTACTATTTTGGTGTTTTTTGTATTGACAGCTGGATTAAGTGGTACATTTGCTAATTTATTGATTCCTTATCAAATTGGTGCAAGGGATATGGCTTCTCCATTTATGAACATGCTTTCATATTGGTTTTTCTTTTTATCAGGATTATTAATGTTAAGTTCATTATTTATCCAAACAGGAGCTGCATCTGGAGGATGGACTATGTACCCTCCTTTGAATGGTATGAGAAATACAGCTGTAAACTTAGGTAGTGGTTTAGGTACCGATTTATGGTTTTTTAGTATGGCATTGTTTATCGTTTCATCTTTATTAGGTGGATTGAACTATGTAGCAACTATACTTAATATGAGAACAAAAGGAATGGGTATGTGGAAGTTACCTTTACCAGTATGGGCATTAATGTTTACTGCTATTTTAGGTATTTTGGCTTTTCCTCCATTATTAAGTGCTGCTTTATTATTAGAGTTTGATAGAATTTTTGATACATCGTTCTATTTATCTGATATCGTTTTAGGGGGTAATTTGCAAGATTATAAAGGGGGGTCTCCAATTTTATATCAACATTTATTTTGGTTTTTAGGCCATCCTGAGGTATATATTATTATTTTACCTGCAATGGGAATAGTTTCAGAAGTTTTATCTGTTAATAGTAGAAAGCCAGTTTTTGGTTATAGAGCCATGGTTTATGCTTTAGGTGTTATCGTGTTATTAGGATTTTTAGTTTGGGCACACCACATGTATATGACAGGTATGAATCCATTTATTGGTTCTATTTTTGTAATATTTACGTTAATGATTGCCGTTCCTTCAGCTGTAAAAGTGTTCAACTGGCTTACAACAATATGGAAAGGTAATTTAAGACTTACACCTGCTATGATGTTTGCATTAGGTTTTGTTTCTATGTTTATTTCAGGAGGATTAACAGGAGTTTTCTTAGGAAATTCAGCTATTGACATTCCTTTGCATGATACGTATTTTGTTGTAGCTCATTTTCATATTGTTATGGGAGTAGCAGCATTCTTTGCTATGTTTGCTGGTGTATATCATTGGTTCCCAAAAATGTTTGGAAGATTTTTAAATGATACATTAGGGTATATTCATTTTTATGGAACGATAATAGCAGCATATGCAATTTTTATTCCTATGCATTTTATGTTGAGTTTACCTAGAAGATATTATACGTATTCTAATTTTCAAACTTTTAATATTTTTGAAGATGTAAGTAAGTTTATTTCTGTTTTTGCAATAATATCTTTCTTACTTCAAATATTATTTGTAGTAAACATAATTTATTCTGCACTTAAAGGTAGAAAATTAACGGAAGATAATATAAATCCTTGGCAAGCAAATACATTAGAGTGGACTACACCTGCTGAGCATTTTCATGGAAACTGGCCAGGTGAAATCCCAGAAGTTCATAGATGGCCTTATGACTATTCTACTGGTTTTGGTGATAAGGACTTTAGACCTCAGCATTTACCTTTGGAAGAAGGAGAAGAAGTACATTAATAAAATAATTATATTATTAAATGAAGTTAGTTATTTCTAATTTTTCTAATTCAATTATTAATAAAGCATTACATTATGTAGTCTTGTTAAAGTTCAGACTATCTATGTTAGTAGTGTTTTCTTCCGTAATTGGATATTTATTTGGAAGTAAATTTACATTTGATTTTTATAAGTTGTTTTTTTTAGCATTGGGAGGTAGTTTAGTTACATTTTCTTCAAATGCTATTAATCAATATATTGAGAAAGATACAGATAAGTTAATGCATAGAACCCAAAGTCGTCCATTACCAACAAACAAGTTGGGAGGCATGGAAGTAATACTTTTTATTGGTATTACTGCTTTTTCAGGATTGTCAATTTTAGCTTTAGTTTTTAATACGACTACGGCTTTATTATCTGCTTTATCTTTATTGTTGTACGGATTTTTTTATACACCATTGAAGAAGATTTCTTCTATTGCTGTATTTGTAGGCGCTATACCTGGAGCGCTTCCGCCTCTATTAGGTTATGTAGCAGCTACTAATGCTTTGGACCAGAATGCTATTTGGTTATTTCTAGTTCAATTTTTTTGGCAATTTCCTCATTTTTGGGCAATAGCTTGGGTTAGTTTTGATGATTATAAAAGAGCTGGAATTATGCTTTTACCTTCAAAAGATGGAAAGAGTAAAACATCTACTATCATAATTCTAATGTATACATTGATGCTAATTCCGCTTTCAATTTATCCTTTTTTTCAACAAAATATAGGATTAATCGGATCATGTATAATTTTAATTAGTTCGGTGATATTTTCATTTCAAGCATTTAAACTTTTTAGAAATGCTACAGATGCAGAAGCTAAAAAACTAATGTTCTTTTCCTTTGGCTACTTACTAGTATTTTTAATTTCATTATTTCTATAATTATTAAAATGGCAATATCATTAAATTCTTCTAGTACAAATTCTAAGATACATCCCAAGATGTTCGCCCTATATTTAAGTATGGGAAGTATGGTAATGTTGTTTACGGCTTTAGCTAGTGCTTTAATTGTGAAAAAAGGTGATATAAAGCATTGGGAGCCTGTTGAATTACCAAGTTTATTTTTGGTTAGCACACTTGTAATTATAGTATCAAGTTTTTTTATACAAAACGCAAATAATGCGTTAAGTAAAGATAATTTTTCGACATTTAAATGGAATGCTATCATTACGAGTGTCTTAAGTTTTGTATTCGTAATTTTTCAATATTTAGGTTGGGGACAATTAATTGATCAAAATATTTTATTAAATGGAAATCCATCGGG
>JBEIDU010000021.1:0-25442 GCA_040383345.1 Chitinophagales bacterium | reverse complement strand
GCTATAAAAATTAAAAATATACTAACTAGCACTTCCTATACAAGTTTAATCAATCTTGATGTTAAATTAAAACAATCCATAGATTCTAATAGTTATTATTCATTTGAAAAAATATATGAAAAAGGCGATATAGATATTTTAGACAAAAACGAATGGGTTCCAAATAAAATAATAGAAGACTATAACAAAGATCAAAATATGTATACAATATACAAATTTGTAGAAACGATTCCCATTTCAATCAAACCATACAATGAGGTTAAAGGTAGAGTAGCTAATGAGTATCAAAAAATAGTAGAAGAAAAATGGGTGCTATATCTAAAAAATAAATACAAATTAACTATAAACCAAGACATTCTAAAAAGCTTAATCAAATAATTTCATGAAACACACTTTAATTATATTTCTTCTAACAATTACTCACAATGCTTCTTTTGCTCAATCAAATGTATTAGATAAAATCATTGGTCATGTAAATGATCAAATGATTTTATATTCAGATATACAAACACAAAAAATAAATGAAAAAGATAGTTGTATTTCCGACTGTGAGGTATTGAAAAAACTCGTAATCGAAAAAATGTTACTTGCAAAAGCTATAAAAGATAGTATTACTGTTACAGAAGAAGAAGTAAATAACGAAATAGAACGTAGAATGAATTATTTCATTTCGGCTTTTGGGAGTCAAGATAAAATGGAAAAATATTATGGAAAAACACTTACAGAATTAAAAGTGTCTTTCAGAGAAGATATTGAGCATAAATTGAGAGCAGATAGAACAAAAGCAAAATTATTTGCAAGTTCTCAGCCATCACCAAGAGAAGTTCAAGAGTTTTTCAATGAAATACCAAAATCTGAAATTCCCTATTACAATTCAGAAGTACAAATTGCACAAATTGTTTTTTACCCAAAGATTTCGAGAGACAACAAAAGAATAGCAAAGGAAAAAGCACTAAAAATTTTAAAAGCCTTAATCACAAAAGAATCTGATATGGCTACACAAGCAATTTTATATTCTGATGATCAAGGATCTGCAGCTAATGGTGGTGAATTAGGATGGATTAAAAATGGTGAAATGGTACCAGAATTTGAACAAGCTTCCTTTAGCACGCCAGTAGGTACTATATCAGAATTAGTAGAAACCAAATATGGATTTCATATCATTCAGGTTTTAGACAAGAAAAATGAAAAAGTACGTGTAAGACATATTCTTATTTCGCCTAAATCAGATGATGCTGATTTCTCTACAACTCTATCATTAGCGGATTCTATCAGCAAAAAAATTAAGGGTGGTCGTTTAAATTTTGAGAAAGCTGTAGAGACTTATTCTGATGATGAAATTTTTAAAAGCAACGGAGGGATTATAGTTAACTTCAGGAGTCCTTCAAGGAGTTCAATTATTGAAATTGGTGACATTGAACCTTCACTGACGGAAATTGTCAATAAAATGAATGTAGGCGATGTTTCTGCTCCTATCCCCTACTCTTCACCTTCCGGTAAAGTGGGTTATAGAGTTATAAAATTATTAAAAGAGACTTCTCCACACAAGGCTTCATTGGAAACAGACTATGCCAAAATCAAAGAAATGGCTATGGAAAAACATAGAAATCAAGCAACTGAAAATTGGTTTAATACATTCAAACATCTTGTTTTTATCAAAATTGACCCTGAATTTAAATCATGCAACGAACTACAAAATATATTTAACTAAATATGAGCGATGTATTAGCAATTGATAACTTTCATGCTAAATTTCAATCTTTAAAGAATGAAATTTCAAAATCCATTATTGGACAACATGAAGTAGTCCATCAGACTCTGGTTTCCCTTTTTTGCGGGGGACATTGTCTATTAATTGGTGTGCCAGGATTGGCCAAAACAAAATTGGTTAGCACTATTTCACAAGTTTTAGATTTATCGTTTAAACGAATTCAATTCACTCCCGATTTGATGCCTACTGATATTGTAGGAACTGAAATTTTGGATAAAGAAAAGAACTTCATTTTTTCGCCTGGGCCTATGTTTGCCAATATGATTTTGGCGGATGAAATCAACCGAACTCCACCCAAAACTCAATCTGCTTTACTTGAAGCGATGCAAGAAAAGATGATAACGGTAGCTGGACATACATATACATTACCCAAACCTTTTTTTGTAATGGCTACACAAAATCCTATTGAACAAGAAGGAACATATCCCCTTCCCGAAGCACAATTGGATCGTTTTATGTTTAGCATTTCCTTGGACTACCCATCCTTTGAAGAAGAATTATCTATTGTGAAAAACACAACAATAGCTGCAGAAGAAAGTCTTTATAAGATAATGACCCAAGAAGAAATTATTGAAATTCAAAATTTAGTAAAACGAATTCCTGTAGCAGATAATGTATATGAATATGCGGTAAAATTAGCTTCAAAAACAAGACCTTCAAATGCTATTGCTCCTGAAATTATCCAAAAGTATATTTCATGGGGTGCAGGACCAAGAGCATCACAAAACCTTATTTTAGGAGCAAAATGTATTGCAATTTGTAAAGGAAAATATACTCCCGATATTGAAGATGTTCAAGAAATAGCCATTCCTGTTTTGGCACATAGAATTTTTAAAAACTATCAAGCCGAAGCGGATCGAGTGAGTATAGATTTTATTATCAAATCTATCTTGTAACAAAATAATGGTATGAAGGTTACGATAAGTAAATTTTTAGTTATAGGATCGTTCATTCTATTTGGTTTTTCACCAAAAGAAAACAATAATGTCAATATTTTTTACAATCAATTGCAAGGAGAATATTCTTCTGAAGCACAGTCTAAAGAAGATACAAGCTATTTTAATATTTATTTAGCCATGTACCCAATCTGGACGGACAGAACTGATGGTAAATGGCTCTATGTAGAACAAGCAATGGCCACAAAAAGAGAAAAGCCTTATCGCCAGCGAATTTATCAAATAAAAAAAGGTGAGAATAATGAAATCATAAGTATAATATACACTTTTGAAAATCCCTTGGAATATACCAATGCGCACCAAAATAAGGATATACTTCAAAAATTGACCTTTGACAAAATCACTTCAAAAGTAGGCTGTGAGGTGTATATGAAACCAACCAAAACGGGCTTTGAAGGGGGAACAAAAGGCGAAGGATGTCAAAGCAATTTAAGAGGGGCTAGTTACACCACTACTCAAATCAAAATGGAAAACGACAAGCTTATTTCATGGGATAGAGGTTTCTTCTCAGATGGAAAACAAGCATGGGGTGCAGAAAAAGGTGGCTATATTTTTGTAAAACAGAAAACTTTTTAAATTTTTTCTTTGTTGTAATAAAAAAAACAATATGATATTTGTATCGGATAACGCCAAATCAAAAATAGATGAAATCATACTAGACGATGCACTTTCATCAGATCACTTTGTACGAATTTCAGTTAAAGGTGGGGGCTGTAGTGGACTAAGCTATGACATCAAATTTGATAATGAAATTAAACCCGACGATCAATTTTTTGAAGATAAAGGCATCAAGCTTTGTACTGATTTAAGAAGCTTTTTATATGTATGCAATTCTTCTCTTGAATATACAGAAGGGCTCAATGGAAAGGGATTTCACTTTATAAATCCCAATGCAGCCAGAACCTGTGCTTGTGGGGAAAGTTTTGCAGTCTAACGAAGCATTTCTTCGCTGATATTATATTCCCATACGGAATTTCCATCTCTACTTTTACATTCAAAATGACAAACTCGTTGTCCTTTTTTTCCTGTAATCGTTACAAGTCCATAATTATTTTTTATAAATCTAGAACCCGAAACGGCATTAAGGTTTGGTTTTCCTTTGTGTGTAAATGAAGTAAAAGCAGAAAATGTAAAATCATACAACGGATAAGTATTTTTTCGTTGCAATTTTGAGATTTCGGCATAATGAACATCGCCTGAGAAGAAAACGACACCTTTAATATTCTCGTTTTCTATAAAACACATGAAATCATCGAACTCTGCTTTAAATTTTCTAAAATTTTCATAGCCACCATTACACAAAACCTGAATATTAAAACATAAAAACTTAAAAGACGCATTTGATTTTATTAAGGATTGTTTAAGCCAATTTAATTGTTTGTTTCCTAAAAGTTGCTTTCCCTTTACATAAAAAGTACGGCCATCCAGCATAAAAAATTCGGCGTCGGCATGTTTCATATTAAAATATACTCCCTCTTCTCCATCACCATATGAAGGATTATTCCACATTTGTTTAAATACTTCCAAAGACAACTTTTTGTTTACAAAAAAACTATCCGCATTATTGGGACCATAATCATGATCATCCCAAACAGCATATTGTGGTGTAGACGCCAAAAAAGACTTCAAACGAGATTCGCTGCGTTGCCAGTTATATTTTGCTATCATATTCTCCTTGGTAGTATAATCTTGAGGCAACAACATATATACGTGGTCGCCAAGCCATAGATTAAAATGCGCCTTTTCATTTTCCATTTTTTTAAAAATTCCAAAACGCTGTATATCAAAGGTTTTTATTCGCATAGCACAGCTACCAACCTCAAATTTCAAGGTATCTTCTTCACCATCTGGTATAGATTCAAAATTAAAATTTACTTGTGAAAAAACATCATTATGAACAAAAAAGCACAAAAAAACAATTAAAATACGCTTTGCCATTTTTTAAGAATTATTTCAAAAGAATAATGAGAACTATACATGTTTTTATTTTTTTGAACCATGCGCTTCAAATATATAGGGTTATCTTTCATCAAATTTATGTTATCAATCCAACATTGCATAAAAGTATCCAATCCCATATCTTCAATTCCTGCAATACCTTCTACAGCAATTTTTGAACCTATAAAGGGTATACCATATTGCATGGCTTCCAATATTTTGATTCGTATTCCTGCACCAGAAAACAAAGGAACTAATAATACATCATGAGTTTCATATAATTGGATTATTGATTCATATTTTGCAATTATTTTGACATCACTGAGCGTATTATTGGCTTTTATCCAATTTTCAATACCCTTCCCAGCTATAGTAAGTTCAAAATGTTCTTTTGAAATTTGAGGCCAAACCATATTTAAAAACCAAGAAGCGGCCTCTATATTTGGTTTCCAATCCATACTCCCAGTGAGTAACAACTTAATTTTACTACTTGAGAAATTTTTAGAATAAGAATGAACATCCCCAAGTGAAATAGCTATTTCATTACAAGAAATTTGTGGATAGATATGCTTAAAATAATTATTTTCTATTTTATTCAATGTTAAAATAGAATCACAAATATCTAACTTATTTTTTTCATAATTGGCTAATGAATGACCTATATATTTATATACATATTTTTTAAAAAAAGATGTATTATGGATTGCTAGATCATACCAAATTTTGTTTTCAATATTGTGTGCGCGATATATAATTTTACATTTAAACTCTTTTTTCAATATATCTGCATACCATATCATAGGCAATCCTTGGCACAATATTACATCTATCCGTTGCTGATTGACAATTAACTTCAATGCATCTAAAAAAGTATAATCCCAAAAACGAGTTATATGAATTGGAGACCTTTTATAAATGGAATTTAGAATCGTTCCAATGCTTATTGATGTATTAATTTTTTTATCAAAAAAACATGACCAATACGTTTTTTTTTCAGTATAATTTTGTGTATTTACAAAATGTTTTTCGGTATTGAGACAAGCAACATGAAGTGAATGGCCCATTTTTTTCAACATTTCTATATCCTTCATTATCACTATTGACTCCCCATCTTTTGAAGGATAAGGTACTTTTTTGCACAGGACTAGAATATTCATAAATATATCTTATTTCTATAAAAAGATAGACAAAGCTACACTATTTAAAAAAAATATTAAAAAAAAGTTTGGCATTAAAAAAAAGATACTATCTTTGCACTCGCGTTTTAGCAATGGTCTGGTAGTTCAGTTGGTTAGAATACGTGCCTGTCACGCACGGGGTCGCGAGTTCGAGTCTCGTCCAGACCGCCAACAACATTTGAAGCTTCTCTTTTTAAGGGAAGCTTTTTTGTTTGTAGAAGACTAGACATTAATATTAAAATTAACACTCAGCTTTACATTCATATAATTTATCGATAAGATCATAAAGCTCTTTGCTATAGAAAACAGTATTCTATAAAACAATACGTGAAAGAGGTACAAGTTTAGCGCCTAAAAGCGCCTTAATTATTATCAATTATTTAAAAAAAATCCCTTTATATTTGCTTTCTTATAAAGATATTATTCCATTTAGAATTAAAATATACATATCATGATAATTGAACCACGAATGAGAGGATTTATTTGTTTGACTTCACATCCAGCGGGTTGTGAGCAAAATGTAGTCAATCAAATTAACTATGTAAAATCAAAAGGAAAAATTGAAGGCCCCAAAAAAGTATTGGTAATTGGTGCTTCTACAGGATTTGGATTGGCTTCAAGAATTACAAGTGCCTTTGGTTCGGGGGCTGCTACTATTGGCGTTTTCTTTGAAAAACCATCACAAGATGGCAAAACGGCTTCTCCAGGATGGTACAATAGTGCGGCTTTTCATAAAGAAGCAAAAAAAGAAGGCTTGTATGCAAAAAGCATCAATGGCGATGCCTTCTCCGATGAGATTAAAGCAAAAACCATCGAATTAATCAAAAAAGATTTGGGCGAAGTGGATTTGGTTATTTATAGCTTGGCATCACCGGTGAGAAATCATCCAAAAACGGGTGTTATGCATCGTTCTACCTTAAAACCGTTGGGACAAACTTTCTCAAACAAAACGGTAGATTTTCATACAGGCGTAGTTTCTACAGTTACTATTGAACCTGGAAATCAAGAAGATATAGACAATACCGTAGCGGTAATGGGTGGCGAAGATTGGCAAATGTGGATGGATGCAATGAACGAAGCAGGTGTTTTGTCCAAAAATGCTATGACTATTGCATATTCATACATTGGCCCATCATTGACGGAGGCTGTGTATAGAAAAGGTACAATCGGCAAAGCAAAAGATGATTTGGAAGCTACGGCATTCAAAATTACTGATAGCCTCAAAAATATAGATGGAAAAGCGTACGTATCGGTAAACAAAGCCTTGGTAACTCAGGCTAGTTCTGCTATTCCCGTTATTCCTCTTTATATTTCATTGCTCTACAAAACGATGAAAGAAATGGGTATACACGAAGGTTGTATCGAACAAATGCAGCGTCTATTCAGCGAACGATTATATTCTGGCAACGAAATTCCTACCGACGAAAATGGAAGAATCCGAGTAGACGATTGGGAAATGAGAGACGATGTACAATCAAAAGTAGCTGCGCTATGGCATAATGCCGATACCGATTCACTTTCAACCATCGGAGATTTGGCGGGATATAAATCAGATTTTCTAAATCTATTTGGATTTGGATTTGACAAGGTAGATTATACCGCAGATATCAGCGAACACGTAACTTTTGAAGATGTATTGTCTTAAGTCAATTTAGATTACTATATAAAAGTATAATTATAACTCGTATATTAAAGCGCTCTAATTTTGATTTAAACACAAGTCTAAATTAAAATTAGAGAAAATAATTATACTTTGTGAAAACTTAATAATTAAGATCAATTTACTTTACATTCTACTTCAACTGCTCTTTCCACTCATTGAGTTTAATGAGGGCTTCCATTGGAGACATACTATTTACGTTTAAGTTTTTGAGTTCGTCTCGGAGTTGCGAGATTACTGGATCCGCTTGGTCAAAAATACTCATTTGAAAGCTTGTTTGCTTGGCTATTTGGGCTACTTTGTTTTTGGTGCTTGTAGGCGATACTGATTTTTGCTCCAAATCGTGCATTATCGATTCGGCTCGTTTGATGAGGTCATTGGGCATTCCCGCTAGCTTGGCTACGTGTATACCAAAACTGTGTTCGCTGCCTCCTTCCACCAATTTTCTCAGAAACAATATCGTGCCATCGATTTCTTTGGTTTGGATATGATAATTTTTGATGCGTTCGTGCTTATTGCCCAATTCATTGAGTTCGTGATAGTGTGTGGCAAAAAGGGTTTTGGGTTTTTGCTGTGAAAAATACAAAAATTCCGCCAAACTCCACGCGATAGAAATGCCATCGTAGGTGCTGGTTCCTCGTCCTATTTCATCCAATAAAATGAGGCTGCGCTCCGAAAAATTATTGACAATACTCGCCGTTTCGTTCATTTCCACCATAAAGGTACTCTCGCCCATACTCAAATTGTCATTGGCGCCTACCCTCGTAAATAATTTATCGATATAGCCAATATGCGCTTCCGATGCAGGTACATAGCATCCCATTTGCGCCATCAGCACAATGAGCGCCGTTTGCCGCAGCACCGCACTTTTCCCCGACATATTGGGGCCTGTGAGCAGGATAATTTGTTGCTCTTCATTGCTCAGATACGTATCGTTGGGGATATACGCTTGGTCCATTCCCAATCTTTTTTCAATGACAGGATGGCGTCCTTGTTTGATATCGATTACCAACGTATCATTCAACACAGGGCGGCAATACTTATTTTGCAACGCTACTTGCGCAAAACAGATGAGACAATCCAATTCGGCTATCATTTTGGCATTAATCTGAACGGGATCTATATATTCCTGCAAATCGCGCACCAATTGCATCCACAATTTCTCCTGAATTTGATACATTCTATCTTCCGCGCCCAATATTTTATTTTCATATTCCTTCAATTCGGGCGTAATGTATCGCTCTGCATTAGAAAGCGTCTGCTTTCGAATCCACTCTTCGGGAACTTTATGCTTGTGCGAATTGGTCACTTCTAGGAAATAACCAAATACATTGTTGAATCCTATTTTGAGATTGGTAATTTCGGTGCGTTCTGTCTCGCGCTGTTGTATTTCGAGCAAATATTCTTTGCCATCGTGCATTAGCGAAAGATTTTCATCCAAATCGGCATTAAAACCGCGCTTAAACACACACCCTTTGTTGAGTGCGGTGTTAGCCTCATCCAGCAATTGCGTGTCTATCATTTCTATCAAATTCTGACAAGGATTGAGAAAATCGAGATATTTCATCAAGGATTTTTCACCACTTTCTTGAATTACATGAATGATTTGCTTAATGATTTGTTGCGATTTTTTGAGCTGAACCACCTCTCGAGGCGACATTTTTTGCATCGCTACTCGGGAAATCAAACGCTCCAAATCGCCTACTTGCTTGATTAATTCTGCCATTTTCTCTTTCAAATCTTCTTTTTTCAAGAAAATTTCAACTTGATTGAGCCGATGATTGATTTTATCGATATCAATTAAAGGCAACAAAATCCAACGCTGTAGCATACGAGCGCCCATTCCCGTTTGGGTTTTATTGATTACATCAAAAAGTGAAGTAGCCCCTGCGTGCACACTTTCTACCAATTCTAAATTTCGGATAGAAAAATTATCGAGCCATACATAATCCGAAGATTGAAGTATGGAAATTTTGCTTATATGGTCTAATTTATGCTGTTCATTGCTATTGAGATAATGCAAAATAGCCGAAGCCGCCGTAGTACTTTCGTCAAAAGATTCTATCCCAAATCCTTTGAGAGAAAGAGTTTGAAACTTTTTCAGCAAGGTTTCTTTTGAGAAATCATCGCCATAAATCCAATCTTCAAGCGGATAGGTATAAAAATGCGTAGATAGCTTCTGAATCCAATCTTTCAGACTATTTTTGGGATAAATAATTTCCGAAGGATTGTAACTTTGTATTATTTTTTCGATATAAGCTTCCGAGCCTTTTGCGATATAAAATTCGCCCGTAGAAATATCTATCAACGCTATTCCTAATCCATTTTTGCTGGAATAAACCGATGCTAAAAAGTTGTTTTTTTGACTATCCAATATAGAATCGGAACTTGCTAAACCGGGAGTAATAATTTCGGTAACGCCTCTTTTGACAATACTTTTGGTCATTTTGGGGTCTTCCAATTGCTCGCAAATAGCTACCCGATAGCCACTGCGCACCAATTTGGGCAAATAATTTTCCAACGCGTGATACGGAATCCCTGCCAAAGGCATTTCGCCTGCTGAGCCATTATGTCTTTTTGTGAGTGTGATTCCCAAAGCCGCAGAAGCTTTTACGGCATCGTCGCCAAAGGTTTCGTAGAAATCCCCTACCCTAAAAAGCAAAATCGCGTCGGGATATTTCGCTTTTATTTGGTTGAACTGTTGCATCAAGGGGGTTTCCTTGCTCATAAAACTACTATTTTTTGAAGATTCTAACGTGCGAAGTTAAAATATTCCCCTCGAAGACTTTCAATTATCTTTTTGGATGTAGAAATTTTGTTGATAAGCCTTACCTTTCAAAATTCTTTTGACAATTTACCCATAAGATTCAATTCATTATCCTTATCTTTGCTCCTGAATTAACCAAAGACGTTTTGCGTCAAAACACTTTCAAAATCAAATAGATAGAATGATAGATATCGATACCATACAGTCCACAGGCGAACAAGATACCCGTTCGGGGTTTGGTGTAGCAATGAGTCAATTAGCGGATGAAAATCCAGCAGTAGTAGCACTTTGTGCCGATTTGACCGATTCCCTTAAATTGGGCGATTTTAAGAAAAAAGTACCCAATCGTTTTATCCAATGCGGAATAGCCGAAGCCAATATGATAGGCTTGGCAGCAGGATTGGCTATTGGAGGCAAAATTCCTTATGCTACGTCATTTGCCAATTTTGTGACAGGTAGAGTGTATGACCAAATAAGACAGTCCGTAGCGTATTCCCATAAAAACGTAAAAATATGTGCCTCTCACGCAGGGCTTACATTGGGCGAAGACGGTGCTACACATCAAATTTTGGAAGATATAGGATTGATGCAAATGCTTCCTAATATGACCGTAATTAATACGTGCGATTATAATCAAACCCTTTTGGCCACAAAGGCTATAGCGGAGCACGACGGTCCCGTTTATTTACGATTTGGAAGACCCAAAGTGCCTATTTTCACTTCATTGGAGATTCCTTTTAAAATAGGAAAAGCCCAAAAAATATGCGACGGCACCGATATTACCATTCTGGCAACTGGTCATTTAGTGTGGGAAGCGGTAGTAGCTGCCAAAAGACTAAAAGCCGAAGGTATTTCGGCAGAAATATTGAACATTCATACCATTAAACCTTTGGATAGCGAAGCTATCCTCAACAGCATAGCTAAAACAAAAAAAGTAATCGTAGCCGAAGAACATCAAAAATTAGGTGGGCTGGGCAGTACGGTTGCTTTGCTTTTATCCGAAAAAATGCCAACGCCAATGGGATTTGTATCGGTAAATGATAGTTTTGGAGAAAGTGGTACGCCTGCACAATTAATGAAAAAATATGGCTTGGATAGCGAAAAAATCTATTTAAAAGCCAAATCTATGCTTTAAAATGATGCTAATAGACACTCACAGTCATTGTTATATCGATTCGATGATTTCGACAAAACCACAATGGCTCAAAAACATAGCAGAAAAAAATGTGCAACATATATTGTTGCCCAATATAGACAAAGAGTCCATCCCTTTTTTGGAAGCTTTGGTAGATGAAAATCCATATCTTTTTGTTCCGATGATGGGAATTCATCCCTGTGATATAAAAGAGAGCTATCGGTCCGACTTGGAATGGATACAAGCTCATTATCAAAAAAATCCCAATCAGTACTATGGCATAGGGGAAATTGGATTGGATTATCACTGGGATATGACCTTTCAAAAAGAACAAATTTGGGCTTTTGAAGCACAATTAGAATGGGCTATTGCAGAAAATAAAGCCGTTTCAATTCATTCTCGTAAAGCCAATCATGATACAATTCCTATTATTTCCAACTATGCAAAAAGAGGATTGAAAGGTGTAATGCACTGTTTTTCAGGTTCTATGCAAGAAGCCGAAAAAATTATGGATGCAGGTTTTTACTTGGGCATAGGAGGCGTAGTTACCTATCCAAAAGCAGGATTGGCGGAAATATTACCTAGTATTCCTATCGAAAAATTGGTACTAGAAACGGATGCTCCTTTCCTGCCTCCTGTTCCGCACCGAGGCAAACAAAATGAAAGCAGTTATCTGTATCATATTGCCGAAAAATTATCCGATATATATCAAATACCCTACGAAAATGTAGCTGCTATAACCAGTCAAAACGCAATAGAATTATACAATCTTTCTAATTTACCTAAAAATTGAATCCGATGAATGCATTCAAATCCGTAATTTATTACATGTGGTTTTTAGCCGTAGTGCTTATTTTTGTTTTTAGTTTATACCAAATAGCTCGCTTTGGTTTTGTATCGAAAGGACTCATTAGCTTTATCTGTGGTATTTTGGGCTTAGTTTTTTTAAAACAATACAAAAAAAGAATTAAAGTTTAAGATATACCTTTTGAGAATAAATGTTAAACTTCGTAAATAATTCAAAAATATTAGTTCATGTAATTTATATAATTTATTTTTACGTTCACAATAGATTAAATTTATCTTTACATTAATAATAAAGCTCTATAGATTATGAATAGAAATGAAGAATTAGGAAGAAAATTAATGTTTTTTAGAAAGAAAAAATTAATGATGACTCAAACGGAGCTTTCTGAAAAAATAAAGATTGCTCAAGAATATATTTCTAAAGCAGAAAGAGGAAAACAAAATCCAGACAATATTATAAATAAAATTGTTAATGTTTTTAATATTCCTATTGAGGAGATTGAAGAAATAGAACTTGATAAAGTATTTAATTATTATGGTCATATCGATAATAATTATGGGACTCAAAACAACTATTACAAAAATGATGAAATATCCTTGAATGATATTAAAAAATCATTAGTTGAAATAGTTAAAAATGTGGATTATCTTCTTAAACAAGATAAAACAAAAACTGTAAAATAATAATGTTAATTATCTTGACATATTCTCATTTATAAATTAGTTAGTATAACCAACGTAATCCAACTTGTGCATTGATTCCATAAGATGGATAACCAATGATTCGGGTTACATTTGTGTTCAAACAATTGTTTACTTGTGCAAAAAGAAATATATTATTTTTGAAGCCATACTCTGTTCCAATATTCAAGTCTAATTGAATGGGAGAACTCACTTCAACATTTTTGATTATAGATTTTACTCCACTTACCGCAAAGGCATCTAACTGAAAAATCCAATTGGGTTTATGCTTATAAAGCACGCCTAAATTTGAAACTATAGATGGAAGATTAAAAGCCACAGGAAGATTGTCTAATTCATAGAAGAAGAAATCGTTCTTAAACGTAAAATCTAAAGGGAAGCTGGATTTATAACTCAATTCCAGCGCAACATTATTTGATGTAAGATTTTTTTCTACGATTGCATTCAAAAATCGCGGATTCAATGAATCATTGGCAAAAAGCAAGGCATCTTTAATGATTTTTTGTGTAAGTGAAGCTTGATAACTAAATTTATTAAAATTTCCTTTGAAGCCGCCTGCTCTTCGTTCAACTCTAGAAATAGGTAAAATCGTATTTTCATTTTGTACAAAAGGATTTTCGTTCAAGAGCTGCGACAAACGATTGGCCTGCAAGGTTCTATGCCAGATAGTGAAAAAGGTAATATATTTGGGAACCAATTGCACTTCGCTCTCAAATCGTGGCAAGGCATAAAAAGAACCATTTCCATTTAAAGTAGCGCTATAAAAATTTATACCTGCTATAAATTTTAAGGTATTGTTACTGTATTGGACTTCAGGATTTAGATTCATAAGCGAACGATGTGTTTGAACACCAAAATTGGTTTGTAACACTTCCATTCCAGCATTCAAATATAAAAATGCGGCTTTGCTATAATTATATTTCCCTTGTCCATTTATATAATATCGATATTCATTATTTGAATGACTACCCGTTAAATTATCCAATGATTCAAGGCCATAATCCCCTCCTATTTCTGTCTGAAAAGATATTTTTTATCTTCTAATCGCTCTTTGGATAATTTTACTCCAAAGCTCAAGCCATTATAAAATCTTCCAACATTATCTTTAAAATTACTTTCATTGATATTACCAAAAAAATTATATTTTTTACTATCAAATCCCAAAAAAGGTGCTATTTGAATATTATTTTTAGAAATTTGACTCGACGCTAAAAAAGTAGTGTTAGCATAGGATTGGAATGATTCTGGCTGCACCCATGCGGAATGATGTTTTGCAAATAGATTTGTTTTATGATTTTCCGAAAAAATGGTATGATTCCATTCTAATATTGGATTTAATAAGCTTCCCAAACCTGCTTTTACATAATTTTTCACAGTGGCTAAAGGTTCTTTTTGAGTAAAATTGATAGGACGAATGGGTTGGGGCTGAAAAACAAAACTTTCAACGCGTTCACTCAAGTTATACGTCAAATCTTCCTGAGCAATCTTTTCTTGAAAATTAACATTATATTCTATTTGCGGCTTAATTTTATTAGCCTCTTCTATAAATACATTAAAATCTTTGACTATAAATATCTCTTGAGATTCGATTTCTTCTTGTGCATTTACAGATAATGACATCGTGATAAAACATCCTAAAATGGATATTGAAAGGCCTTTATACTTTTTAATATTATTTTTCATGTAATTATTTTAAATATTGAAATACAACTACTTAATCATGATTCGTAGTTTGTTATTTTTCGTTATAATTTACTTTTGATTTTTTCTTCATTGCTTCTTCTATCTCTTTCTGAACTTTTTTAGCTTCTTCTATCAATTGCTTATTTCCTTTATAATTTTGAATAATGCTTTCAATAGTAGCTTTAGCTTGGAAATTATCGCCTATTTTATGATAATTCGCTGCCATCAAAATATAATATTTTACTACCCAATATTCATACATTGCATAATCCTCTTTAGCTTTAAACAAGAAGTCATTCGATTTTTTATAATCATCCAAGTCTGCTTGAATTTTGGCATAAAAAAATGCACATTCCGCACTTCGTTCACTATTTTTATCATTTAAAAAATCAGAGAATAGTGCCATAGCTAGTTTTTTATCTTTTAAGAAATAGTGGGCTTTTGCACTATAAAATTTTGCATCCATTTTGAATTCATCCGTAATTTCTTGATCCAATTCTATAGATTTGGCATCATTGATAACCTCATTATAATTTTGAAGTTCATAATTACAAATCAAACTACCCAATTTTACGAGTTGCCTATTATTTTTGGTTGTGATTACTTCATTTGCTTTTTGATAATTAGCAAGTGCTTTTGCATAATCTTTTTTGAAGTTAAAAAATATATAAGCCGCTTTTATAGTAGCATTCTCAAAATAAGGATGATCATTTTTATCGGTCAAACTTTTATATTCATCTATAGCATCATCATATTGTTTTGCAATTAAATAACACTCAGCACGATAAAAATGAGCTTTTTTACTGAACATTCCCTCCGGAAAATTATTCAAATATTTGATAAAATAATTTTGGGCCTTTTCGCAGTTCCCATTCGCATAATATTCCTCACCTGCACCAAACAACATACTATCTTGACTAGATATAGACAACTGCATTCCGGCCGGTAATTTTTGGACATAGGCTAAAAATTCATCCAATCTTTCTTCTCCAATATAGATTTCCTTTAATGCGGTCAAAGCTTGATCTGCTTCAGCAGCATTAGAATAATTTTCAATAACATTGGCATAAAACTCTTTTGCTTCATTGGGTTTATTATTATTGTATTTAATAGTAGCAATTCGAATCAAAGCTTTCGGGGCAAAAACAGATTTTGGTTTGTTTTTGTATAAATCTGTATATTCTCGAATAGCAAAATCTAAATTTTTTAAATCTTCATAAGCTAACCCTAGTTGATATTGGGCATCATCAATAAATATGGATTTTGGAACTTCTTGAATCAAATTTTTCAATGTTTGGATTTTTTCACTGAAGTTTTTCTTTACACCTTCAATAGATGCTTTTTGGAATAATGCATAATCAAAACTCTTTTCTTTTCCCTTAGCTATCTTTGAATAGATTAAATATGCGGAATCATAACTTCGCTCTAGAAAATAAATATCAGCACAACGAAGCTCCATATCATTAATCATTTCTATATTGCTTTTGGATAATTTTAAATCCTGAAATTTTAAAGAAAGTTTAAAATTTTTAAGTGCATTGGAATTATTTTTGAGCATATATTCGCTATATCCAAGCCCATAATAGGTGTTGAATAAATTAGCATTTGTATTGTACAATACATTTTCTTTTTGTATAATTTTTAATGTATTGGCAAAAGCAGATAAGGATTCATTATATTTTCGCTCTTGAAATAAAATTTCAGAGTACAAATAATTTGATTCGGCATCTAGACCTTTATCAAATGGATTTTCCATAGCTTTCTTTACATAGCGTCTTGCGCTATCATATTCTTCATTTTTATATAAATTTAGTGCATATACATAACAAATTTCTTGATACAATTTCTCATTGCCATCCTGAAGATTTGAATTTTTTTCTATTAGTGCTATAGCTTGAGGGTAATTATTGGCTGCCAATAGAGCTTTTGCCAATAGTGTCCATGTTTCTTTTATATGTTTACTATTGGGATAATTTATGATAAAACTATTAAAACCTGAAATCGCATCATTATAATTATTCAATTCATAGTTTAACTTTGCTATATTAAAAAAAGACTCTTCTTTTATCAATGAATCGCTCTCAAATTTAGAAGCAGAGATAAAAGCCAATCGGGCATTGTTTTTCTCATCTGTTTTTAGATAACAATCTGCCAAGGCATACATTGCATATGGACTAAACTCCTGGACGCTCAATTGCAATTCTTTGAAGTGCGAAATGGCTTCCCTATAGTTTTTATTTTTATATTCCGAATAAGCAAGCATATACATATCTTCAGCGCTCACTTTATCTGAAGCCATGACATATTTTTCTAAGAATAATTGTGCTTTGTCAAATCTATTAATTTTAAAATAGCTTTTTCCTAATAATTGTAATTGATCCTTATAATTAGGAGACGATTCGTTTAATCTATTTTCATTTAATTGAATTACTTCTTGAAATTTATTTTTCAAGAAATTTATTTGTCCTAAAACAAAAGGAATATCTAATTTTGAATTATTTGAAGTTTGAATTTTGGACAAATACTTTTCAGATTCATCATATTTTTTTGAATTATAAAGCATCATACCACAATAGTAATTTGCCATTTCATAATTAGAACTTTGAGGAAAAGAAATTGAACTTTCAAATGCTAGTATAGCCTCTTTATTCTTGCCATTTTTCATCAAAGCATAGGCATTACGAAATAAAAAATTATCTTTTTCTTTTGCTTGCATCCATTTTCCATTCAAATCTTTGAACCATTCTGATGTATTTACAAAATCCCCTTTTTCAAAATAATAATTTCCTAGATGATAGGCCAAAACTTCCTTTTTTTCTTTGTCAACAATAGAATTATAAAAAGAAATAATGTTTTTATCTGCATCGGGTGTCCCAAACTTAACTTCTAAAATTGAATTATAAAATTTAGCCTCAGATTTATAGCATTCCACTTCGCTATTGAATGTAGATGATTTTTGTAAAATTACTTTTTGAAAATAAGAATACGCATTTGAATATTCTTCTAATTTGTAATATTTTAATGCCGTTTTATAATGATACAAAATATCATTATGAATTGAGTTTTCCTGAGATTTTGATTGGTAGCAAATCAAAAATGTAATTAAAATAATGAAATATTTTTTCATATATGTGTTTTAAGATTATCGGTTTTATTCTACTGTTTTCAAAAAATCATTGACAGTCTGAAACATAAAATCCCTTTTGCCTGCAGGGATTTTTATTAAAGATTTTTTTGCCATTTTATCAATAGCTGCTTTAACTTTGAGAACATTCGCTTCCCCTTTTTCAGAAATTCTTAAGTAAATTTTTCGCTTATCGCCAAATTGATAAAATTTGTCAATATATCCATGAACCAATAAAGGACGTATCATACGTGTAGTAGTACTTTTGTCTATATTGAGCCATTCATTAATCTGACTTAATTCTACAAAATTTTTGTCTAATATGTGAATAATAACCCTACATTGATTAAGTGTTAAATCAAATTCTTTATTGAACGTACGTTCCAATATTCTTATAGCCTTATCCCATTTAAAGATAATATCTAATATTTCTTGTAATTGCTCATTTTCTTCACTCATATTCTATTTCAATTAAATTTACTAATTGCAAATATACTTCAACACCTGATTTTATTATATAATTGTATTAAACAACAAAAACAATATTGTAAAGAAAAATAGACAAATCCTTTTTTACTTTATTTTTACATTCATGCTTATCAAATGGGCGTTTAAACCATTGGTTCGAGCATAATACCCATATTTAAGCTCAATTGAATTAAAAAATGGTGAAATAATGCCATTTTTAGGCTGAATTTTAATACCTAGTCCTCCAAAAATTGACTGAAAATTAGACAAATCAAAGTCGCTTGTTCGAAAATCAGCAAGCTGTAATAACTCATTTTTTTCATAAAAAAATTTACTTCCGGTTTGCTGATACCATCTAAGTGAAGGGGATAGTGTAAAAATCGAATTGACATTAATATTTAACTCTGTTTGTATAGTATTGGATAAAATACCCCAATTATCCCAGTAGAAACGATAAAAATTTCTTAAGATCAATTTATCGTTCAAAAATATATTACCACGAATGCCTAAAGGAATTTTTATTCTTGAATCAGGTAAAACTTCTAACTTTGCAATTGAATCATTTTTTATAAAAAATCGATTAAAAGGCGTACTCAAATATCCATTTTGATATGCTACATCCAATATCAATGCCATTTGAATTTTAGAATTAATAGTTTGATTGATAGCATTAGAGAGATTAAATGTATTTCGTGTTTTGGTTTCATAAATTCTTGTATTGCTTCCCCTTAGCTCATAGGGTTTTATTTCTTGTAATTCGTCAAAAAACACATTTAACTTAGTTATCCACTCCGTTTGTTTTTTATTAAACGCCTTGCTGTAATTAATTTGTCCACCTCTTGAAACATAATCAAATTCTTTTGAATAGGATAAATTTCCACCTATTACCGAATTATTATTAGTATTTTCGTAAGCATAAGAAACTGTTGGATATATACGAATATCGCTATAAGATGGAGAAGATACTAAAATTGGGTCAATATTATCTGATGAAGCTGATGTATAATAATCAATACCAACATTGACTCCAATTATATGTTTATTTGCTTTCGCTGTAGGTTTTACTATTTTTATATCAATTGATGAAGAATAATCCGTTAACTTTTCTGTCCCTACACCACCTGTAACACCAGAATTATTACCATCTTGTGTATAATAACTGCCTAAAATATTGACTTCTTCTATTTTTAAATTCCTTTTCTCATAATTACTTTCTTTTGGTTCAACTTTATCTTGTCCCCAAACACTTATTATAGATATAAAAAATGCAAAAATTTGTAAAGATATTTTTTTCATAAAAATCTATTTTATAACACTTATTAATTACAACCACAACCTCCACCAACTTTTCCTCCATTAGCCCCCGAAGCACCTTCACGGTATGATTCAAAGTTCATTTCAGATTTATCAATAGATTTTGAACTCAATTCCATATCGGATTGATTTAAATAAACTCTTTGATGTGGTAGCACTTTTGCACATGATACTACCATACATAATCCTCCTAAAACTATCAATACAAACAATCCTTTTTTCATTTTTTTATATTTATATTATTTGATACATATATTTTATCCTCATCATCAAATATGATACATTCAAGACCATTAATTTGATTTACTAAGTTCAAACCTTTTTCTATTCCCATAACCATAATTGGTGTAGCTATAGCATCAGCAAACTCAGCATATGGACAAATAGTTGTTATACTTTTTATACCTCTTATAGGCATTCCCGTCTTTGGATCTATTGTATGCGAATATTTTTGTCCTCCAATAAATACATACTTCTCATAATTTCCTGAAGTAGCGACAGATTGATCGGATAGTTCCATTTTAGAGAAAAAAGAATTCTGATACAAAGGATGTGCTACAGCTATTGTCCACTTTTTGCCTTCTGGCTTTAGTCCCCATACTGTCATATCACCCGATGCATTAACTACACCACTCTGAATTCCTAACGAAGTCATAACTTTCTTAGCCATATCAGCAGCATATCCCTTTCCAATTCCACCAAAACCTATTCGCATACCTTTTTCTTTCAAGAATACAGTAGAATTTGATTTATTTATCTCAATATTTTTATAATTAACCAATAATACAGATTTTTTTGCATCTTCAATTGATGGTAAAACTTTCATTTTTTTATCAAAATTCCAAAACTTTTTATCCAACCCGCCATACGAAATGTCAAAAGCACCTTGTGTCAATTCTGAAATTTTTAAAGCGCGTTCTATCAATGCTATGGTTTCTTTAGAAACCTCTACAGGTGTTATACCTGCATTTTTATTTATCAAATTAGTCTCACTATGTTCTTTGTAGGTTGATAGTTTCTCCTCTATTCTTTTTATCTCTAGAACGGCCTCGACTAATGCACTATTGGCTAATTCTTCATCTGAACTCACTGCGCCAATATGAAACTGATTTCCCATCAATAACTCAGATACTTTGTATATTTTCAAAATTCAACTTATTAATTTGTACTACGAATTTGATCTATAAAATTTTCTGGAGAATCTATAATATTTCCCGTCCATTTTTTCAAAACTTTGCCATTTTTATCGATCAAAATGGTCAAAGGAAAATGACCATTGGGATTGTATTTTTCTGACCAATAATCTTTCTTGACAGTATATTCTTTTTCTTCTTTCTTATTCTTTATAGGAAAATCTAAATTCACAAGAATTAGATTTTCAGAAGCATAAGTAGCAAATTTATCATTTGAGAACAAACCTTTTTTTAATTTTTGACATGGAATACACCAATCGGAACCCGAAAAATTCAACAAAATTGATTTATCTTGTTCTTTTGATTTTTGAAAGGCAAGATCTAAATCATTTTCCCAATTCAAAGAAGGATTTAATAAAAACAAAGAAATTATAATCAATACGATTTTCATATCGTATCTATCCTTTTACATTTAACGTTGTACCCGTTAATGTACAAGTATATGTTTTTAAAGAAGAGCTCGTTCTAGCATTATTTGAAACACCCGCCGTTGTAAAATTTTGATCCGTATGATTATCGCATCTGAACTTTTGCAATCCTTGATTATACTGAATTCGTCCCCCTTCTCCATGTGGACAAGATACCTGAACTGCATAATAATTGCCATCTAACCCATATGCTACTACCACACCTTGAGGTAATGTAATATAATTTCCTTTGGTTTTTAAAACAGAATATGAAGAAGAATTCAAATCCAAATTCACATCTATTCCTGATGGTCCAGTGGTATTTTCCGACTTGCTACATCCTCCCAAACAAGCAGATACAACCAATGAAGCACCTCCTATTCCCAATAATGATAAAAATTCTTTTCTGTCCATATTTTTTATTTTAAAATTCTATATAATTTAACGAGCTTGATATAAGATTATTATAGCAAAAATAGTTATATATTATTTAAAAAACTAAAAAAAAAGCCACTCATTATGAGTGGCATGTTATTTTTTATTAAAATTCAAAAACTTATGCTTTTTTCGTAGTAAGTTTTTTATCGAATTTTTTCTGGAATTTATCAATTCTACCAGCAGTATCTACGAATTTCATTTTACCCGTAAAAAATGGGTGACTCATATTTGAAATTTCAATTGGAATTAATGGATATTCATTTCCATCTTCCCATTTGATATTTTCTTTGCTAGGTGCACAACTTTTTGTCATAAACGAATAATCGCATGAAAAATCTTTAAATATTACGGTTCTATAACTTTCTGGGTGAATTCCTTCCTTCATTTTATTATATTTTGGAGTGCAAAGATAATGTTTTTTTTTTAATCTAAAATTATTTTTTAAATATTTCTATTCAAATTCATCAAATAGCCAAAATGAATCCCTTCATGAATCAAATTGAATTGCAAAGCATCTTCTATATTTTCAAGTGTATTTTGAAAGCTTGTTTTATAGGCTGTGTATTTTTCAAAGATATTATTTGAAAAATCTTTTTCAAATTTATCTATTTGAGAAATCAACAAATTGGCTATTTCTACTCTATCCACTTCCGAAAAATTTGTATCGGGGGTTGTTCCTTTTTTATATTTATCTATAAATTGAGTAGAAGTATACGTTGAGTTTCCTGACAAAGAATAACACAAAGCGTCAAAAACAGCTACGATATGCCCAATATTCCAGATAATATTATTGTTGAATCCCGTTGGAATTTTGTTCAACTCTTCTATTGAATATTTATTAAGATAATTCAAATAATTTTGTCTACTAAGTCTAGTAAGTGCTATGATTCTATCCATTTTGCAAAGCTTTATTCAATAGTCCACTCATAATCAAATAGCCATCTTCATTTCCCAATTCTCCTTCCATACAACGCTCTGGATGAGGCATCATCCCAAAAACATTTCCATTTTTGTTCATAACCCCAGCAATGTTATCTACAGCTCCATTAAAATTAAATGCTTCTGATACTTCACCCGCCTCAGAGCAATATCTAAATAAAATTTGACCATTATTCTTTAATTCTTGCAATGTATTCTCATCACAAAAATATCTACCTTCGGCGTGCGCTACAGGTATTTTCAATACTTTATTACTTGGAATATTTTGAGTTAATAAAGACGCACCATCTGCTTTCAAAAACTTATTTTCACAAACAAATTTTTGATTTTTATTTCTCAATAAAACACCAGGTAAAAGCCCAGCTTCACATAATATTTGAAAACCATTACAAATCCCAATTACTTTTCCACCTTGATTTGCAAATTCTATTACTTTTTCCATAATAGGCGAAAAACGAGCAATAGCACCTGTACGAAGATAATCACCAAATGAAAACCCACCTGGAAGAACAATACAATCTTCTTTTGAAAACGAAGTCAGATCCGAATCTTTATGCCATAATTCTATAGCTTCTTGTTTCAAAACATTTCTGATAACATGTAGCATGTCTTTGTCACAATTACTACCGGGAAATATTACAACTCCAAATTTCATTTTGATAAATTTATGCTACAAAAATAATACAATTTTGACCAACCTTTATAAGTTATTTTTCCATATTTCGTAGGATAATTCTGCTTGAAATTCCAGCATTTTCAAACCATTCATTACAAAAGCCCCTCGACTCTTACTTTTTTTCATAAATAAAGTTTCTTGAGGATTGTATATTAAATCGACACAAAAATGATTCGAAGACATGAAATCATAATCTATAGGTGGATAATTATTTATAGATGGATACATTCCCAAAGGCGTTGTATTGACAATTATTCCATAGTTTTGCATCATAGCTTTTGTAAGGTCTTGATATAAAATTCCTTTTTGTGGACTTCTAGAAACAAAATCTAAATCTATATTAAAATACGTTTTCAGAGAATATGAAATAGCCTTTGATGAACCTCCTGTACCTATTATTAAAGCCTTTTTTGACATATCAAAGTCCAATTTTTCAATACTTTTTGAAAATCCAAGATAATCGGTATTATACCCTATTGATTTTCCATTTTTAAACAAAATACAATTTACCGCCCCTATTTTTTGAGCATGAATATCAATTTCATCTAATAATGATATTACTTTTTCTTTATAAGGAATAGTAACATTAATTCCTATAAACTCTTCTTTTAAATGATTAAAAAGTAGTGGCAATTCATTTTCTTGCACTTCAAGTAACTCATAAGAAAAATTGAGAATGGATTCATTTTGAAACTTAGAATGAAAATAAGCCTTTGAAAATGAATGTGATAATGATTTACCTATAAGTCCTAGCTTATATTTCATTATTTTTAGATTGATATTGAATCAAAACGTCTTGAATACTTTTTAAATCAGCAATCCATGGCGTATAATCAAATACTATTTGGTACGAGTGTGGACTAAATTCCATCCCCATCATAAAACTCATAAGACCTGCATCCATCTTACCATCTTCAAAATAAATAATAGATTGGTAAAAATATAGCTCGCCATAGTTATAGGTTTCAATAGCTTCTTTTATTAATTCCAAAGCCTCGAAAGATTGTCCATTTATATATAAAGCCAAACTTAACTTAGCATAGGCTAAATACATCTCAGGATCTATTTTTATCATGGTTTTTAATATATCAATAGATTCATCCAACATATCCATTCCTAACATTATATTTGCCTTTAACTCAAGAAAATATACATTATTTTTATTGTACCCTACTGCTTTTTGGATTAGAGAATATGCCGCATTGTATTTTTTCTCTTCAAAATACATTAGAGCTAAGTGAAAATATAAATCGGGATTTTCGTCATCAATAGCCATAGCTTCTTTAAAGCATACTTTTGCTTTTTTATATTGTTTTAGTTCTCTATAGCATACTCCCATTATTATATAATTATATGCTGAAAGTCCATCTGTTTTTTCTAATTCCAATAAAAAATTCAACGCCTTTTCATAGTCATTATTTTCATAATATGTAATGGCTAAATTATTGATACATTCTTCATTTTCAGGTTCTATCGCTAAGATATACTCAAGGGCTTCTATTGCCTTTTCTATTTGTTTTGATTCTCTATACGCGAGGTATAAATGGTACCATGCTATTATATTATATGGATCATCATTTATTAACTCTAAAAATATAGCAATTTTATCCGAGGAAGACTGATGAAATTGAAATGCAAAGCTTATCGTTACAAAAGCTTCTTCATTTTTTGGATTTATTTTTAATGCTTTTTTAACTGCTGATATCATATTAACATAATCTCCCATTTCTTCGAAAACATCAGCCATTTGAAGATATAAAGAATCTTTGTCCTCAAAACAAGTTTTTAGTCCTTTTTTAATTGTTTCAAGAGCTTCATCAAACTGATTTCGTTGCAAATAAATTTCAGATTTAATTAAATAAAAATTAACATCTGAATAATCCAAGGTATAATTATTTTCAAGAGTATCCTCGGCACTTTCAAGATCACCTAATTCTAAGTATGCATCTGCTTTAGCTAAACTAAATTCTGAAGAATACGGAAATATATTTAAAGCCAAATTACAAGCTTCAAGTGCATCAGACGCTTTATTGGTTTGTAAGAAATAGTGAATAATCTCTTCAAAATCTTCTTCTGAAAAATGAATTGGTTCATTATGTTCACGCGCAAATTGATATTGCTCTACAAGAGCCATCAACTTTTCTTCATTTTCCTCAAATTCATTATTTCTCATCCAAGAATTTTACGCTTATTATTGAAACATAAAAATAAAACAAATAGTTTTATTTCATAATTATTTTATTTTAAAAAAATTAAAAAAGCCCAAATCATTGATTTGGGCTTTTT
>JBEIDU010000020.1:0-27567 GCA_040383345.1 Chitinophagales bacterium | reverse complement strand
TTGGGTAATAATGGAGCGAGATAGAAGGCGATGCATATTCATATTTGTTCGTATTTATCCCTGCAAAAGAATACGGAAAGAGAGTCTCTTGACGGCTATATTCCATCCCCAAAGCCCCTTCCAAATATCGATTGATATCACTACTGTAGTAGCCATAAATCCGTATCAATTTTGTATAATTTGAATAAGATAGTTCGTTGAGCGTATAGTTATTATTTGCAAAAAAATGAGAGAAACGACCCGCAGGCGCTACATCATTAGACGCATATATCCCTATTTTTACATTTTTTTCATAATTCAAAAGATAATTCCCTCCAATTCCATATTTGATAGCTTGGTCTTTGAATCCATACGCTAGATGGGTTTGTAATTGAAGATTTTTATTAAATAGCTCGTATGTTTTTAGCTTAATTTGAATCCTATTACCTTCATAGTTATTATAATCTGATAATTTAGCTATGTCAAAGCTGATTTTACCAACTCTGAATTCTCCTTTTCGTAAAGCCAAAAATAGCTTGAGTTTTCGTTCCATATTGTCTTGCTTGAATATAGTATCCAAGGCTACAAAAGTGCTTTGTTCTCTTTTTGTAAGGCTGTCTTTTCTGTATTTATTGAGCAAAAGTATAGCTTCTGGCGACAGTAAATTTCTAGAAATTTCATATTCATTGCCTTTAAATTCATTATTAGCAAAGGTATGGGGAGAGTTAAATTCTCGGGTCGATTGTGTTATCTGTATTGCTGTTTTAAATCCATTGACTTCAAACATATTGCTTACCATCGACAAGTAAAAATTATCGGTATAATATCTACCCTCTTTGATTTTGTAGTTATATTCAAAATAATTTTCTTTGTTGCCCCCTATAAATTTAGTGAGAATCATTTCGGCCGCATCTATCTGAAATGTACCACTAATAGAACGAGGCGTACGATATTTTCGCTTGGTATAAAACTGAAAAAGATACGTTTTTCGCCCATTGATAAGTGTACTATCTTCCAGCGAAAACATCCATTCATCTATCATATTATTTCTAAATGCACGGGGATATCGATTTACCTGATGCATCTCCGCCAATATCTCATATATCGGTAGCTTAAAGCCCGACATATTGCTAGATAACAAAAGTACTTTTTCGCCTTGTTTTGTCGTATGCTTATGTTCAAATAGCCTTTCCCAAACAAAAAAAGTATTATCTTTTATATAATTCTCGATTTCCGTGTCCTTTTCCATTTTCTTAGTTTTCAAAGTGGTGTCTATCACTATTTTTTGAGTATCAAGCTTAGCACTATCATTTTTTTTGTCAATTACCATTTTTGAATACACCATTTGACGATACGATTCAAGCGTATTGATATGATGCATATCTTTGTTGGCTATCATTTTTTTTACCAATGAAAGCGCATACGGATTTTGTTCATTTCTTATAAGCACTTCACGCACACTCTTACCCATTTTTCTGGGAAATAAATACACCGTTTTATTTTCTAGTCCTGTATTTATATATAATTTTTCATAATGATGGCTTTGAATTTCAATATCTTGAGTTGTTTTTGGCAAAATTGCTATACCCGCCTGATTAGATATTCCCAGCTCCAATCCCTTGTAGCTGCATACAATATTAGCAATTGGCTTCTTGGTATCTTGATCTATAAATTTCACCTCTATTTGTGCATGTATTATCAAGCTATAAATAAATAAATATATTGTTGAATAAATGCGTTTCATAGATTGGGAATTATTGATTTTCAAAAAATTAAGTTACAAATATAATCAAATCTATTTACCTTATTCTTTCCAAAAATATGCTCGGCTAGTATCTTCTTGTATGCGCATTTCTTTATGATTGACTAATTGGATTTCATCTTTTAATTTGTTTCGATAATAAAACCCCATATTCTTTGATAGAATTATATGAGATTCAAATTGTCTTTTCTTTTTCCAAAAAGGTCGATTTTCTTTACATAATATTAAATATTCAGGATGCTGTGATGTATCTATACCCAATTTCATTTTGATATTAGAAAATTTGGCATGAAGCGGTACTTTTTGAATACTATCTATATGGTTTTTACATATAAAAGGTCTTATACTGAAATCGAAAGTCTTTTTATCCATACTATCCGCAAATAAAATAAAATTATTTTGGTGCTTAAATCCAAATGCAATCTTTTTTCGTAAATTGAAGAGAATCCAGCCGTTTTGTTCTCTTGCTTGGTAGATCGTAAATAGATAATTACCTAAAAAAATTATTATACATAAGCCACAGATATATAAGCTACTTCTTGTTTTTTGAATCAAAAATTTGATCAATAAATAAACAAATATCGTCAAAATTAATGTCTGAAATATATTTAGATACATATAATCTATATAAGCAAAGGGAATTTTTTCAAAAAATGAAATAATATAGTTTTGAAGTGAAAGTAGCATATCAATCAACCATCCCAAAGCTATTCCTATAAATTTAATTTTTGAAAGTAATAAAAAAATATAACCTGTACAAAGAATTCCAAAAGAAATGGGAACAACAAAAAGATTGCTTAGCATTCCCAAAAACGAAAATTTATGAAAAAATAAGATAGAAAGCGGAATGGTAGCAAACCATGCAGTAAAGGAACCACATGCTATTTCCCATATTTTTATTGCAATCCAATTCTTGAATTCTATTTTTTGAAATATTTTTCGATAAAATACCATTAATCCAAATACTGATTGATAGGATAATAAAAATCCAATATCAAAAAGTTGGTTTGAATCGAACAATAAGATGATGGATCCGGTAAAAAATAATATATTAAAGGTGTTGGGTCTTGAATGGGTTACATTTTTAAGATCTACAAAAAAGAGCATTAAAAAACTTCTAAATACCGGCGGACTAAAGCCTGTAATTAATGCGTATCCAAAGCATAGTAGCTGTTTGATAAAAAAGGAAGTATATTCATATCGTTTTGGAAGGCGTTTGAAAAACAAACTGAGCATAAAGAAGAATACGGCAAAATGAGTTCCAGAAACTGATAGAATATGAATGGTTCCTGTGGCAGAATATGCATCTAAAATTTCTTGATCCATATTACTTCGCACACCAATTAAAAGGGATTTGGCTATATCCAAATTTTGCTTAGTGGAAATATATTTTGTCAATTCCTCTTCAAAATAATCTCGTGTTTTAAGTGGTAAATACAAAATTTTTTGGATCCACGAAATTTTGAAGTGTATTTTTTTAATCTGACTGCTGTATGCTGTTAGGTATATATGATTTTTATAAAGCCATGATTTATAGTCTAATTCTTCTGGATTGAGAGGGGGTAAAGGGGAATTTATTTTGCCATAAAGCGATAGATGATCTCCGTATGTCAAGTTATGAGTTTGGATTTCAGATGGAAGGTATAATATCATTTGATTGTGAATAGATACTAAAGAATCCCCTTTTTTTATTGCAATTAGTTCTCCTTGAATTTTTGTAGATGAGCTTCGTCTTATAGGTTTTTCATCTATGCGAAAAAGATAAAAAGTCTCTTTTCCTAAAAACTTTGCATGATGAATAGATTTAGTTTGAAAATGATAACTACTATTAAAAAAATGTAGTATCATGCTCAAATATATAAAAATCAAGAATATAATATGTTCTATGAGCTTAGGCTGTTTTACCTTGAAAATGTAAATACCCACTTGTAGTATTCCAAATATCAGAATAGGGATGCACAATGCATACTTGATTTCAAAAAATTCAATAGAATAAATGCCAATAATTAAAGCTGTGGTGAGTTTTAGGAATAGCTTATCGGTCATTAAGAATCGTTTCATAGTTAAGTTTGTTTTGTTTCATTTTCATAAAATATTAATTAATTCCCATTTAATATTTCATTAATAATCTTTTATCAATCATAAAATTCCTCATCCAAAATTCTAAATTCACAGCGTCTATTGCGTTTTCGTCCTTCTGGGTTGTCTGTACCGTCTGGATTTTCATTGGGCTCTATGGGAACATATTCTCCATAGCCTTTGGCTTTCAGGCGTTTTGGATTTATTCCTTTAAAATGCTGCAAAAATTCTTTCATTGAAAGTGCTCGCTTTGCAGAAAGCACTTCGTTGTATTCATCTGTGCCACGGCTATCGGTATGCGCACTCAATTCTATCACAAGTGTAGGATTGGCAAGCAGAACGGGATATACAAGCGAGTCTAAAATATGTCTGGATTCATTATTGATTATAAAACTATCAAAATCAAATTCAATTAATGGAAGCAAAATAGGCCTAAAATCAATGCTGTCTATAGTAATTTGAATATTATACAAGCTATCTTCCAGTGTTCGTTTGGTTATTTTTTTTCGATAAAAATTATTATTAAAAATCTCAATTTCATAATGTGATTTGTGTCTCAAATCTTCTATGAAAGCAGAACCTTTTACCGATTTGTTTTCCAAGGGTGTTCGAATACCATTAGAGTCAATTTCCCAAATGGTGTATTCAAAATGAGGGATTACATTACCATGATTGCTGGTGACTTTTATATTTATTTTTGTTTTATTTCGTAGGGTTGCATTTTTGTCAAAATAAAAAATGTCATCACAGCAATGTGGATTTATAAGTGAATGTGAGCTGTAGCGATTAGATACTAAATATCCATTACTCAAATCTCTATTAGGATGATAAAAAATGTCATCTTGAGGCGAATTGACTTCTTGCCCCAGCTGTTTTACTTCTTGAAATGCACCCTCTTTATGATGTGAGCCATAAATGTCAAATCCGCCATAGCCACCTCGACCATTGGAGCTGAAAAAGAGTGTTTTTGACTGAGAATGATAATTTGGAGTGATATCATCGCGTGACGTATTGATTTTTCCTCCCGCATTGGCTATTTTTCCAAATTTATTGGTTTTGAGATTGAGATAACTATACCAAATATCCATACCTCCTCTTCCTCCTTCTTTATTGCTTGAAAAATAAATGATAGGGGTGTTTTTAAATGGATCAAATGCAAAACTTACATGCGTCATCGATACATTTTCTTCATAAAGTTCGGAAACTAGAATTGGAATATCCCAAATCCATTCTTTTTTAGCATTTCGTGTTTTTTTTACATGAAATATATTACAAATATATTTTTCGGTTTTTTCATCAAATTTACAAGCTGATAAATAAGCATTTCGTTGTGATACATCAAAACAAATACTGCTGATCTCTCTATCGGGGAGTTGGATATCAAATAGTTCTACCTTCTCAAGATTCATTCCACTCCCTTTCGCTAAGTATATTTTTCGGGTAGGGGATACTTTGCCTTTTGAAAGTTGATATGAATTATAATATTTGATTTTGTCCAATCCTTGCTTTCCATAAAGCAATCCATCATTTGTTATAATTGGTGAAAATTCTGATGCGGGGCCATTGATAGCATCGGATAGATTGTAGACACTATATTCAATAGAATCTACTCGAAAACTGAGAGAATCTAAATATCGTTTTAGCTCATTCAAATGTCTTGTTTCAGAGGGAAAATTTGTTTTATTCTCTCTGTTTTTAAGAAAAAAAGTAGCATAATCAAGCGCATCTTTTTCTTTTTGCAATTTCATGCATACTAATGTCTTTTGATAAATAAGTAAGGGATTTTCATATTTTTTTATAAGAAGCGAATCAATGTATTTATTTGAATTTTCATAATCGCCCAATGTATTTAGTAGTTTTGAATAATGATAAATTTGATCATTATTTTCAAAACCTTTGTCTTGCAATGCATCAAAATATACTTTTGCTAGAAAATAATTGCCAGATTGTATGGCACCAATTCCATATTTATAGAGTTTTCGTTTGCTTTTATTGATATTAACTTTTTCATCATCCTGAGCCCAAGAACCTTGAATAAAAATGAATGTAAATAAGAATAAAACGAGTATTTTTTTCATAGATTATAATCGCATACAGTCAATTGAAAATAAATTGCTTTTTGCTGGTTTGAATATATAAACTGCCGACAATTCAAAACTTCCTTTTTGAGATTCTTGATTAATTCCCGATAAGGAAACATCCACCGCTGCACCAATCTTGAGATTATTTAGTTTTACTCCAAAGGTTGGTGTAATAGCATCGCTATTTCTGTCCACTCCCCAACGAAGCATAAAACCGGTGTAAAATTCATTTATAGCATTTGGCTTGAATTTGATCAAACATCCTGAGAAAAAGGCGTTGGCTTTTTGAGAATATAAAAAACTAGTCTTTGGCATCAAAATAAATTTATCGCTCATGGGAATATAACTATGCGCATTTACCGAAAATTTGAGGGGAATTGTACTATTGGATTGAAAATAAACATCTTTTGGAGTGTTGATATTGCTAATTGCTATGTCTATAGTATTGAGTGCACCTTTGATATTAAAATTAGCATTGAATCCTGCACTTAAAAGTGGAGTATATACATTTTCGGCATTGAATGTCTCGTTTGAAGGATTCATGGACTCAAAGCCTCCTGTATTGGGATCCCATTGGCGATCAAATGTCAATCGACTGTAGTTGATTGAAGTTAGTTTTGTGCCTAATTGAATGCCTGCACCTATATTAATTTTTTCAGATAAGAATTTATTATATGCTACGGTTCCCGAAAAGCGATATTGTCTAAAAAAAAGCATATCCAATTTGTCTTGAAGTCCTGAAACAGATATAGAGAGATGATCTTGGGTTTTGAAGATTTGCTTAAAAGTAGCATCGGCAAAAGTAGTTTGAAGAGGTGCTCCGTATTGATTCCATTGATTTCTATATATTGCTGAAATACGAAGCGATCCGTCAAAATTTCCTATATTTGAAGGATTTTGAAAGCTCATAGGATCCCAAAACTGACTAAAATGTATATCTTGTGCCCAAATTTTAGAGCCTATGATTAGAAAAAATAAGAAAAATAGTATTTTCAATTTTTGAAGTGCTTTAATGTTTTACTTTCCTAAATATTGCAAATATACTCAAGAAAAAGAGAAAAATAAAGAAAAATTATGTCTAAAGCTAAGCGTATTTGTATAAAATAAAAAGCATCCTGATTTAGGATGCTTTTGTGTAAAAAAAATACAAAAAAAATATTATTTTTGGTATTCTTTTTCTTCGTCGGCTTCTTTCATGCCTTTTTCTATTTCGCTTGTGATACCTGCTTTGGCACTGTTAAATTCTTTGATGCCCTTGCCTACGCCACGCATCAATTCTGGGATTTTCTTGCCTCCAAAAAATAAAAGTAGCGCAAAAATAATGATAATCCATTCCATGCCGCCTATGCCTTGTATAAATAAATGATTCATGATTTTTAATTTTTGATTTTACAAATATACGTTATTTTTTTGTATTATGAATTTGTTTGAACTAAAAAGGGCATTTTTACTACTATTGCTTTTAAATTTTTATCACGAACTTTTACAAATACTTCGCTGCCCAATTTATGAAAAGGCGCATTGATATAAGCTATTGCAATAGATTTTTCCAATGATGGCGTTTGACTTCCCGAAGTTATTTTTCCAATAACTTCATTATTCTCGTTCACTACTTCATAGTCATGACGTGCTATGCCTCGATCGATCATTTCTATACCTACCAACTTTCGAGTTGTACCATTTTCTTTAAGATTTTGAGCAAATGATTTACCTACAAAATCTTCTTTGCTTAATTTTGTAATCCAGCCCAGTCCTGCTTCAATAGGATTGGTTGTGTCATCTATATCATTTCCATACAAGCAATAGCCCATTTCTAATCGAAGCGTATCTCTAGCCGCAAGCCCAATAGGTAAAATGCCAAATTCAGCACCTGCTTCAAAAATTTTGTACCATAAGGCTTCTACATCTTTGTTGGGGATATATAGCTCAAATCCACCCGAACCTGTATATCCTGTAGCAGAAATAATTACATTATCTACTCCCGCAAATGTACCCTCAATAAAATGATAATAAGCAATAGCGGATAAATCTACTGAGGTTAATTTTTGTAAGGCTGTCACCGCTTTTGGTCCTTGGACCGCTAAAAGGCTCATTTCATCTGATAAATTGGTCATGTTGGTTCCAAAATTATTGTGTTTTGAAATCCAATTCCAATCTTTTTCTATATTCGATGCATTTACTACCAAAAAGTATTTTTCATCGTTCATTTTATAGACTATCAAATCATCTACTATACCGCCCTTGTCGTTTGGAAGACATGAATATTGTGCTTGTCCATTTACCAATTTTGAGGCGTCGTTGGATGTGATATGCTGAATATGTTCCAATGCTCTTGGTCCTTCAAGCAAAAATTCGCCCATGTGGCTTACGTCAAAAACGCCTACGCTGTTTCTAACTTGCAAATGTTCTTCTTTAATGCCTGAATAAGAAATTGGCATATTGTAGCCTGCAAATTTGGCCATTTTCGCGCCTAATGATATATGTAAATTTGTTAATGCGGTCTGTTTCATGATATTAAATCTGATTTACGATTATATTAATTAATCTCGCAAAGTTACGATTTTTGACTTTATTGCGCGTTGAAATCTTTATCCAGCATCTCCAATAATTTAGATTCAATTTCATTTTCTGTTAAGGTACGGCAAAAACCATTTTTTGCGTGAAATTCGGCTAAATATTCTTGTTCGATTTGCCCTAAGGTAGGAATACAAATAATGTCTTTTTTTGCAAGACAATATAAATCTATCAATGTGGTATAGCCACTTCGGCATATTATTGTTTTAGCGCCCGAAATCCATGGCGATAAATCTTTTCGTTCTTTGTATGAAAAATATTGAATATTTTTTTGTACGTATTCGTGGTAAGATTTTAGGAAATTTCCAGCTATAAAAACAATTTTTTTGTTTGAATGACTTAATATTGAAAGCAGTTGCAATTCTATCATACTTCTTCTAGGTTCAGGCCCAGAAAGTAATACGAGAATATAATCTTCCTTTTCAGGATTTTCAACCTGTTTCAAATCGGAATGTAATCCAATCCATCTTGTAGTAATAGGAACAGAACAAGATGCTAATTCACCACTTAATTTTACGGATTTATCATCGGGAATCCAAGCTTCATGAAAAGGTTTTAGATAATGATTGATTACTTTTTTACTAAGCCATACGAGTGGCACAAAACTATATTTTAGTTGAAATTGATGTGTGATAATTATGTTTTTAGTCTTATTGGAAAAGCACCCATACCTATTGTCGGAAATAATCCAATCCGGAGATTCTATATTTACCCATTTCTCAATTACTTTTTGCTCGGCTTCAATAGCATTTTTTATTTTTTTAAGTTGAAAGAACATTTTAAGCATAAAAAAGCTCGTTTTTTGATACTTAATATTGTATGAAGGCAATTCAATTAGGGTTAAATTTGGAAATTGCAGATTGAGTACTTTTTTTGCTTCTCCATCTGTAAATAAATAAAGATCATTGTCATTTTTTAATAATATATCAATTATTGGTATAGAACGTGTGGCATGCCCAATTCCCCAATTTAAAACACAAAAAAAGATTTTTTGGTTTTTGATTTTAGGTATAGATAAATTTATGTTTGACAAAATATTCGTATGATTTTATATAAGCAAAAATAATTGTTATATGCAAACTGAAAAGTTAAATAAAAGTAAACTTTTATTTTTTACGAATATAAAATAAGAAAACCCAATTGGCAAGTAAGAGAAATGCTACGCCTTGATGAACTACGCCCCAAAAAGCAGGTATTTTGCCAATACTATACGAAACCGTTATAATTCCTAGTACAATTTGAATAATTAAAATTGAAATAAATAATTTTACAGAAAAGTAATGGATATTTTTAATTGCAAAAAAAGCGATACAACCTACCAAAACCCATGCAGTAATTCTATGAAAAATTTGAACTAATAGTTTTATGCCATTATTTGGCTCATAGTTGAGTAAATCATTGAAGGATTGAATTTGTATGGTTTTTAGCATTTCTCCAAATAATGACATTTTTAGCAAAATAGTAGGATATGGAAAAACTAAGGCTGCTTTCATTCCCGCCATAAGAGCTCCAAAGGCAATTTGAATAAAAAGTAATACACCTATCCATAGCAATAATTTGGTGGAATAGAAATAACATTTGTTTTGCAAATGTTTGAATTTATGATTGTAATAGGTATAAGTCAAAAAACCAAATAATGAGCCTGCAATCATTAGATGAGCCAATAATTTATATGCACTTACCCATGTTCTACTATCATCGTTGAGGCCACTGGCTACCATGATCCATCCAAATGTAGCTGCAAGTGAAGCCAATAATACAACTATAATGAGTTGTCGAATTAATTTAGGGCTTAGTTTTTTAGTAGCAATAAAATATATAAAGGGTATAATAAAAACAAATCCCATAATTCGTGCCCATAGTCTATGAAAATACTCCCAAAAATAGATGCGCTTAAAATGACTTAGAGTCATATCTGCATGAAGTGAAATAAATTGTTTTTGAGCGTGAATTTGATATTTCTTGAACGTTGCTATCCACTCAGCTTCATTCATTGGAGGTAATGTTCCTTTTATTATTTCCCATTCTGTAATTGATAGTCCTGAATCAGTAAGACGTGTAATTCCACCAATCAAAATTTGAATAAAAATCATGATACAACCTAGAAATAGCCATTTGGAAACTATAGATTTAGATGATTTTACCATTTTGGATTCTTAATTATTGATTTAATATATTTTAATTCAATTGTATTACTCTTATAATGATTCTGAAACTCATCAAATTATTTATAACTTAATTATCGTTGGTATTTTTTACAGGAACAGAATTTGTTTGTGTAGTAGAAGCGGGTGTATTAGATTTAGAATTGTCTGAAATGGTTGTAGCTGAGGATGTTGTAGCAGCAGGAACATTTGCTGCACTAGATGCATCAGGCGTAATCTGCTCCATAGGCAATGAGGATGAATCTATAGTATTAGAAGCTGAAGAAGTATCTTCTACTAGTTCATTCATGGAGTTTTCATCATTCTCTTCATTGCTATGAGTTGTATTATTAAAAAAATAAAATACGCCATAAGCTATTAAAATTACTGCCAAAACAGCTAGTCCAATCATTAGGTATTTCTTTGTATCTACCGGTGTTTCGTATTTATCTATATTTGTATTTGAAATTCTAGATTCAGATACGCCTGTCGTATTTTCAATTTGCTGGTGAATATAATTTAAGGATTGATAGGCCAAATGTCTTCCTTCCATTGAATTGATAGCCTCTAATGATTCTCTTAAAAATTCATCATATTCTGCTCTATCCAAAAGTTCTTTTTCTCTATCATTTGGCAACTTATGTTGCAAGTATTGCATCCACTCTTTTGTGGAAAGCATAGTAAATTTTTTTTCTATATTCAATTGCATGACTTCTTAATTAATTTTTTTCTCTACGTAGGTTTTTAATAGTCTTTTCCCATTTTGAATATTTGTTTTCACCTGATTGAGGCTATATCCAGTAATGTCTGCAACTTCTTGATATGATTTATTTTGAACGTAAAATAGATCAATACAAATTTTTTGACTTTCATTGAGCGTGTCAATAGCTAATCTTAAATTATTAGCATCCAAACTCAATTTGGGTTTATCTGAATTGATATATAAATTGTCGTCTGATTCTTTAGTCAATTCATCAATCAAAATCATCTTTGATTCTTCACCTGTTGCATTTTTTTTCTTTACTTCTATATCACACAACTCTTTTACAAGCTGATACAGTAGTTTTGAAAAATCCGTAACATCGATCCGTTTTAAATCAGATGAGATTTTATTAAAAATAGTAAGAGTAACATCTTCCGCTTCCTTTTGACTTTTTAAATTTTTGATAGCAACACCAAAAATATAAGGAGTATACCTCAAAAACAATTCACCCAAATAGGTTTTGTCATGGGAAAATCTATATTTTTTTATTAATTCCTCGTCTGTGAGTTTACTATTGGTATTCGAATTGAAATAAGCCACTTTATGGTATTTAAGACCGCTAAATTAAAAGTTTTTTGATAAATCAAATAAAAAAAATAGATTTTTGTGGCATTTAACTAATTTTGAGTTTTCAATGTATTCATTAATCAAATCCATTTTATTTTTTATCCCCGCAGAGCGTGCGCATTATTTTGCGATGAATAGTTTGTCATTCTTCTCTAGAATAGGTATTTTGAAATATTTTTTCACTGCAAACTATCAGCCTGTTTCTCAGTTTGGATTAGATTTTAGAAATCGATTGGGTATGGCGGCGGGATTTGATAAAAATGCGGCTTATCTTCATGTTTTAGAGGATTTAGGATTTGGATTTGTAGAAATAGGTACAGTTACACCACGTCCACAAGAAGGCAATCCAAAGCCACGTTTATTTCGTCTTAAATCGGAAGAAGCATTGCTCAATAGAATGGGATTCAATAATTTAGGTGCGGATGCAGTGGTAGAAAATTTAAAAAAATATCGAAAGAATCAAATGATTGTTGGCGGAAATATTGGCAAAAATAAAGATACGCCCAATGAATCAGCTTTTTTAGATTATGAAATATGTTTTGAGAAATTATTCCCTTATGTAGATTATTTTGTAATCAATGTAAGTTCTCCCAATACTCCCAATTTGAGAGAATTGCAAGAAAAGGATATGTTGTTGAAAATTATTGAAACTATCGAGAAAAAACAAAATCAGTTTGGTCTTCAAAAGCCTCTTTTACTCAAAATTGCTCCGGATTTGAATGAAAATCAATTAGATGAGATTGTCTATGTTTTTCAAAACTCAATTTTGGAAGGGCTCATAGTTTCCAATACTACGATTGATAGAAGTATCATAGCCGATTATAGCTCGTATGAAGCATTGGGAAATGGAGGGCTGAGCGGAAAACCACTCGCAGATAAAACCAATTCTATTATTTCTTATTTGAAATCAAAAGATGCTTCAATGCCCATAGTAGGAGTAGGAGGAATAGATTGTAGCGAAGAAGCCGAAAATAAAATGGCCCTTGGATGCGAATTAATACAGATTTATTCTGCATTTATATATAAAGGCCCTCGTTTGATTAAAGAATTGACGAGATAATATTTGATTTTCCCAATTGCTCCTCCAAGTGCTTTATTTTTTCTTCGAGTAATACTATTGTTTTGTCTTTCTGTGCGAGGAGATTTTTACTATTGTTTTATCAGCATATTGGAGTTTTTCTAAAACAACTTCACTTCTTGAATTATTCTTAAAATCTGTGTTTGATTGATTTATAAAATCTTTTCCAGAAATTTCATTGAAAAAATCCGAAGGATCTTTGTCATAGATTAGTAGAATATCAAATAGGTATTTTGTCCATGCTTCATTGCAGCCACTCTCCAGCCTCTGATAAGTAGGCTGTTCTATTCCTAGTTTTTGTGCCATAATCTGCTGTGTATAGCCTTTTTGGATTCTTAGTTCTTTAATTTTGTTTACTACTATTTGTTTCATTTTCAATTTTATTTTCTTACTACAAATGTATAAAATAGTATTGATTTAGTATAATTTTTTATAAGGCATTGATTTTTAATAGATAAAATATTAAAAAATAGGCGTATAATATAGTTTTATAGTGCTAAAACTATTGGTTTTCTCATAATAATTTTACAAAAAATTTTTATAACTAAAAAACCAAAGTTTATGAAAAACAGAATTATAATTTTTGCTAGTATAGCAATACTCATTGGCTGCAATAAAGAGAATAGTATATTATCGCCATCGGGAGGGCTCAAATCCACCGTAGCTAAATCCTCTATATCCAACGAGGATAAAGATCCAACTCATTATATGAAACTAGATGACTATCTGCCCGCTACCCATAAACTCGTCTATGATGAGCGAATAGAATTTCTTAAATATGCCTATAATGAAAGCCCTACCTATAGAGATAGAAATTTGAATGAAGTCATGTTTTTATACGAAGCAGGTATCAATATGGATATGAACCATTTGGCCATTCCATTGAATAAATTCAAGATAGAGCAGGCTTTTTTTGAGATAAAAATAGAAAATGGGAAAATTCCTGCGGCTAGTATCAAAGAAGGATTTTTAGCTATAAAAGAACTTATAAAAGCACAAGGACTCAAAAGAAGATATGTGGGTATGCTAGATATAGAACCTATCCGAATTGTGGGCGATAAAGCACGACTGCGAGCAGGACTCTATACTGGAGAGCCTATTGAAGGCAATATGCTCAAAGTAGCACAAGATTATAATAGACCGTATGGCGATATGAATTTTATTGAATTTCCTAATGTTTATGGAGGTTCGAGGTGTGATAATATCATTCCAGAAGATAATGCAGCCGATGATTTATCGGGTAGATTCTACAATAATGGTACCTATGACATTTATGCTTCTCAAAACACCAATTTATATACTTTTAATGGATCACAATGGATTTTTAATCAATTCGATTTATTGAACTCTTATGGAGTTCCTATTGCAACGAGTACCGATAAGAATCCTTGGTGGAATCAAATGTACACGTATGTAAATGTCCATAAGGATAATTGGCCTTTAGTACCTACTCATAAACAATTTTACGGAAATTTAATACCCGGTCTTTTGCCGGGTCAAATTGAAGTTATTCATAATGACATGACATTAAATCCTAAGATATACCCTACTCAAATGACAGACAAATCTCATATTCTTTCTAATTTAGATATCTTACATGGCTATACGACTAAATATAAAGTGGATATGAACTTTTGGCCGCTATGTAGTCATCATCATTTTATAGAACAAGGTCCTAATGGAGAAAAGTTTGCTAATAAAATTTTCTATAGAAGTCACGCTTTTTTTGACGCAGGAGGAAAAAGTGTACATGAAAATTGTATTTCGGGCTGTGAGTTCAACGATTTTATAGAATGGTATAGCGCCCATATTACAAATTTGTCCAATAGTTCCTATTCTGGGCTATATTCTGGTACCAAAAAAATGATAGGAGCAGAGGTGCATCCTTGCTATTTTGTAATGCAAAAAGGGTTTAAATCGGATGGTGTTACCGTCCGAAGATTCTTTGGTTTAGCTCATTTCTTATTTCCTACCTATGGCGATAAGGTTAATTTTATGAAAGATTAATGTTTTGTAGCGAATACTATAGAATTCTTTTTGGTATTCTATAGTATTTTTTTTATATTTGTAAACCCTTATATTTGAAATTATGCAAATAAAATATATCCTTTTTCTCATTTTGTTTTTGAGCCAAAAAGCAAATGCCCAAAAGGTTTTTAATCAATTGACCGATTATTCAGACGATTTTTTTTCGGTGTACTACAAAGGATATTCATGTCCTACGTTCAAAGATGGCAGCGTCATATTCGACTATTATGATAAAGATTTTAAATATGATACTTCTATTAGTAGATTTGCACCTTCGGTTTTAAAAAAATATAATACCGAAGGCAATATTGTCTCCAAAATACAGCTACCTTATATGAAAAATAAGGGAGGTGATACGTATCGATTTGATTTTTTTCAAGAATATGAAGAACGATTATATGGAATTGGATCTAAAACAAGTGCCGTTAAAAACCGATATAACATGGCAAAAGACTATTATGTAGTTGCCGAATTTGATAAAAATACACTCCAGCCCATTTATACAAATGAATATACTTTATTTGCTGGCTATGACTCTTTTGGGTTTGCGCGTCAACTAATCAATGGAACTCCTCCTATTATTGATGACAATAAATTTTTTCAAACAGGCACTAACAATGCCGATAGTATTACAGGAAAATATGACTCTTTTTATTATGTATATTTGAATTTTAATTTTAGAGAAAAAAAGTTTTATTCAAAAACCGTATCACGTGATTCAATAAAAAATAATCGTATTATCGACAATGCCATTAAGATAGGAAAAGACACCTTTTGTACTTTTTTTGGCAGCTTGAGCACTGAACTAAATGGAGGAAAACGGTATAATGATATTTATATTTTTGATAAAGAGCTTAATTTTTTTAAGCCCAGTACTATTAAATTTGTAGATACACTATCTTATTATGCTGTTACAGGTTCTTATGATTTAAAATCAGGTATAATCAAAGGCGATAGCTCTTATATTTTTTCCTATACACATGTAGAACTTAAAAAAAAGGGAATAGGATTTGACACCATACGGGGATTGCACAAATATAAATTTTATAGAGATACTTTTTATTATGATGGGGTCATAGATACGGGATTCTATCCGTATGGGTATTATATGGGGAAAGGGTATGCTGTTAATAATTATATTTTAGACCCTGTAGATAGCGGATATTATCTTTCTTTTTATGATAATAATTTTGCTAGGAATAATTCTTTTGTTATCTACAAGCTTGACAAAAATTTTAAGGTGAATTGGAAGAGACGATACATTGAAGATAGTACTAAACTTATTGGCATTGGTGCAGGTGGTAGAAATATTTGTATGGGGTATGATTATAAACGTGGGGGCGTTATGATTCCATTTGATGCTATGAATCCTTCTGGATCAAATGTATTTCTTCTCTGGGTAGACAGAAATGGAAATCCACTAAAAATAGGTGGTAAGGATTTGACAGGGTCTAGCATAATAGATTATTCTAAGAATGTAGATATAACTATATATCCAAATCCATGTAAGGACATTATTAATCTTAAATTTGATAATAAGGATAATAAAAATGCGATATATAGGATTTATAGTTTGGATGGGAAATTCATAAAAGAGGATATATTACAGTCTTTATCTATTGATATCTCTTGCTTATCTAAGGGTAATTATATCATACAAATTCTGAAACAAGATTTTGAAATTATAGCGAACAAAAGGTTTGTGAAAGAATAGAAACTAATGGTAAAAAAAAGTATTCATTTTAATTGAAAGATTAAAGTTTATTTTACACTATATTTGTCAAAAATATCATACGTGGAATCAATTAGTGTTTTTGATTTAATTAAAGTAGGAATAGGTCCTTCAAGCTCCCATACTATGGGGCCATGGGAAGCTTCATTGGCTTTTGTAGCTCATGTGAAGTCGTTGGGAAAGATTGAATCTGTTAAAAATTTTGAAGTAAATTTATATGGTTCGCTTGCTAAAACGGGCAAAGGACATGGTACCGATTTTGCTATAGTATTGGGCTTGGCGGGTATAGATTACAAAGTAGAAGATACGGATGCATTGGGATTTATTTATCAACAAATTTTAGATACAAAAAAAATTAAATTTGGCGGTGTTCGCGAAATTGAATTTAGGTATGAAAATATCCATTTTGAAGGACATATAGCACTCGATTTTCATCCAAATGGTATGAAATTGACAGCTATTCTGGAAGATGATACCCGAATTGAAAAAACATATTTCTCCGTTGGAGGTGGATTTGTAATTGAAGAAACAGCAAAAGATGCTCAAGCCCGTGTTCCTTCTAAAAACCCTTGTCACAACGGCGAAACCATTTTGGAACATTGTGCAGCGATGAATAAAACAGTATCAGAATTGGTATTGGACAATGAATTGTCTTGGATGACAGATGCAGAAATAGAATCTAAAGCCTTAAATTTATGGTATGAAATGTGCGATGCCATATGGAGAGGTTGTAAGAAAGAAGGAATATTGCCTGGATATTTGAAAGTAAAGCGAAGAGCCCATGATATATATGAAAAATTGACAGGAACGCAAAGGTTTCATTCTGCAAAGGAGTGGATTCAATGGCTACAAATTCAAGAAAAGGATTTTAATACTGTCAATAAATGGATCAGCTGTTTTGCGCTGGCAGTTAATGAAGAAAATGCCTCTTATGGTAGAATAGTCACAGCGCCCACAAATGGTGCAGCTGGCGTATTACCAGCAGTATTGATGTATGCAGTTTGTTTTTTGCCTCGTATTACAGAAAAAGAAATTATTAAATTTATTTTGGTAGCAGGAGAAATTGGCACGTTGTTCAAAAAATCGGCTACTATTAGTGCGGCTATGGGTGGATGCCAAGCAGAAATAGGCGTCTCATCGGCTATGGCAGCGGCAGGATTGACGGAAATATCGGGAGGCTCACCCGAACAGGTATTGATGGCTGCCGAAATAGCCATGGAACATCATTTGGGATTGACCTGCGATCCTGTGGGGGGGTTGGTGCAAATTCCTTGTATCGAACGAAATTCAATGGGTGCAATTAAGGCAATTACAGCCTCAAATATTGCATTAGAAAGCAATCCAAAAGATGCAAAAGTGAGCCTAGATAGCGTCATTAAAACTATGTGGCAGACAGCATTGGATATGAATACAAAATATAAAGAAACTTCCGAAGCAGGACTTGCCACAAATATTTCAGTAAATATAGCAGAATGTTAATTATAAAATGTGATGAGAATTAAATTGAATTACTTGTTTTTTGGATTATGTTTTACTTTGATCAATGCATGTACACAGCAAATTCCAAAAGAAAAAGCATATCCCAGAGTCTATTTTCCCAAAAAAAGTTATAAAAAATATAAATCGGATTGTAATTATTCATTTGACATACCTACCTATTGTCAAGTAGAAAATAAAGAATACTTCAGAAATGAACGATTGAAGAGTGATAGTTGCTGGGTTAACATTGTTTTTGGAAATTTTAATGGTAAATTGCATGTGAGTTACAAACATTTTGAAAATCAAGACTCATTGACAAAGTTGATGGAACAACACTACAAACTCACTACCAAGCATATTGTCAAAGCTACATATATCAAAGATAGTATAATAGATAAACCCAATTTAAAAGGACTTATCTATTCTGTAGGAGGTAATGCGGCTTCAGATTTACAATTTTTATTGACCGATACAAAACATAAATTTTTGCGTGGGGCATTGTATTTTAATAATACACCTAATATAGACTCCATGCGCCCTGTCATTCAGTTTGTGAATGAAGATATTATGCATCTCATTGAAACATTTAAATTCGAATAGCCTATAAATATATGGAATGGCTCTTTGGTTTTTTGTGCCTTTTGATATTGTTTGTATTAGGTTGGTTTTATATTCGTATTTTATCTATTCTAAAATATAAAATCCCTACACCTACAAAGAATTTATTGGCAGAAGCTTCTGTAGTGATCTGTCTTCGAGGTGAGGAAAGTCAATTTCACAAATATTTTCCATTGATAGCGAAGCAAGATGATGTTATTTATGAGATTATTATTGTTTACAAAGATATTTCAGAACAAATGCGAAGCTATCTTCAGCGAATTGAGGTAGAGTATGCTCATGTCAAACTCATCAATTTAGATGAAGGTTTTTATCCTTACAAAGAAAAAAAACAAGCACTAAATGCAGGGATCTCTGCGGCACAATATGATAAAATTGTAACCATTGATGCGGATTGTTATCCCGAAAACGAATTGTGGCTCAATCAAATGATATCTCATTTTTCCTCACATGTTGATTGTGTACTAGGGGTTTCGCCTTATATTTCTCAAAATACATGGGTCAATAAATGGGTACGATTTGACGCGGCTTTTGTAGCTATGATGTATACTGCCTTTACTGCCAAAGGGATGGCATATATGGCTGTGGGAAGAAATATGGCTTTTAGGAAATCGATTTGGAATACATCTTATTTGGAAAAATATAAAAATTATGGCTTTGGCGACGATGATACTATCGTACAATCAATTGAAGATAAAAAGAAAATTGTGGTTTGTTTTTATCCCCGTGTATTTTCTTTTCCCAAATTGTATTTTTGGCAATGGATTCTTCAAAAAATGAGGCATTTGGCTATTGGAAGAGAATATCCATTAGGGACTTTAAAATATTTAGGGGTTTATAATCTAGCTAGTTTTGGATTTTGGATTATAATCTGGTTGTGGATGAGTTATTTTTCTTTTCATATCGTAATTTTCTTATATATTGTGTTGTATCTTGTTTTGAGAATGATGCCCCTCTATTATGCCGAAAGACAGATGAAGATAAAGAATAAGACTTTTTGGTATTTATATTTCTTTGATTTTTTATATATGGCATTTTTGATAATATTGCCTATCTTTGTGAAGATTCTGCCAAAGCGAAAGTGGAAGTAGTCAAAAAAAACAGTATAATTTAAATGAAAAAAATTGTAACGGAATCGGATTCAATGGATTTTTATTATTTGGGGGTAAATAGCACTGCCAAAGATATACTATTGATTACAAAAATTAATGCAGAACTGGATTTTCATTTTTTTTATTCATCAAATTTAAAAGTGCAGATACGTAAAGATGAATTGGAAGAATTTAATGTCTTTAAAAATGCTGATTTTGATGAAAATGATCAAAAAATAATTATTTTAGAAGCTAAAAATCAAAATGTTTTTTTGTTTCCCAAAATGAAACAAATGGATTATTTAGTTATTTCAAATTTTCCAATACAAAATATAAAATCTACTTTAAATCAGATTCAAGTTGTCAATATAGTTTTTGATGTAGATATAAAAATTTTAAAAGAACGTATCAAGGATATTGAAAAATTATTTTGGATTTAAAACAAACTCTATTGACCTTCTAATGTCAAGAGTTTGCTTTTAGCGAGTAGACCACCTGCATAGCCCACCAAATTGTTATTTTTACCCACAACTCGATGACAAGGAATGATAATTGAATGAGCATTGGCGCCTATAGCACTTCCTATAGCACGTATAGCTTTGGGATTTTCCAGAAGTTCTGAAAAACGGCCATATGTAGTTCGGTTTCCAAAGGGAATTTTGAGTAATTGATTCCATACTTGAATTTGAAAATCGGTGCCTGCCAATGCCAAGGGAATCTCAAAGGTCTTTTGTTTTTTTTGGAAATAAGCGTCTAATTGTGCTATTGTTTCGGTATGAAGTGGATGTAATTCTTCAAGGTACTGTGCGTCGAAAAAACGAGTAACTCTCTTGTCTATAGCTTCGCGCATAGCTCTATAGCGCCAATCGCATAGTACCAACATATTGTTATGCACGCCCAAAATCAGCTCACCAACGGGGGATTGGTAATAAGTTATCGCTATTTTATTCAACGAAGATTAGTTGGATTTAATCATATCTCTAATAATTTTGATATGATGCAAAGTATGAATGTACAAAAATCTTTTGGTATCTTCCACCCGCAAATGACCAAAATAAGGATGCTCAAAAAAATGAACAGAAGGGATGGTTTCTAAGGTTTTTATATTTTCTTTTGATATTTGGATATGATTCACTAATGTATCTTTATCAAAATGCTTAGGTTTTACTACTTCGGGTGCTTTAGCTTTGCCACGAGGAATATGCCCAAATGTGAAAATGAGAAATTTACCAATTCCATATTTCATTTTGAAGGTTTTTGGATTAGGGATTTTCAAATTATTGATAATGCCATTGAGTGTGAGCAAGCTATGCTCTATCTGCCAACCTACAGTGCTATCCGAAATGGTTTTATTTTCTATATCGCTATGGATAATATAAGATTCCAATTCATTTGCGAGTCCGAGAAGTTTGTTCATAATTATAGATATTATAATACAAAGATAGTGAAAAACTTTACATATAGTATAATAGTAAGAAATGGGTAGTAATTGTTAAAAGCTTTTCTCTTTTTTCCACTCCAGAAGTCCTCGGATAGCAAGTATAAGGAATATAAGGTATTGGAATGCCGTAATGGCGTATCCTTTTTCGAGAAACATAGGGATGGCGATGGTATTGCCGAGTATCCAAAAATGCCAGTTGAGGATGGATTTTCGGGCCATCAGATACATTGCTATGAGAAAGGTGGAGGTGGTGATGCTGTCTACATAATTTATCCAAGTGAGTTTTTGGAGCAGTGCGAGCCCTCGCGTATTTGCCTCAAGTGCATAGTGTCCCATATATATGACTAAAACGAGCAGCGCAGAAGCATTGAAGAGTGAAATGAGTATGAGAATGGTTTTTTTGTCAATAGTATGAAGGGTGTGGTGTGTGGGGGCATTATTTTTTTGCCACAATATCCAGCCATAAATACTCATTAGGGTATAGTACAAATTGATGAGCATATCGCCAAAAAGTTGCCACTGATAAAGCAAAATTGTATAAATAAAGGTACTAATGATGCCAATGGGGTAGACCAAAATATTTTTTTTTGTAGCAAAATATACGCTAAGGATTCCCAGAATGGCGGCGATAGATTCCATAAGGATTTGGAAAATGGAATAGGTGGCGTAGGGTGCTAAAAGGTAGTCTATCATAGGATTGAGAAATAATTATGTGTGCAAATGTAATTGAAAATATAATTAATTGAACACTTTTTTGAAGGTTTGTGGATAATGGGGGGTTGTATTATTTTGTATTTTTATTAAAGAAAAGTGAAAAAAAGTATTGACTTAAAAAAAATAGATTACTTTTGCACCACTTTTTCACTAAATAAATGAAACAAGTATCCGTTTTGAGGTGAGTAATTGCCTAGGATTTTGTTGTTTGACCAGCGATAAGAAAAGATGTTTTTAACATTTTCTTATTTTTTTCTTGCTGTTTAAAAAATAATCCTTACCTTTGCACCCTCAAATTTTTAAGATAAACGTACAAAAAGTATAATAATTCATTGAATATGAACCAAATAATACGAATAAAATTAAAGAGTTATGACCACGTGTTGGTTGATAATTCGGCAGAAAAGATAGTTAAATCGGTAAAAGCTACAGGTGCTGTGGTATCTGGACCTATTCCATTGCCTACACACAAGAATATCTTTACGGTATTGCGTTCACCGCACGTAAACTCAAACTCTAAAGAACAATTTCAATTGTGTACTTACAAGAGATTGATGGATATCTATTCTAGTTCTTCAAAAACGGTAGATGCGTTGATGAAATTGGAATTGCCAAGTGGAGTAGATGTAGAGATTAAAATCTAATAGATACAATATTAATAAATAAAAAAGACGATAAGCAAGACCAAACTTGTCGATGTCGAAAAAAACTAAAAAATAAAAAATGAAAGGAATTATTGGAAAAAAGCTAGGAATGACTAGCTACTTTGACGAAAAAGGAAATAGTATAGCATGTACTATTATCGAAGCAGGACCTTGTGTAGTAATACAGGTAAAGACAGAAGAAACCGATGGTTATTCTGCATTGCAAATTGCATTTGACGAGAAAAAAGAAAAAAATACCAGCAACGGTATGAAAGGTCACTTTGCAAAAGCAAACACATCTCCAAAAAAACACATTGTAGAAATTAAAGGATTTGATGGCAAAGCTATGGGCGACATCATCTCTGCTGCTGACTTTGTAGAAGGCGAAAAAGTAGAGTTGTATGGTACATCAAAAGGAAAAGGATTTCAAGGTGTAGTAAAAAGACACGGATTTAGTGGAGTAGGAATGGGTTCACATGGACAACATGACAGACAAAGAGCACCAGGATCTATTGGAGCATCTTCTTTCCCAAGTAGAGTATTCAAAGGAATGAGAATGGCCGGAAGAATGGGAGGCGATAGAGTGAAATTGAAAGGTATAGCTATATTGAAAATTTTCGCAGATAAAAACATTTTGTTGGTAAAAGGTACTGTACCAGGAGCTAACAATTCATATATAGTGCTACAAAAGTAATTAAATATAGAAGATAAAAAGTAAGGTAATGAAATTAGATATCGTAAATATAGAAGGAAAAGCTACTGGCAAATCAATTGAATTGGAAGATTCAGTATTTGCAATAGAGCCTAATCAACATGTTTTGTATTTGGCCGTAAAACAATTTTTGGCAAATCAAAGACAAGGAACACACAAAGTAAAACAAAGAGCAGAGCACTCAGGTTCTACAAAGAAATTGCATAGACAAAAAGGAACGGGAGGATCGAGAAAAGGTAGTACCAAAAACCCAGTATATGGTAATGGTAGAACTTTTGGACCACAACCAAGAGATTATTCTTTCAAATTGAACAGAAAGGTAAAAGCATTGGCAAATCGTTCGGCATTGTCTGCAAAAGCAAAAGAAAATAGCATCATTGTAGTAGAAGATTTCAACTACAACGAAATACAAACAAAGAATCACGTAAAAACGTTGAACAATTTGAACGTGGCTATGGATAAATCAATTTTTGTATTGCCATCAAATATTCATAATGTAGTATTGAGCAGTAGAAATATCCCTAATTCAAAAACGGTAAATGCAAGTGACTTGCACGTATATGATATTTTGAATTGTGATAAATTGATTATAAGCGAAAGCAGTATATCATTATTAACTGAAAGATTAAAATAATATTGAAATGGAAGGTACAAAAAGAGTTTTGATCAAACCACTTGTTACAGAAAAAAGTAATAAAGTAACTGAAAAAGAAAACAAGTATGCTTTTTTAGTAGAAAAAACAGCTACAAAACATGCCATTAGAAAAGCGGTAGAAGATTTTTTTAATGTAAATGTAGTAGCGGTAAATACTTCAATCACTCCTGGAAAAGTTAAAACAAAAATGACTAAAAAAGGTGTAGTGGAAGGAAGAAAATCTGCTAGCAAAAAAGCTTATATTACAATTAAGGAAGGTCAGAGTATAGATATTTATAATTAATAAATTAAGAGAAAATGGCGATTAGAAAATTTAAACCAGTAACTCCTGGTACTAGACATAGAGTAGGGAATACCTATTCGGAAATTACAACAAATACTCCTGAGAAATCATTGGTAGTAGCTATCTCTAATACAGGAGGTAGAAATAACCAAGGAAGAAGAAGTATGCGTCATATAGGTGGCGGTAATAAAAGACAATACAGATTGGTAGATTTCAAAAGAAATAATTTTGGAGTAGAAGGAACTGTAGCAAGTATTGAGTACGATCCATTCAGAACAGCTTTTATCTCATTGGTAAAATTTGCTAATGGAGAGAAAAGATATATCTTGGCTCCAAACGGAATCAAAGTAGGACAAAAAATCGTATCAGGAACAGGTTCTTCACCTGATTTGGGAAATACATTACCATTGTCTGAAATTCCATTGGGTTCTGTGATTCATAATATTGAATTGCAACCAGGAAGAGGTGGTCAAATGGTAAGAAGTGCAGGAGCTAGCGCTCAATTGCTTTCAAGAGAAGGAAAATATGCTTTATTGAAATTGAATTCAGGTGAGAATAGAATGGTATTGGCTACTTGTATGGCTACTATTGGTTCGGTATCAAATGGAGATCATTCTTTGGAGATCAAAGGTAAAGCGGGTAAAAGTAGACATTTAGGAAGAAGACCAAGAACAAGAGGGGTAGCAATGAACCCTGTAGATCACCCGATGGGTGGTGGTGAAGGTAGATCTTCTGGAGGTCACCCAAGATCAAGAAATGGCCAAAAATCTAAAGGTTTGAAAACTAGAGATAAAAACAAGGCTAGTTCAAGAATGATAGTAAGTAAACGTAAAGGTAAATAATAATAAATTTAAGTAAAATGGCAAGATCTTTAAAGAAAGGACCTTATGTAGCGTATAAGCTTTTGAAAAAAGTTGAAGCTCTAAATGATAGCGATAAAAAATCAACTATCAAAACTTGGAGTAGAGCGAGTATGATTATTCCTGATATGGTAGGACATACCTTTGCAGTTCATAACGGAAATAAATTTTTCCCTGTATATGTAACTGAGAATATGGTTGGTCATAAATTAGGCGAATTCTCACCTACAAGAAATTTTAAAGGACATTCATCGAAAAAAATTAAATAATAAATAGTAGATAAAATGGAAGCTGTAGCAAAATTAAATAATTGCCCTACTTCGCCAAGAAAAATGCGTTTGGTGGCAGATATTATTAGAGGAAAAGAGGCATTCAATGCGTTGAGTATTTTGAAATTCAACAAAAAAGAGCCTGCAAAAAAATTACATAAACTTTTGTTGTCTGCAATTAATAATTGGGAGCAAAAAAGTGGTGAGAGTGCTGAAAATGTAGAGCTATATGTAAAAACTATCTTTGTAAATGAAGGAAAAATGTTGAAACGTTTTCAACCAGCTCCTCAAGGTAGAGCGTATAGAATCAGAAAGAGAAGTAATCACGTTTCTATAACTTTGGAAAATAAAACAGCTTAATTAGATTTAATAAATAGAAGATAATGGGACAAAAAACGAATCCAATAGCAAATAGATTAGGAATTATCAGAGGATGGGAATCTAACTGGTATGGTGGAAAAACGGCTGGTGAGAAAATGATCGAAGATGAAAAAATCAGATTATACATCAATACGAAGATACCTAAAGCAGGAATTTCCAAAATTATTATTGAGAGAACTCTAAAAAGAGTTACAGTAACAATTCATACGTCAAAACCAGGTATCGTTATCGGTAAAGGTGGAAAAGATGTAGAAGATTTGAAAAAAGAATTGGATAAAGTAACTGGAAAAGAAATCCAAATCAATATTATTGAAGTAAGAAATCCAGATGTAGATGCTGCTATTGTAGGCGAATCTATTGCAAAGCAACTTGAAGCGAGAGTTAACTATAAAAGAGCTGTGAAAATGGCTTTGGCTAGTGCTATCCGAATGGGAGCTGAGGGTATCAAAGTTAGATGTAGTGGAAGATTGGGTGGTGTAGAGATGGCACGTTCAGAAGAATTTAAATTGGGAAGAACTCCATTGCATACATTTAGAGCAGATATTGACTACGCGTGGAAAGAGGCTTTGACTATTTATGGAAAAATAGGTATCAAAGTATGGATCTGTAGAGGAGAGCAATTAGGAAAAGTAGATTTGAGCCCTAATCAAGAGAGCAAAAATGAAGCACCTAAGAATGCAAATAGAGGTGAAGGATTCAAAAATGATAGAAGAGGAGGAAAACGTACAAGACCAAATAAATAATTAATTTTAAAATAGGAGAAAGATATGTTATTACCTAAAAGAACGAAATTTAGAAAGCAGTTCAAAGGAAAGATTAAAGGAAATGCTACAAGAGGATTTCAATTATCTCAAGGATCTTTTGGTTTAAAAAGTTTGGATGAAGGATGGATTACAAACAGACAAATAGAGTCTGCACGTATTGCCTTGACGAGATATATGAAAAGAGAAGGTCAAGTATGGATCAAAATATTTCCAGATAAGCCTATCACTAAAAAGCCTGCAGAGGTAAGGATGGGAAAAGGTAAAGGTAACCCAGAAGGTTGGGTAGCTGTAATCAAGCCAGGAACTCTTTTGTTTGAGATTGATGGTGTACCTACTGAAGTAGCAAGAGAAGCACTAAGATTGGCAGCTCAAAAGATGCCATGTAAATGTAAATTTATAACAAGATACGACTACGTAGAAGCATAAAAAATTAGTAAATAATCGTAATATGGCAAAGAATAAAAATAATTTTGCAGATATGTCAAAAGAAAACTTGACAAAAGCTATTAGAGAAGAAAAAGTAAAATATTTGAGAATGCAATTTAATCATTCTGTTTCTCCTTTAGCAAATCCAATTGAATTGAGATTTGTGAGAAGAAATATTGCTAGAATGTTTACTGTATTAGCTACAAAATAATAGTATTTATATAAATAATTATTGAAATGGAAGAAAGAAATAAAAGAAAAGAACTGATTGGATTGGTTGTAAGTGATAAAAGACAAAAAACCATTACGATTTTAGTAGAAAGAAAAGAAAAAAACCCTTTGTACGGAAATTTAATGAAAAAATCTAAGATTTTCCAAGATCATTATGAAAATAATGAGTGCAAAGTAGTTTATACTGTAAAAGTAGCATAAACTAGACCTCT
>JBEIDU010000019.1:0-28918 GCA_040383345.1 Chitinophagales bacterium | reverse complement strand
GTACCTAAAGTCGGTAACCGCAAGGAGCCGCCTAGGGTAAAATCGATAACTGGGGCTAAGTCGTAACAAGGTAGCCGTATCGGAAGGTGCGGCTGGAATACCTCCTTTTTAGAGGCTTCAACCTCGATTTGTTCTACACTTCTCGTTTTTTATTTTCAATATAATAAAATCTCAATGCTCATTATTAGATTCGTTCTTTACTACTAATAAGAGCTAGAGTTAATTTATCACATACTTAAAGTTAATTTTGTCAAAAAAATTAACTTTTTTTGTTGATAATATAGTCTCGTAGCTCAGTTGGTTAGAGCGCTACACTGATAATGTAGAGGTCCCCAGTTCAAATCTGGGCGGGACTACAAAAAAATAAACTTGGGGGCGTAGCTCAGCTGGCTAGAGCACCTGCCTTGCACGCAGGGGGTCATCGGTTCGACTCCGTTCGCCTCCACCCAAGTATTTAAAAAGCCCTAACAGCAATGTTGGGGCTTTTTTGTTTTTATTAATTTGCAAATTTCTTTTTTGAAAACATGTTGATATTTAATCTATTGGATTTAATGTATATCCTTTAAATTTGTAAACTTAAAATTAATCAAAAATCAATTTATGCAAGAAGTTATAAACGATATATGTACTCAGGTGCGAAGAGATATACTCCGTATGGTTTTTAATGTTCAAAGTGGTCATCCTGGCGGCTCCCTGGGTTGTGTAGAGTTTTTTGTAGCTATGTATAATGAGGTGATGGACTATAAAATGGATTTTTCGATGGAAGGCAAGAACGAAGATGTATTTTTTCTTTCCAATGGACATATTTCTCCCGTATGGTATAGCGTAATGGCACGTAAAGGTATGTTTCCCGTGTCTGAATTAAGTACATTTAGAAAGTTAGATACTCGATTGCAAGGACATCCTACTACAGCTGAACATTTGGAAGGAGTTCGTGTAGCTTCGGGTTCACTAGGACAAGGATTGTCTGTAGCCTGTGGTGCTGCTATGAGCAAAAAAATGGATGGCGATACAAAATCTGTTTTTGTTTTGATGGGTGATGGTGAATTGCAAGAAGGACAAATCTGGGAAGCAGCGCTTTTTGCGGCGCACAACAAAGTGAGCAATTTGATAGGAGTAGTTGATTATAATGGCCAGCAAATAGATGGCAAGGTAGCAGATGTATTGGGAATTGAAAATCTTCAAGCAAAATGGGAGAGTTTTGGATGGCATGTATTAACCTGCGACGGCAATAATTATGATGAATTAACCACTACATTGAAGCACGCAAAAACGCTTCAAAATCAACCAAAGCCTATTATTATTCTAATGAAAACGATTATGGGGAAAGGCGTAGATTTTATGGAAAATAATCATAAATGGCACGGGTCTCCTCCCAATCAAGAGCAAATGGATAATGCGCTCAGCCAATTGAAATCTTCGCTTTCTGATTTTTAAGAAACTAAACCGCGAGATGTTTCGGAGTTTATTTCAATTGATTTTTGAAGCTGTCGCATCCAAAAGATTTATATATAGCTTTTGTTGTTTTTTTATTTTTGCACAATCCTTTTTTGCGCAAGAAAAAATAACGGTATTGAAGCAAAAACGTATTTTATTCATACTCGATGCATCGGGTAGTATGAATGAAAAATGGAATGGGCTCAAGAAATGGAATATTGCGGTGAGCAATTTATCGAGTTTGATTGATAGTTTTACCCGTCAAAACAAAGATGTAGAGATAGGAATTCGTTTATTGGGCCATCAATTTTCAAAAGAACTTAATATTTGCACCGATTCCAAACTAGAGTTGCCTTTTGCAAAATCGTATACCAAAAAAGATGTAGAAATGCAAATAGGCAAGTATACGCCAAAAGGAAATACGCCTCTTGCTTATGCCTTGGAACAAGCTGAAAAAGATTTTCAGAATGTGGAGCAATACGAAAATACGATTATTCTTATAACCGATGGGGTAGAAAACTGCTTTGGAATGCCATGTGAAGTTGCGCAAAAATTAACTTCAAAACGTATTGTTATTAGTCCCTACATTATTGGATTGGGGATAGATACGAGTTCATTTTATAAGCTTGAATGTATTGGTAAATTTGTAGATGTCCGAGATAAAGATGCTTTTTCCAAGGTAGTGAAAAGTATTTTGACCGAAGTTTCTTTGCGTACCACACTCGATATTCGTTTTTTTAATACATCAAAACAGCAGATATACAATATCCCTTTTTCGTTATATGACAAGCGTTCGGGATTGGATATTTATAATTTTATCAAAACACAAAGTCCTCGAACGGATACAATTCATGTGAATAGCCAATATCGATATAGATTGGAAGTACATACCTTGCCCGAATATATTGTGGAAGATTTAAATATTGTTTCCGGTAAACATAATGTAATCGATATTCCTTTGAATATCGCTAATTTTGAGATAGTAAATATAGATAAATCTTATTCCAATCTTTTTGTCATCAAATCGGATTCAAATTCATTGAATCATTTTTGGGATGGGAATTTGAAACCTAATTATCAAAAACAGAGTAGTCTGAAAAGTTATGTGTTGAGCGTTCCTTATTTATTTAAAGATTCTTTGAGTATTTCGGAAGAGGCTCCTGTATTATTTCATCAGCCTAGTAAATCTACTTTACTATTAAAATTAGCTTCTTCCAATCTTCAAGTTTCGCTATTGGATGAGCAATATCAATGGATTATGGATATTTTATATACTGAAATGCCTCAGAAAATTGATCTCATAACGGGAAATTATATATTAGTTTTCAAAGAAAAAGATAAAAAATTGAGTAAAACAAAACAACATTTGTTATTTCTAAAAGAGAATCAGATCTACAATTATTTAATCCAATAAAATGCAGTTACAAAAGGCGATACTTTTCCTTCTTTTTTTAATCTTGAACCTAAAAAATCAAGCCCAAGATACCTGCGCCGATAATAGTGAAGATTTGTACCGTGTCCTTTTTATAGTAGATGCATCATATAGCATGGATAGAAAATGGAATGGACAGAGTTTGTGGGATATTTCGCACAAAATGGTAGAAGAATTTTCATATTATCTTCAAAAAAACTATAATGTAGAACAAGGATTACGTGTGTATGGACATCGTTCGCCTTTGTCAGCTAATGATTGTTTAGATTCTCATTTGGAAATTCCTTTAGGCAAAAATAATGCTACACGAATCGTCAAAAAGCTTAAAAGTCTTTCTTTTAAAGGGTCTACGCCACTTGCGTATTCATTAGAAAAAGCAGCGGATGATTTGGGGTGTAATAGTCACAAAAATTTAATTGTTCTCATTACTGATGGTTATGAAACTTGCAGTCAAAATCCTTGTGAAATTGTTCGAAAATTGATGGATTATCGTATATCGGTCAAGCCTATCGTTATAGGACTGAATGTAGAACTGAAGGACATTGAAAGTATGAACTGTATAGGTGATTTTTATAATGTGAAGAATAAAGAAGAATTTAAGAGGGATTTATACGCCTCGTTTGAGAAAGTAGCTAATCAACGCACGCTATCGGTATTTCTAAAAAATAAAAACAAAGATACCAGCGAAACGCAAGTTCCCTTTGTCTTATTTGATAAAAAAAATAATGCAATAGGCTCTTTTATTCATTCGTTGGCAGCTAATGCAAAGCCCGATACATTTTGGATTGGGAATTTTGATACGGTTTCCATGAAGGTATATACAAAACCACAATTAGAGTTTAAGAACATCCCGCTAAAAAAACACGTCCATAATCTTGTGAAAGTAGAAACGCCGCAAGGTCGATTGGACCTATGGTTTGATACCACAATCGTTAATAACAATAATTTCAACGATAGGGTAGAAGCATTGATTTATCAAAAAGAAAAAATCGTTTATCGAAGCTTTTTGCCATTCAAAGTTGATCTACTAGAAGGGAATTATACGCTCGATGTTCTTACAGCTCCTATTCATTCAGTTCCATTGACAATAAAAGCAAATAAATATTCAGGACAGCGTATAGAGTATCCTGCTAGTATAAGTATTTCCAAAACATTTGCGATGATTGGGGATCTTTATCGATATGAAGGAAAAAGACTACGAAAAATAGGAACTTTTCAGCCAAATAGAAACAAAGAAGTTTTTTATGTACCTAAAGGACAATATAAAATTGTTTACCGTAGTCAAAAATCTATGACATTATATGGTTCGTTTGAAAAAACAATCAAAGTGTCACCTCGTGAAGTAATTTCAATAGTTTTATAGAAATGCAATCGATTGAAAATCAATTAATTGTATTTATTTTTAAATAAAATTAAAAATAATTTTATTTTTTTTACTATAAATACAATAAAACAAAACAAGCCTCGTTTTATAGATAGTTTTCACAATTAAAATGATTTCTATGACAGAAAATTTTACAAAAAATCAACTTTTAACTGCTATTTATGATGAGACAGATTCTTGTTCTCAGTATAAAATGAAGAAAAGTCTATTGGAAGACAAAGAATTGGCAGCTGAGTATCGTTTGCTAAAAAGCACGGTATCAACTCTTGAAAACAATCTTTTGGAGCCCAAGACTAGCACTGTAAAAAATATTTTGCAGTATAGCAAGCAAAAGGAAAATAGCGAAGTTGTATCGCTATAAGAAAACTAAAGCCAATATCATTTGATATTGGCTTTTTCTTTTAATTTTATAAACCTTCCATTTTAAATTCCGAATTGCTATGGAATGTAATTTCTGGATAATCTTTTATAGCCACATCCAGCATCCAGCTACTTTCGGCTATATATACTAGATTGTCATCTTTGTCATAAAACATATTGCTCGATTTGAATTTGGTAAATTCATCCATTTTTACTTTTTGATCTGTCGTCATCCAGCATGCTTTATGATAATTTACATGGTCTAGTCTACAGCTAGCGCCATATTCGTGCAAAAGTCTGTATTGAATTACCTCAAATTGAAGTTCACCCACAGTTCCTACAATGATTCGGCTTCCATGATAACTCTTGAAGAGTTGCGCAACGCCTTCGTCTGTAAGTTGTTCAATTCCTTTTTGAAGCTGTTTGGTTTTCAGTGGATTTAGATTGATAATTTCTTTGAAAATTTCAGGTGAAAAATTTGGAATCCCTTTGAAATACATTTTTTCGCCTTCGGTCAATGTATCCCCAATCTTAAAATTGCCACTGTCGTATAATCCAACTACATCACCAGGATAAGCTTCTTCAATAATATTTTTTTGCGATGCCATGAAGGTTGTAGGATTATTAAATCGCAACTCTTTATCGCTTCGCACATGATGATAAAATTTATTTCGCTTAAATTCCCCCGAGCATACTCTCACAAAAGCAATTCTATCTCTATGTTTCGGGTCCAAATTCGCGTGAATTTTAAACACAAAACCCGTGAATTTATTCTCCGAAGGCTCTACCATACGAGTACTCGTCTCCCGGCTACGAGGCGTAGGTGCTAGCTCTACAAACGTATCCAGCAATTCTTGTACGCCAAAATTATTCACCGCACTTCCAAAATATACTGGCGCCAAATCGCCCATCATATACCGCTCCTTATCAAAAGTAGGATATACGCCGTCTATTAGTTCTACATCTTCTTGAAGTTGAAGTGTATCTCGTTCGCCAATTCGTTTCTTAAGATTTTCGTCATCCAAGTTTTTAAATTCTATATAATCATCCGTCAATTTTTGTTTGCCCGGTGTGAATACGTTCAATGATTTTGATACTAAGTTATAAACCCCCTTGAAATGCGTTCCCATACCAATAGGCCAGCTAAGAGGTTGCACATTTATATGCAATTTTTTTTCCAATTCATCTAGCAAATCAAAGCTATCTTTTCCGTCTCTATCCATTTTATTAACAAAAACTATCACAGGCGTTTTTCGCATACGGCACACTTCCATCAAACGCTCAGTTTGTTCTTCTACCCCTTTTACGCAGTCTACTACAAGAATTACGCTATCTACCGCCGTCAAAGTTCTATATGTATCTTCCGCAAAATCCTTGTGGCCTGGTGTATCCAAGATATTGATAAGCAAGTCTTTGTATTCAAATGTCATCACCGATGTAGCCACCGATATCCCTCTTTGTTTTTCTATTTCCATAAAATCCGAAGTCGTAGATTTTTGGATTTTGTTCGATTTTACAGCACCAGCCGTTTGTATCGCACCTCCAAAAAGCAATAACTTTTCGGTCAAAGTGGTTTTTCCAGCATCGGGGTGAGCTATTACAGCAAATGTTTTGCGCTTCGATATTTCTTCTTCAAACATATATTATTTCCTCTAAATTTATAAAAAACAAGAATCTTTTTTAGCGTTTTGGCTATTAAAAAGGTGCAAAGATAGCTAAAATCAACAGAACTTAGCACGTCAAATCAAATTATTGGAGCTATTTTCGTTTCTAAATTCTGATTTCGGGGCTATTTGCTATTATTGGGGCTATAAAAAGAATATCAAAGTTATAACTTTATTCTAAATTAAAATTAAAGATAAATTTTATAATCCCATGCTCAATCTACAAAAATCTTCTACCGAAAGTTGCTCTGGGCGAAGGTGTTTGATGGTTTCCAAATAGGAGGTGTCTTTGAATTGGAGTCCTTTTAGGGAATTGTTGAGGGTTTTTCGGCGTTGGTTGAAGGCCGCTTTTACTACTATTTTTAAATTGTGATATGGCGCCAGCGGCTCTCTCTTCGTTTCATAGATATTATGCCCGAAACCACTTTTGGCGGTGGGTCAAAAGCCGTAGCAGGTATATCAAAAAGATAGGCGACTTCGTAGATGCTCTGCGCCAGTACACTGAGGATGCCATAGTCTTTGCTCCCATGTTTTGAGGCTATGCGCATGGCTACTTCTTTCTGAAACATTCCTACCGAATCGGTTATTTTTTCACAATTTTCGAGTATCAAAAATACGATTTGGGTAGAGATATTGTAGGGATAATTTCCTACAAGCATGATGCGGTTACTTTTTATCCGTTGGAAATCAAATTTGAGTACATCGGTATGAAAAATACGCCCTTGCAAATACGGAAATTTTTTGGGTAGTTCTACCACAAAACGGTCGTCCATTTCTATCAAAAAATAATCTTGATACTTACTGTTTATTAATTTTTCGGTAAGAGCTCCCATTCCCGGTCCTATTTCTATCAAGGTTTCAAAGGGTTCTTGTTTTCGGATTTCGGCTACAATTTTGTCCAAGATTTCTTCATGAACTAGAAAATGTTGCCCTAATGATTTTTTTAATTCCATAATTGTTTTAGTCTAGGTTAGGTCTCAAAAATTTTTTAAGACTTTCGGCATCTTCGCCTTTTGCTTTTGCCAAATGCACTATTTGATCTTCGCCGATTTTGCCTATGCCTATATATTTGCTTTCGGGATGTGAAAAATAATATCCACAAACCGATGCGGTAGGAAACATGGCATAATTTTCGGTGAGGCTAATACCTACTTTTTCTTCAATTTCTAGAATATTCCAAATGGTTTTTTTCTCTGTATGGTCGGGGCAAGCTGCATAGCCTGGCGCTGGGCGGATTCCTTGATATTTTTCTTGAATAAGTTCTTCGTTCGTTAAATTTTCATTTGGAGCATAGCCCCATGTGTTTTTTCGAGTCTCTTCGTGGAGCCATTCTGTGGTGGCTTCGGCCAATCTATCCGCTACCGCTTTGAGCAAAATATCGCTGTAATCGTCTTGATTTTTTTTGTATTGTTCCAAATATTCTTCGATGTCTAGCCCTGCTGTAACGGCAAAAAGTCCTATAAAATCGCCCGAAGGAGCTATATAGTCTACCAAGCTGATGTTTTTTTGTCCTGCTTGTTTTTGCGTTTGCTGACGCATAAAATGCAATTTGCCTATTTCCAAATTTTTAGATTCATTGGAATAGAGCGTAAGGGTTTCTTCCAGTTTTTCACAAGGGAAAATGCCCGTAATGGTGTTTATGGTCAAGATTCTATCTTGTATGAGCTTGTCTAGAAGTGCATTGGCATCTTCGTAGATTTTTTTGGCTTCATCGCCGTATCGTTCGTTTTCAAAAATTCGAGGAAAAGTGCCTTTGAGTTCCCATGAGTTGAAAAATGGACTCCAATCTATATAGGGGCGCACTACGGATATAGGCAAGTTTTCGGTAATTTCTATGCCAATTTCTTTTGGTCGTGGGATTTGATAATGTTCCCAATCCAGCACCAATGCATTGCGCTGCGCTTCTTCAAAAGACAAAAGAGTTACTTTTGAAGTTCTTTTCTCATAATTTTCACGTATAACTTGATATTGTTCTTTGAGTGCATTCGAAAAATTGGTTTTTTCGGTACTGATAAGCTTTGTAGCTAAGGGCACACTTTTGGAAGCATCGAGTACGTGAAGCGTTACGCCACTGTAGTTGGGCTCAATTTTTACGGCAGTGTGAATTTCGCTGGTGGTGGCACCTCCCACAAGAATTGGGATTTTAAGACCTGCTTTTTCAAAAGCCTGTGCTACATCTACCATCTCGTCCAATGACGGCGTAATCAATCCACTCAATCCTACAATATCTACTTGATGTTTGATAGCTTCTTCCAAGATACGCTCTTTTGGAATCATTACACCTAAGTCTATCACTTCAAAGTTGTTGCATTGGAGCACAATCCCCACAATATTTTTACCAATATCATGTACATCACCTTTTACGGTAGCCAAAAGAATTTTTCCTGCACTGCTGCCCACCTGCCCATCGGCTTTTAAGTATGGTTCTAGCACTGCTACAGATTTTTTCATTACACGAGCACTTTTTACTACTTGAGGCAAGAACATTTTACCACTGCCAAAAAGATCGCCCACCACATTCATACCCTGCATGAGCGGTTGTTCGATTACTTGCAAAGCTTTGCCGTATTTCTCCAAAGCCTCCATGGTATCGGCTTCTATATAGTCCACTACACCTTTTACAAGTGCGTGCTTGAGTCGTTCTTCTATTGATTCTTTTCTCCAGTCGGCCTCTACTTTGGTGGTATCTTTATGCGTATTTTTGACACGTTCGGCATAGTCAAGAAGTTGCTCTGTAGCATCTTCGGTTCTATTGAGTAGCACGTCTTCTACTCGTAGCAAAAGTTCTTTGTCTATATCGTCATACACTTCTAACATTGAAGGATTGACAATCCCCATATCCATACCATGCTGGATAGCGTGATACAAAAATGCCGAATGCATAGCCTCTCGCACGGTATTATTGCCTCTAAATGAAAAGGAAACATTGCTGACACCGCCACTTACTTTGGCGCCAGGTAAATTTTCTTTTATCCATTGGGTAGCTTTGAAAAAATCCAATGCATAATTTTTGTGTTCTTCAATACCTGTTCCTACTGGGAAAATATTGGGATCAAAGATAATATCGTCAGGATTGAATCCAATTTTTGAAGTCAATAAATCATAGCTTCGTTTGCAGATATCAATTCTTTTTTGATAGGAATCGGCTTGTCCTTTCTCATCAAAAGCCATAATAATTACTGCGGCACCGTATTTTTTGATTCGTGAAGCTTGATACAAAAACTCTTCTTCGCCATTTTTTAAGGAAATACTATTGACAATACCTTTTCCTTGAATACATTTAAGACCTGCTTCCAAAATTTCCCATTTGCTGCTGTCTATCATTATAGGAATTCGAGCAATATCGGGTTCTGATGCTATAAGGTGTAGAAATTGTACCATGGATTTTTTGCCATCTATCATGGCTTCGTCCATATTCACGTCCAAAACTTGTGCACCACCTTCTACTTGTTCGCGAGCTACAGCAAGCGCATCTTCAAAACGCTCTTCTTTTATCATTTTCAAAAATTTGGCAGAACCTGTTACATTGGTTCGTTCACCAATATTGACAAAATTGGTTTCTTTTGAAATGTTTAAAGGCTCAAGTCCTGATAATTGGGTCATGTAATAAATAATGGAATGCAAAGGTAATGCATTCTAATGAATTTTAGGCTAATTTGTTGCCAAGTGAAATACCCGCATAAATGATCATAATACTACAAATAAAACTAGCTAATATATAAAGTACGTTAAGTATAAATTCTCGCTGTTCGGTCAATCGAATCATTTCATAAGATAGTGAAGAAAATGTGCTAAATCCACCGCAAATACCAATGATTATAAACGTTTGAAAAAATGAATCGTTTGATATTTTGTTTTCTATTACTCCTACGGTAATTCCTAAAATAAAACAAGCGAGTATATTGGATAAAAAAGTAGATAATGGAAATATTCCTGTATATAATTGTGACGTCAAAAGACTTACCGTATACCTGAGTGTGCCACCAAGTCCACTTCCTAAAAACACATATAGTATATTTTTCATTGGTAAATATAAAAGGTAGATTTATTAAAATAAATTTCTAAATGGACTCAACATACTTTTTAAAATTATCCAAAATCATCTGCCAGCCTGCTTTTTGCATTTCTACTGGATTTTCATTTTCAGGGTCAAATGTGGTAGTTACTAGAGTGTTTTCACCTTGATATTCAAAAAGTGTGGTTACTTCCCTTCCTTCGCCCAATTCTACACCAAGATGATAAGACAATTCTTTATTTAATTCCACTTTATTATAAATGCCTTCAAAATCAAATCCAAAACTACCGTCTTTTGCTTCCATACGCGCAGTATATTTGCCACCTACCTGAAGGTCATTTTCGGCATGAGGACAATGCCAACTAGGGTCGGCAAAATTCCATTGAGTGATATGAGTTGGCTGTGTATAACAGTCCCATGTTAGCTCCAAATTGGCTTGGATTAAGGCGCTTATCGTTATTTTTTGAGACATTTTATAGATTTTAAGGCAAAAATATTTGTTTTTAAATTAAAACACAAAAGAATCTATTTTTTCTTATTTTTGCCGTTTGTTAGAAATTCCGCTACATATGCAATATCGTGTCAATGAAATAGACCAAAAGGCCAAGTCTTTTTGGAAAGAGCATCGAGTATATCAAGTATCCAATGATATGACCAAGCCTAAATGTTATGTGCTAGACATGTTCCCGTATCCGAGTGGCGCGGGATTGCACGTAGGACATCCGCTGGGGTATGTAGCCAGCGATATTTATGCTAGATATAAGCGTATGCAAGGCTTTAATGTGTTGCATCCTATGGGATTTGATAGTTTTGGACTACCTACAGAGCAGTATGCCATAGAGACAGGCATTCACCCAAAAGAGGCTACCGACAAGAACATAGCTACCTACAAAAAACAAATAGAAAATATAGGCTACAACTACGACTGGGATAGAGAAGTAGTTACCAGCGACCCTAATTATTTCAAATGGACGCAATGGATTTTTTTAGAATTGTTTGGCTCTATCTATTGTTATGAAAATAAACGTGCGTATTCGATAGATGTATTAATAAAGCATTTTGAAGTACATGGAAATCATGACAATACCGCCTTTACCAATAAAGAAATTCCAGCCTTTTCGGCTGCTGAATGGAATGCCTATACCGAAAAAGAGAAGAGCGATATTTTGATGAGTTATCGTCTAGCATACGTGGATTATGCCGAAGTAAACTGGTGCGAGGCTTTGGGCACGGTACTTGCCAATGATGAAGTCATCAATGGACGCAGCGAGCGTGGCGGACATCCTGTAGTGAAAAAACAAATGCGCCAATGGTTTTTGAGAATTTCGGCGTATGCCGATAGATTGTTGAACAATCTTGAATTTGTAGATTTTTCGGCATCTTTGAAGGAAATGCAACGAAACTGGATAGGCAAAAGCGAAGGAGCTTTGGTAGATTTTGCTATCGAAAATCATACGCAATCCTTGCGAGTATTCACTACTCGTCCCGATACAATTTTTTGAAGTACTTTTATGGTTATTGCACCCGAACATCCTTTGGTGTCGGAAATCACAACCGAAGTGTGCAAGGCAGAAGTAGAGGCTTATTTGACCTATTGCAAATCGCGAAACGATATAGACCGTCAGGCAGAGAAAAAAGTGACAGGTGCTTTTACAGGAGCCTATGCTGTTCATCCTTTTAATGGCAAAAAATTGCCAATTTATATAGCCGAATATGTATTGATGGGGTACGGAACAGGCGCTATAATGGCGGTACCTGCCGAAGATGAACGCGACAGCAAGTTTGCCGAAAAATTTGGCATTGAAATTATTCAAATTTTTGATAAAACCGGCGTAGAAAATCCCGAAATAGGCGATAAAAAAGGAACGTATATCCACTCCGATTTTTTAAATGGATTGGGTTATGAAGCTGGAAAAACGCTTATGCTAGAAAAGATAGAGACCTTACAAATTGGCACACGAAAAGTACAATTTCGTCTGCGCGATGCAGGTTTTAGCCGTCAGCGATATTGGGGCGAACCTATCCCAATTATTTGGAAAGATGAAATAGCGTATCCGCTTCCTTTTGAAGAATTACCGTTGGTCAATCCCGATGTAGATGTTATTTTGCCAACCAACGAAGGGAAATCGCCGTTGGCGAGGAATACCGCTTGGGTAAACGAGAAAGAAGGTTACACGCGCGAGACCGATACTATGCCAGCATTTGCAGGAAGTTCGTGGTATTTTCTCCGATATATGGACAATAAAAACGAAAAAGCATTTGTCAATAAAGAATTAGCAACTTATTGGAATCAAGTAGATGTATATGTAGGAGGCACCGAACATGCTGTGGGACACTTGTTGTATTCTCGTTTTTTCAATAATTTCTTGTACGATAGAGGCTATATCAGCTTTGAAGAACCGTACAAAAAATTGATTAATCAAGGCATGATACAGGGACGAAGCAATTTTGTGTATAGAAGCATTTCGAATCCAAATATTTTTGTTTCAAAAGGCTTGGCAGCATCGTATGAAAGCGGCACAATGCCTTTGCATGTAGATGTAAATATTGTAGAAAATGACGTAATGGATGTTGAAAAATTCAAAGCATGGCGAGCCGAATTTCAACATGCCGAATTTGTTCTTGAAGATGGATATTATGTTTGTGGTTTTGAAGTAGAAAAAATGTCAAAATCCAAATACAACGTAGTCAATCCCGATGTAGTGATAGAAAAATACGGTGCGGATTGTTTTCGGATGTACGAAATGTTTCTAGGCCCTATAGAACTTAGCAAACCATGGAATACCGCAGGAATAGAAGGTGTGAGTAAATTTTTGAGACGATTCTGGAATCTGTATTTGACCGAAGAAGGCGAAAGCAAAGTGGTAAAAGAACCCGCTACAAAGGAAGAACTCAAAACCTTGCATAAATTATTGAAAAAATTGCATGAAGATATTAGCAATTTTTCATTCAATACCTCGGTGAGTGCCTTTATGATAGCTGTAAATGAATTGCAGACGCTCAAATGCGCCAAATATGAAGTGCTAGAACCGTTGATAAAAGCCATTTGCCCTTTTGCGCCTCATACCGCAGAAATGCTGTGGCAGGCTATAGGCGGCGAAGGCAGCGTTATTCATGCTTCATTCCCCAATTTTGATGCATCTATATTGGTAGAAAACGATTTTGAATATCCTGTATCTATCAATGGAAAAATGCGTGTAAAAATATCATTGCCATTGGAAATGAGCCAAGACGAAGTGCAAGCGCAAGTTCTAGCAAACGAAACCGTACAAAAATGGCTAGAAGGCAATGCAATGAAAAAATTCATATTCGTAAAAGGACGAATGGTGAATTTGGTGGTGTAGAAATATTAAAATGGTATAAATAATCCAAAAAACCTTATTTTTGCCAATCGATGATAAATAAGTTTAGAAATTTTTGCATAATTGCACATATAGACCACGGAAAGAGTACCTTGGCCGATAGATTATTAGATTTTACCAAAACGGTAACCGAACGACAAAAGCAAGCTCAATTGCTTGATGATATGGACTTGGAACGCGAAAGAGGAATTACGATAAAGAGTCACGCTATTCAAATGGATTATATCTACAAAGGCGAAATGTATAGTCTCAATTTGATTGATACGCCGGGTCACGTGGATTTTTCGTATGAGGTGTCTAGAAGTATTGCGTCTTGTGAAGGGGCTTTATTGCTTGTAGATGCTACGCAAGGAATTCAAGCTCAGACTATTTCCAATTTGTATTTAGCATTGGAAAATGATTTGGAAATATTGCCTGTTGTCAATAAAATTGATATGGATGGCGCTATGATAGAAGAAGTAAAAGACCAAATTGTAGATTTGATTGGCTGTCCAAGAGAAGATATATTGGAAGCGAGTGGCAAGTCTGGAATAGGCATTGAAGAGATTTTGAATGCGGTAATTGAGCGAGTTCCTGCGCCAAAAGGGGATGCAAATGCTCAGTTACAAGCCATGATTTTTGATTCGGTTTTCAATCCTTTTAGAGGCGTAATTGCGTATTTCAGAATATTCAACGGCACTATGAAAAAGAATGATAAAATTCGTTTTATCAATACAGGAAAAGATTATAATGCCGATGAAATAGGGATTTTGAGATTGACCCCTGAAGAAAAAAATGAGTTGGGTGCAGGTGATGTAGGCTATATCATTACAGGTATCAAACAAGCAAAAGAGATTAAAGTAGGGGATACCATTACTTTGGCTAGCGACCCCGCTACGGAAGGCGTTAAGGGATTTGAAGATGTAAAACCTATGGTTTTTGCGGGAATTTATCCTATTGACACCGATGATTTTGAAGACTTGAGAGATAGTTTGGATAAATTGCAACTCAATGATGCTTCCTTGGTTTTTGAACCAGAAACATCTATAGCCCTTGGATTTGGATTTCGTTGTGGATTTTTGGGATTGTTGCATTTGGAAATCATCAGTGAGCGTCTTGAACGAGAATTTGACCAAAATATCATTGTTACGGTACCACAAGTAAGCTATCATTGCTATTTGTCAAGAGATAAAGATGCGCAAATATACTTGCACAATCCTTCGGAATTGCCTGATGTGACTACGATTGATAGAATAGAAGAACCTTGGATACGTTCACAAATCATTACCAAGCCAGAGTATATTGGTAGTTTGATGAATTTGTGTATGGAGAAAAGAGGTCTCTTGAAAAATCAAGTGTATTTGACCCCTACAAGAGTAGAATTGCAATTTGAATTGCCATTGGCTGAGATTGTATTTGATTTTTATGATAAATTGAAGTCTATTTCAAAAGGTTATGCGTCATTTGACTATGCAATTATTGGCTATAGAGCAGGCGATTTGGTAAAATTGGACATTAAGCTCAATGGCGAAAATGTAGATGCGTTTTCATCGATGATTCATAGAGATAAAGCGTATGATTTTGGACGTAGATTGTGCGAAAAATTGAAAGATTTGATTCCAAAACAGCAGTTTGTAATTGCTATACAGGCGGCAATAGGTATGAAGGTAATAGCTCGTGAAACGATATCGGCTATGCGAAAAGATGTAACGGCCAAATGTTATGGAGGGGATATTTCTCGTAAACGAAAATTATTGGAAAAACAGAAAAAAGGTAAAAAGAAAATGCGTCAGTTTGGTAAAGTAGAAGTGCCACAAGAGGCTTTTTTAGCGGTGTTGAAATTAAATGATTAAACAATATAAAATTAATAAATATTATGTCTGACATAAATAGTGTAATAGAACAGTCAAAAGTTAAATTTGGAAAAGCCATAGAGCATTTGGAAAATGAATTGTTGAAAGTTAGAGCTGGTAAAGCCAATCCTGCAATGCTCAATGGTGTAATGGTAGATGCTTATGGAAGCATGGGGCCGTTATCTGCAGTATGTAGTATTACGGTTCAGGATAGTAGAATGCTTGTATTACAGCCTTGGGACAAATCACAAATTGGCCCTATAGAAAAAGCTATTATGCAAGCCAATATTGGTCTTACTCCACAAAATGATGGACAAGTAATTCGTATTGCGGTACCGCCATTGACTGAGGAACGCAGAAAAGATCTAGTAAAACAAGCTAAATCGGAAATAGAAAAATCTAAAGTTTCTATCCGAAATATTCGTAGAGATAGCAACGAAGAATTGAAAAAATTGAAAAAAGATGGCGTATCGGAAGATATGATTAAAGGCGGCGAGGATAAAGTTCAGAAATTAACGGATGAACATATAGCTAAATCTGACAAAATGCTCGAAGCAAAAGAAAAAGAAATTATGGCTGTATAGGCTATTTCCATTTATAAATTATAAAATCATAAAATGAAAAACATTCAAACAATTTTAATTGCGGTATTGACCGTTGCAGTAGCCGTATTATTTTTCTTGCATTTCAAAGGAAATGGAAGTGGCCCAAAAGTGAATTTATCGGGTAACCCAAGTGCTATGGCAGCTGGTGATTTTGGTAAAATTGCTTTTATCAATACGGATACATTTTTTGCTAATTACACAAAATATAAAACCTTAGAAAAAGAAATTGAAGCACAACAAAAAGGGGCTCAATCATCGTTGCAAGGAAGAATGAAAGCGTTGGAAACAGAGTATATGCAATTGGTACAACAGGCACAAGCAGGTCAAATCAATCCACAACAAGCACAAGCAAAAGAGCAAGCTCTTGTGAAAAGAAAACAAGCATTGGAGGCTGAAAGTCAAACTATGATGAAATCTGTGGCTGATAAAGGTGCAAAAGCTAGTGAAGAGTTGCACAAAACCTTACAAGAGTATTTTGATGAAAATAAAGGCAAATACAATTGTAATTATGTAATGGGATATCAAAAAGAAGGCATTGTATATTATGTAGATCCAAAATTGGATATTACAAAACAAGTGCTGGAAGATTTGAACAAGTAATTCTAATCAATTATAGATAAAAGATGTATAATTTACTCTCAAAAAATATAGTATTATCATTTTTTATCACATTGATCATTGCTATATTTGTTGGTATTCAGATTTTTAGCATTGCTGATACTCAAATTATACTTTATTCAAAAGTACCTTTATTGAACTTTTTCGTTTCAGAATGGGGAATAACGGCTTTTAAGTTGAAGTTGTATTTTTATATACTAAATTTAATAATAGCATTCTATTTGGCTTATTTATTGACAGATGTGAAAATTTCAAATATGTTCAATTTTTTGCCTTCATTTATTTATCTTATACATGTAGGAATGGGGCTGAAAACACAGCTAAATGTAGATGTTTTTATTCAGCTTTTATTTCTTGGACTTTCCACTCATTTTACATCTCTAATGTTAAAAGAAAAAAAGTCAGTAGATTATTTTTTTGCTTGTGGTTTCATAACTGGATTTTTGATTGTTTTACAATACTTTTATATTGTATATTTTGCTTTTTACTTGATAATCATATATCGTTTTCAAACAAAAGGTATCAAAGATTTGTTGGCTTATATAATTGGTATTTTCACCATGTTATTTATTTTGTTTTCTTACTTATATACCGGGGATGATTTGGGATTTGTCTCACATAACTTTTTAAGGGAATTTGAGGTTGTTAAAATTAAAAATAGTATAGGGTCTATTCTGTTTTGTGCTATTATATTTATAGAGTGGCTTGCTTTTTCTCCCAAAGTTAATGTATTAAATATCTCTAATAGAAATTTGTATTTTTTCTTTTTAATCATGCTTTTTTCTACCTTTTTTATTGCTATTCTCCGGTTTTTTGTAGGAGAAATTGATTTACTTAATCTTTCTTTTTTTGGAGGTGTTTATTTATCTTCATTGCTCATAACAAATAAATCTATTAAAATCAATAACATAATACTAATTTTAATCCTAATAGGATATTTTATTAATTTTGTAATACTATAATACTTAAAAATGCTAACAAAAGAACAAATAGCGCAGCGAATAGCAAAGGAGCTTAGAGATGGAATGTATGTAAATCTAGGTATAGGGATACCTACATTAGTAGCTAATTATATTCCTCAAGATATAGAAGTGGTTTTTCAAAGTGAAAATGGCTTATTGGGCATGGGGCCTTTTCCTTTTGAAGGAGAAGAAGATGCCGATTTGATAAATGCAGGAAAACAAACGATCACCACATTGCCTGGATCTTCTATTTTTGATAGCGCTACAAGCTTTGGGATGATTCGTTCACAAAAAGTAGATTTAACAGTTCTTGGAGCTATGGAAGTTTCTGAAACGGGTGATATAGCCAATTGGAAAATTCCTGGAAAAATGGTAAAAGGTATGGGAGGCGCCATGGATCTTGTTGCTAGTGCTAAAAATATAATTGTGGCTATGCAACATTGTAGTAAAGATGGAAAATCTAAATTATTGACTCAATGCTCACTTCCCTTAACGGGTATTCGTTGTGTAAGAAAGATTGTTTCTGATTTGGCTGTATTGGAAGTAACCGATGCCGGATTTGTCTTATTGGAAAGAGCCCCAGGCGTTAGTATTGATTTTATCAAAGAAAGGACAGAAGGTAGCATGATTATAAAGGGTGACGTGCCCGAAATTATCTTCTAGAAATATTTTAAAAGTAACAAAAATCTAACATACAAGGAGGTAATTCATTTTACCTCCTTTTTTTTTGAAAAAAGGCGTTTTATTTAAAAAAAAAAGTTTAATTTTGCACCGCTTTTAAAAAAGTAAAAAAATCTAAAAATGAATTTTAAACACTTTATTTCCATCCTTACATTATTAGTTTCTCTTTCTATTAATGCTACTGAAAATCATATAGATACTATGCATGCTGCCAAAGCTGCTACTCATCAAGAATCAGAACATGCCGATGAAAATAAAGCATTTGATCCTGTTCCAACCATCATGCATCACGTTCAGGATGCAAATGAGTTTCATATTTTAGGAGCTATATCCATGCCTTTACCAGTAATTATTTATAACAAAACAAAAGGAAGTTTTTTTACAACGATGTCTAGCGCTTTTCAATCACATCATGGTGAAGGTCATGTAGAGGTTGAGGGTTATAAAATGGAACATGCACGTATTCATAGCATAAATGGAGATGAAATAATAGATTTTTCTATTACTAAAAATGTGTTTGGTATGTTATTGGGAATGATTATTGTATTCATAATTATGTTTGTAATTAAGGGGAAATACAATACAATTGATAAAGCTCCAAAAGGAATGCAAGGTATAATTGAACCGTTGATTCAATTTGTGGCACATGATATTGCTAGAGATAATATTGGGAAAAATTATATGAAATTTGTACCCTTTTTGATGAGTGTATTCTTCTTTATTTTGATAAATAATCTTTTGGGATTGTTACCTTTCTTTCCAGGTGGCGCTAACGTTACAGGAAACACTGGATTTACACTTGTATTAGCATTATGTTCTTTTTTAATGATTAATATTTTTGCAAAAAAAGATTATTGGGGACATATTTTCAATATGCCTGGAGTACCCAAAGCAGTATTAATTTTGTTGACCCCATTAGAAATTGTGGGATTATTCATTAAGCCGGTGGCATTAATGCTGCGTCTTTTTGGAAATATATTAGGAGGTCACATTACTATTTTGAGTATTGCCAGCTTGGTATTTATTTTGGGTAGTGCAGGCAAAAGTCTAGGAGGATCATTAGCGGGAGGTGTTATAGCCATTCCTTTATTAATATTTGTAAATGCTATGGAGTTGTTTGTAGCGTTTTTACAAGCGTATGTATTTACCTTGTTGACATCTATTTTTATTGGAATAGCTCAAGAGGAGCATCACGCACATCATTAAAATTATTAATTAATTATATAACCCCTAAAAACAAAAATTATGACTGGATTAGCAGCATTAGGATGCGGACTAGCAGCACTAGGAGCAGGTATTGGAATCGGTAACATCGGTGGCAAAGCCATGGAAGGTATCGCTCGTCAGCCAGAAGCTTCAGGAGAAATTAGAGGAGCAATGATTATCGTAGCAGCCCTTGTAGAAGGTGCAGCTCTTATTGCTATCATCGTATCTTTCTTGTGTAAATAAGCATCACAAAAAATTAGAGTAAAGGAATTGGGATTGCCATTTCCTTTACTTTTATTCAAAGAAAAAACAAATTTTAATAAATAATAAATATATATATAATGATTCTTTTATTTGATCCAATGAGTTTAATTTTGCCAGAAATAGGATATGCTTTCTGGACATTGCTTGCCTTTGCGATTTTTTGGTTTATTCTTGGAAAATTTGCATTCAAGCCTATTGTTAGTTCTATCGAAGCTAGAAATGGTAAAATTGAAGAGGAGTTGTTATCTGCACAAAAAGCAAGATTGGAGTTTGAAAACTTGAAGGCAGATAAAGAGAATATGGAAAAAGAGGCTAGAGAAGAGCGTATGAAAATGCTAGCTGAAGCAAAGCAAGAAGCAGAAGCTTTTAGAGCTAATGAAATGCAAAAAGCTAGAGAAGATGCTGCCAAAATGCTTGAATCTGCAAAAGCAGAAATTGAAAATCAAAAAAATGCAGCGTTGAATGAAGTGAAAAAAGAAGTAGCGAATCTTTCTATTTCTATAGCCGAAAAACTTGTAAAAGAAAAATTACAAGCAAATGAAGCACAAGATAATTTAATAAAAAGTATGATTGCTAGCTCTAATTAAGAGTTTAGATTTTAAAGATATAATAAGAAATTAATGGCAACAGAAAAATCAAGCTTCCCGTATTCAAAAGCATTGTTTGAATTAGCTCAAGACACAAAAAATCTTGATGCAATTAAAAATGATGTTTCTTACATTCAAGAAGTATTGCATGTAAGTATTGAATTTAAAGATATTATTAAAAATCCTATCTTTAAAAAAGAGCAAAAATTAAAAATTATTGATGCCGTTTTTGCTGTTCAAATTTCAGCATCTACTATTCAATTTTTGAAAATTTTAGTTCAAAAAAATAGAATTGCTCAATTGGATTCTATTTGTGATGGTTTTATGAAATTGTATAGCGAAGGTACAAATATTGTATCGTTAAAATTAACTACAGCTTCAGCTATTACTGATGAAATGAAAAATCAATTGGCTTCTTCAATTGTAAAAAATGCAAAAGTAGAAATAAAAACAGTAGTAGATCCTTCTATCATAGGTGGATTTATCGCAGAGTTTAATAATCAAATGTTGGATGAAAGTATTTCCACAAAAATTAATAAACTAAAACAAAAAATTAATTCGTAAAAAATTTAAAATTTAATTATAATGTCAACAGCCGTAAGACCAGATGAGATTTCATCTTTAATCAAAGCACAAATTTCGAGTGCAGATTTATCTTCATCATTGCAGGATGTAGGTACCGTAGTTCAAGTAGGAGACGGTATTGCTCGTGTATATGGATTGAACAATGTACAAGCGGGAGAGCTTGTAGAATTTGAAAATGGTGTTCAAGCGATCGCATTAAACTTGGAAGAGGATAATGTGGGAGTTGTATTGATGGGTGCTAGTGAAGAGATTAAGGAAGGACAAAAAGTAAAAAGTACAGGAAAGATTGCTTCTATAAAAGTAGGAGAATCAATGGTAGGCCGTGTAGTAAATACATTGGGACAACCTATCGATGGAAAAGGTGAAATAGGAGGCGAATTATTTGAAATGCCATTGGAAAGAAAAGCACCCGGTGTACTTTTCCGTCAGCCAGTAAATGAGCCTTTACAAACAGGTATCAAATCTATTGATGCGATGATTCCAATTGGAAGAGGTCAAAGAGAGTTGATCATTGGTGATAGACAAACAGGTAAAACTACAGTAGCTATCGATACTATTATCAATCAAAAAGAATTTTTTGATAAAGGAGAGCCTGTTTATTGTATTTATGTAGCTTGTGGACAAAAAGCATCTACGGTTGCAGGTATCGTAAGCACACTTGAAAAAGCAGGTGCAATGCAATACACTGTTGTAGTGAGTTCAAGTGCTGCAGAGCCAGCTCCATTACAATTTTACGCACCATTTGCAGGTTGTGCAATAGGTGAGTTCTTTAGAGATACAGGAAGACCTGCTTTGATTGTTTATGATGATTTGAGTAAGCAAGCAGTAGCGTATAGAGAGGTTTCTTTGTTGTTGAAAAGACCTCCAGGTCGTGAGGCTTATCCAGGTGACGTATTCTATTTGCACTCAAGATTATTGGAAAGAGCTGCAAAAGTAGTAAAAGACCAGTCTGTAGTAGTAAATATGAATGACCTTCCAGAGTCTTTGAAAGGTAAAGTAAAAGGTGGTGGATCATTGACGGCACTTCCAATTATTGAAACTCAAGCAGGTGACGTATCGGCTTATATTCCTACAAACGTAATTTCTATTACAGATGGACAAATTTTCTTGGAGTCGAACTTGTTCAACTCTGGGGTTAGACCTGCTATCAACGTAGGTATCTCTGTAAGTCGTGTGGGTGGAAACGCTCAAATCAAAAACATGAAAAAAGTAGCAGGTACTTTGAAATTGGACCAAGCACAATACAGAGAGCTTGAAGCTTTTGCTAAATTTGGTTCAGATTTGGATGCAGCTACAAAAGCAGTTTTGGACAAAGGTATAAGAAACGTAGAGATTCTGAAACAAAATCTAGCTTCTCCACTTACAGTAGAAAAACAAATTGCTATTATTTATTTAGGAACAAATAATTTATTAAAAGAAATTCCTGTAAATAAAGTAAGAGCTTTCCAAGAAGATTTCTTCAATACATTGGAAAATTCTCATAAAGAATTATTAGATTCTTTGAGCAAAAAAGCATTGGATGAAGTAGCGCCTGCAATCGTAGAGGTGGCTAATCATGTAATGAAAAATTATATGAATTAATAAAAAATAGTGTTGGAAGTATCTTTATTCTTAAAGGTTTAGAGATACTTCTAATTTATTAAATAAAACGTACATTTTAAATGGCAGCATTAAACGAAGTTAGAGATAGGATTAAGTCCGTAAAATCTACGCAACAGATTACCAAAGCAATGAAGTTGGTTTCGGCTAGTAAGCTAAAAAAAGCTACTAGTAGAATCACTTTGATGCGTCCGTATGCAGAAAAATTGCAAGATGTATTGTCAAATATCATGCAGTCTACTGATTTGTCTGAATTGTCAATGGGGTACAACGACGAAAGACCTATAAACAAAGTTTTGGTTGTAGCTTTTTCTTCAGATAGAGGTCTTTGTGGTGGTTTTAATTCTAATTTGATTAAAACGGCAAAGAAAGTTGTAGAAGAAAAATATGCGAATAAAGTAGGAAGAAAGAATATCACGGTATTGCCAATAGGTAAAAAAGTAGATGAAAATTTCAGAAGAACAGATATCGCTGTTAATAGCGAATTTTGGGATTTGTTTTATAATCTAAATTTTGAAGAATCTTCTAAAATTGCACAATTCTTGATGAATGCATTCCTGTCAAAAGAATATGATGTAATTGAAGTTGTGTATTCAAAATTCAAAAATGCAGCCGTACAAGAGTTTTCAGTTGAACAATTTTTGCCAGTAGCAAAAGTTCAAAGTACTGCTACTTCTTCATCGAATGCAGATTATGTATTTGAACCGAATAAAATTGCGTTGTTGGAAGAATTGATTCCAAAGATTTTAAAAACGACATTCTTTAGATATTGTTTGGATAATAATGCTTCGGAACACGGTGCAAGAATGGTGGCAATGGATAGTGCTACAAATAATGCAGGTGATTTGATTAAGAAATTAGAAATTGAATATAACAAAGCACGTCAAGCGGCTATTACAAACCAAATTATGGAAATTGTAGGTGGAGCTGCTGCATTGGATGCTTAATACCAACTAAATATTTTTCAAAATATAAAAAAGACCTTCTAAATTTTAGAAGGTCTTTTTTTATAAATTTATTTTTTTAAGGCATATACTCAAAAGCTCCAATATCTATGCCGCTTCCATTGGGTCTAGGATTTCCTTTGATATCAATAACTAGGCCATTACTTTTTCCTGCATCGATACAAGGCGATGTGGCTTTTAGATTGAGGTTTTCTTTATCTATGGTTGTACTTACAAATTGTGGGTCTATATTGGTTTTACAGTTTTGGAAGCTCGAATTGGTAAAACTGCTAGAAGATTTATACAAGCAATTCTCAAAAGAATAAATCGTATTATCATTCAATGTACTTTCTAGGTCCAGCACCACTTGCTCGCTTCCATTTCCATAAAAAATACAATTTTGGAATAGACAATTATCCAATTTGTTTTGAAAATTCTGCTTTAGTGAATTGTCATAAAATTGATTGGATAGCACAAAAACACCTTTGTCATCGGTGCTTTGAGAGTTGTAAAACGTACAGTTTATAAAATTATATTTACCACCCAGCATCAGCTGTGCTAGGTAGTCCGTAGAGGTATAAAACTCTGAATTAGTAGCCGTTACTTCGTTGTTCAAGCTCCTGATAGCCCAGTAGTACGCATTTTTTATAGTCGTATTTTCTATTTCTAGGGTTGAACGTGTGGCATTGGTCATCTGCGCATAGTCCGTTTTGTCTTGAAATCCAAGCCAAACCCCAAATGCACTTTCGTCAATAACGGCATATCGTATCGCATTTTTGGGACTGCCTCTATAATAGAGCAACCCCAGCCACTGACCCGCTAGATGCTGATATTTGCTCTCCAGCCTCAATCCGCCCAGTTCCACTTTTTGGTCTTTTTTGCCATCGATTACCAATTGTCCTTCCACCAAAATACCCGAACTGTTGTCAAAATATACTTTGCAACCAGCCCCAATCGTCAGTTTTGCGCCTTTGGCTATATAGATTCCCGGCGTAATGCCATTCCCCGAAGTCTTGTGCAACACTACGTGAGGTTTGTCATTAGCCCAAAAAGTGTTGGAAGAAATGATTTCTCCTTTGTGAAAATAGGCATCCAACCCAATAGTAAATAGATTTACAGACTGCGTTTTGCCATTAATCTCTAAATTAATTTTGTCATCTACCACCAAAATCTGCTTTGCAGGGTCAATTTTTACCTTTACAAACACCCAAACACTGTCATTTCCCTCAATCCGAATATTGGAAACATCATTGCCCGTATAGCCATCGATATTGAATTGATAAAACGAAGTATTGCCTTTTTCGAGCGATGCACGAGAAATAATTACGGGCGACTCCGAACGATTATAAATCTTGAACGAACGAGTAGCCGAGCCTATACTCTGAAAAACCGTATCAAAATACAAGGTATCGGTAGAAAATTCAAGATTGAAAAAAGGATTGCTGTTAATAGTTTCCGTATTGCATCCCCAAAAAGACCAATTCATCAATACTATTACAAAAAAAATCAGTTTATTCAATTTTAAATTTTTATACAAACGCAAATCTAAATGTTTTTATTTTTAAATACCTAACAAAAAAAAGATTGTGGATGAAAAATTATAGTTTATTTTTGTCTAATAAAAATAGAAAAAATATGGCTGCGATAGCATTAAAAGGGAATGAAATACATACACTAGGTGAGTTGCCTGCAATAGGTGTTACTTTTGTAGCAGAAGGTTTGGTAGCAAAGGATTTGAGCGAAGTATCAACAGAGGCGTTTAGAGGCAAAAAAGTGGTTTTGAATATTTTTCCGAGTATTGATACAGGTACTTGTGCTATGAGTGTGCGTACGTTTAATCAAAAGGCCAGTGCTATGGAAAATACGCAAGTATTGTGTATTTCGGTAGATTTGCCTTTTGCAATGAATCGATTTTGTGGGGCGGAAGGTATAGAAAATGTAGCTACGATGTCTGCATTTAGAAGTTCGGCATTTGATTTTTTGAAAATGGTGGATGGTCCCTTGAAAGGATTATTGAGCCGTGTGGTGATTGTATTGGATGAAAATGGTGTGGTAACATATACTGAGCAAGTAGGGGGATATAGTAGATGAGCCTAATTATAACGTTTAATTAATTGTATGCAAGAGTTGATAGCACCATTTAACCTCCAAAAATGGATAGATGAGAATAGGGATTTGCTCAAACCACCTGTCTCTAATAAGAATTTGTACAAAGAAAGTGGCGACTATATCGTAATGATAGTAGGCGGTCCCAATGCTAGAAAAGATTATCATTATAATGAGACCGAGGAGCTTTTTTATCAGATAGAAGGTGATATAGAAGTTGGCGTGCAGATAAATGGCAAGGCCGATGTTGTGAAGATCAAGGAGGGTGAAATGTTTCTTTTGCCGGCTAGAGTTCCGCACAGCCCTTCGCGTCCTGCAGGTTCGGTGGGATTGGTGATAGAACGAAAACGTTCGGAGATTATGAATGATGGCTTGCTATGGTTTTGTGAATTATGCAATACTAATTTGAAGCAATATTATTTTCATTTGGATAATATTGAAAAAGATTTTATCCCACGATTCAAGGAATTTTATGGTTCAGAAGAAATGCGAACATGTCCTAATTGTAATCATGTAATGGCATCTGATCCTAGGTTTGCCTGATAAAATAGCATAGTATTTTATTTGCTGAAAAATATCTTTAAATAGTAATAAGATAGTTTTCATATGATTTTGATGATAATTAAAAAGTCAAAATTGAATGTTTACTAAAAAAAGAATCAAATCAATTAGTTAATCTCAAAATTATTACATTTGTAGCTTAAATCAATTCCAAGTTATATGGAATTTAAATAGTTAATTTTAAAATCAACAAGTATGAAAAAATTTAGTGAAATAGTATATTCTCGACCTAATTTGGAAGCGTATTCTGCCGAATTGAAAAAAGATATAGAAGCTTTTAAAGCATCAGATACATTGGAATCGCAGCGTCAACTTTTTTTGAAAATTTCTAGAGATTCCAAGAAAAATGGTAGTGCGCATTCATTTGTAGAAGTGAAATATAGTCAAAATTCAAAAGACGCTTTCTTTGAAGATGAAAAAAAATATTTTGATAATGAAATGCCTAAACTAAGTCCTGTTTTTAAGGAGTTTGGTATAGTTTGTTTGAAAGCAAAATTCAGAAAAGAGCTTGAAGCAGAATTTGGTAAACAATTTTTTGATTTGACGGAGTTGCAGAATAAAATTGTATCGGAGGAAGTAGTTCCTTTATTGCAAAAAGAAAATGAATTAAGTGCTGAATATCAAAAACTGAAATCGGAAATCAAAATTGATTTTGATGGCAAAATGAGAAATCTTAGCGGTATGTCGCCATTGATGGAAAGTACCGATAGAGAATATCGCAAGGCTGCTTCAAAAGCTATGTATTCGGAGATGATAAAAGTACAGTACGAGTTTGACCGAATTTATGATGATTTGGTAAAAGTACGAACAGAATTGGCGCATAAATTGGGCTATGAAAATTTTGTGCAAATGGGTTATGATCGTATGGGAAGAACATGCTATAATGCTAATGATATTACCAAATACAGAGGTTTTGTAGCTAAATATGTAACGCCAAAAGTAGCAATATTGAAAGATAAAATCGCTAAGTTACAAGGATTAGATACGATGTATCATTATGATTCTTTGTTGTTCAAAGATGGAAATGCTACCCCAAAAACTAGTCCAGAGCAAATGATAGCCGATGCTCAGATTATGTACAATGAATTATCTCCCGAAACAGGTGAGTTCTTTAAACAAATGATAGATCTAGAAGTTATGGATTTATTGAATAGAGAAAATAAGAGCCCTGGAGGATATTGTACTTATATTGATGAGATAAAATCGCCATTTATATTTTCAAATTTCAATGGAACGTCGCATGATGTAGATGTGTTGACTCACGAGGCAGGACATGCTTTTCAATGTTATTGTAGTACGCATTTCGAATTGGGTGAATATTTATTCCCAACTTCTGAAAGTGCTGAAATTCATTCAATGAGCATGGAATTTTTTGCGTGGAATTGGGTAGATAAATTCTTTTTGCAGGATACGGAGAAATATAAATTAGGTCATTTACTTAAATCATTATTTTTCCTGCCATATGGTGTATCTGTAGATGAATTCCAACAAAATGTATTTGAAAATCCTACAATTTCTGCTGAACAACGTAGAGCTATGTGGAATCAAGTTAGCGATACCTACTCACCATGGATAAAAGTAGATAATGAGCCATTTCTTGAGAACGGAGGTAGATGGCAGTTACAAGCACATATATATCAAATGCCTTTCTATTATATAGATTATACCTTGGCACAATTATGTGCATTTCAGTTTTACAAAAAAATGAATGAAGATTTTGATAACGCTTGGAAAGATTATCATAGACTTTGCAAACAAGGAGGAAGTATGAATTTCTTAGAATTATTGGAAATTGCAAATTTGAGTTCTCCATTTGATGAAAAAGGCTTTGCCGAAACAATTGACTTTATTTTTAATGAAATTAATCGATTGTTTGATGAATATAATAAAGGAGTAGCTGCAAACTAAGATACAGATAAAAAAGGCACTTGAAATTCAACAGTGCCTTTTTTATATTTAAGACTATGGCTATATATATAAAGGAATCAATCGGAAAGGATAGAGGAGTATTTACCGATGCAGATATTGATGTAGGTGATTTAATCGAGATTTGTCCAGTAATTGTTTTGCCTGCACAAGATAGGGAGTTAATAGATCAAACCGATATTTTCAATTATTATTTTCTATGGGATGATGATCATTCAAAGAGTGCTATAGCATTGGGATATGGATCATTGTACAATCATAGCAATAGAGCCAATACAATATATGAAAGCTATTATGAAGAGAGAGAAATACACTTTATATGCCACAGGCCTATTAAAGCAGGCGATGAAATAACTATTAACTATAATTTGGATCCAGATTGTGAGGATAAAATGTGGTTTGAATAAAAAAATAATTATATATTATTAATTGTAAATCAATTTATTATAAAATTTTCAAGATCTGAAAATGAAAAAATAATAAAAAAAGACTTGCCAATAAAAAAATAGTACTTATCTTTGCACACCTTTTTTAAAAAGGGAGTATTCTAGAGCGATAGAATACGAACAATAATTTAATTCGTTCTTTGATATAAAAATAATAAAACAAAAGAGATTTTCTTATAAAGAAAATCCCTAATTTAATTATACACAAGCCGAAGTAGCTCAGTTGGTAGAGCAGCTGATTTGTAATCAGCAGGTCGGGGGTTCAAGTCCCTTCTTCGGCTCCATTTTTTTGCAGCAATGTAAAAAAAGGGGGGCAGTTTCCAGAGTGGCTAAATGGGGCAG